>CAMLQS010000479.1 GCA_946482165.1 uncultured Verrucomicrobiota bacterium | reverse complement strand
AAAACACGGCATCGGCCGCGTCGACCTCGTCGAGAACCGCTTCGTCGGCATGAAGAGCCGCGGCGTCTACGAGACCCCGGGCGGCACCATTCTGATGCAGGCCCACCGCCAGGTGGAGTCGCTCACCCTCGACCGCGAGGTGCTGCACCTGCGCGACGGCTTCATCCCGAAATATGCCGAGCTCGTCTACAACGGCTTCTGGTTCGCGCCCGAGCGCGAGATGCTCCAGGCCATGGTCGACGAGAGCCAGAAATACGTTTCCGGCACCGTCCGGCTGAAGCTCTACAAGGGCAACATCATCACCTGCGGCCGCAAGTCGAAGTATTCACTTTACGACGACAAGATCGCCTCCATGGAAGGCGTGAAGTCCTGGTATAACCAGTCCGACGCCACCGGCTTCATCCGCCTCAACGGCCTCCGCCTCCGCGCCCGCAAGCTCGCGCAGGGCGGCCCGAAGGTCTGATCGATCACCCCAAGCTTCCGGACCTTGGTGGACGGGCCGGTCTCTCCGCCCGCGGTTCGGGTGACCGGGCCGCAGAATGCGGACGCGGGACGCGCCCGCCCACCTCGCCACCGGCTTTTGGCCGGCGCTCCTCCTCGGAGGGCGCCGGCTTTTTTGCGCGCCAAAGCGAGGCCGCCGCCACCGCAAGAAGGCGGACGGGCAATCGCGCGTAAGGAAAATCTCCGGAGGCGTGAGCGGGGAAATTCTCCGACCCGGGAGCTCGCGCCGCGCCGGAAAGAAGCGACCTTCCCTTGGGACGGTTCTTCTTCAAATAACGCGCGGCGCACTCCGCTCCGTCGCGCCGGGGTTCCTCTCGCGCTCCGCCATGTCCGATTCCACGTCACCGTCTTCGCCGTCCTCCGACGCCTTCTTCGCCGCGCTCGTCAACTCCTCGAGCGACGCGATCATCGGCAAGGACCTGGACGGTATCATCACCTCGTGGAACGAGGGCGCCGAACGGATCTTTGGCTACGCGGCGGCGGAGACAATCGGTCAACGCGTCGACACCTTGTTTCCGCCCGACCGCTTGGACGAGGAGCCGGGAATTCCGGAACGCATCCGACGCGGAGAGCAGATCGAGCGCCGCGAAACGGTGCGTCGGCGCAAAGACGGCACGCTCGTCGACATCTCGCTCACCGCTTCGCCGATCATCGAGGCGGACGGACGCGTGATCGGCGCCTCGGAGGTCGCTCGCGACAGCGGCGACCGCCGCGACGCTGACCTGGCTTTTCAGCGGCTCTCCGCGATCGTCGAGGGCACGGACGACGCGATCATCGGCAAGAATCTCCAAGGCATCGTCACAACTTGGAATCCGGCCGCCGAGCGGATCTTCGGTTTCACCGCCGACGAAATGATCGGCAAGCCGATCATCCGGGTCATCCCCCGCGACCGGCTCGACGAGGAGCAACAGATCCTCGCGCGCCTCCAGCGAGGCGAGCGCGTGGATCACTTTCAAACCGTGCGGCATCGCAAGGACGGGCGTCAGATCCATGTCTCGCTTACCATTTCCCCGATCCGCGACCGTCGCGGTCTTATCATTGGCGCCTCCAAGATCGCGCGCGACATCACCGAACTCAAGCAAGCGCAGGATCGCCTGCGGTCCCACGCCGAGGAGCTGGAGCTCCGGGTGCGCGATCGCACCGCGCGTCTCCAGGAGAGCATCGCCGAGCTGGAGGCCTTTTCCTACAGTCTTTCGCACGACATGCGCGCGCCCCTCCGCGCGATCCAGGGACTGACCGAGGTCGTGGTCGAGGACTACGGCGATCGCATCCCCGAGGGGGTCCCGCATTTGAAGAAGGTCGTCGACGCGGCGGCGCGCCTCGACCGCTTGATCCAGGACGTGCTGAGTTTCACGCGTCTGTCCCGGGCCGAGATCGAGGTGGGGCCGGTCGATGTGGAAGCCCTCGTGCGCGGCATCTTGAACGAGCGTCCGGAGCTGGGCCAAGAGCGGGCCGCCGTGCAGATAGAGAGCCCGTTGGCCTTGGTCCGCGGGCACGAGGCGTCGCTCACTCAGTGTCTGGCCAACCTCCTCGACAATGCGGTCAAATTCGTCGCTCCCGGCGTCCCTCCGCGGGTTCGCGTCTACACCGAACTGGTGCCCGGTCGGGTGCGGGTCTATGTAAGCGACAACGGCATCGGCATCGACGAGGCGGGGCAGCGGCGTCTCTTCGGGATGTTCCAGCGCCTGTCGCCCGAATACGATGGAACCGGTGTCGGGCTGGCGATCGTGCGCCGCGCCGCGCAACGCATGAATGGCACGGCGGGCGTGCGCTCGTCGCCGGGCGTGGGCAGCACGTTTTGGGTGGAGTTGCCCCGCGCCTGAGCGCAGCCGCTCTGCGTTGAATGAGGTGGGGCGCGACCGCTGGACGCGCCGCGAGTGCATAGGGGCAACGATCACCGCTCCGACGCGGCGAGTCTGGCGGTCCCGCCCCTGCCTAAGGCCCGACCATTGCCGTCTATGCAATTCCGTTTGAATTGCCCTAAACCTAGAACCGGCGCTAGCCGCGACTCATCTCGAGCAACCTGCTGAACATCTGCTGATCGCGTCGGCCGC
>CAMLQS010000478.1 GCA_946482165.1 uncultured Verrucomicrobiota bacterium | reverse complement strand
CCATTTCCAAGCTGCCCACTCCTGTTGCTTCCCGCCGACCACAGCGTGCCATCTGCTTTCAAAAAGAGCGCATGTGAATCCCCCAATGCCGCCTGTTGAATACCCGTTCCCACTAGAAGAGGAAGGGCGGTGCCGGGAGCCTCCCCCAGTCCAAACTCGCCATGAAAGTTTCCTCCCGCCGCAAAGAGCTTTCCTCCGGACCGCAGAAAGAATCCGTTCTCGCCTCCGGCCGCGATGCCTTCGACCGCTTCGGCCACGCGAACGAAATCGCTCCGCGCCAAATAAGTGCCATCCCCAAGCTGCCCATTCGCGCCGCTTCCGCTGGTCCATAGGGAACCATCCGTCTTCCTGAGCCAAACGTGGTCGGTGCCGCAGGCCACCTCGGCCACGCTGTCCGCCACCTGCGTGAAGTTCGTATACGTCCGCCCCGTTACCCAGAGAGTGTCATCCGTTTTAATAATGAACGTCTGGAAAAGCCCGGCGGCCACCGCCTTCGCTCCGCTTGCTATCTGGTAACGCAAGGGGTCACTCGCGCGAGCGCTGCCGAGCTGGGATTGGCTGTTGTCGCCCATGCCCCAAACAGAACCGTCCTCCTTGAGAAACACGCTGTGATTATAACCGCACGCCGCCGCTCTTACGCCGGTCGCGATCTGAACAGGAGCAGTCACCCAGCTAATCCCCCACAGTCCCATCTGCCTGGAGGTATTTGAGCCAAATCCCCAAAGACTCCCGTCCGTTTTGATAAAGAGCACATGAAAGCTCCTTCGGCCGGCGGCGAAATCGACGACATCCGATGCCACCAGACGGGGTCCGCCTCCCGAAACCGATTCGCCAGCAGCCCAAAGCGTGTGATCCGACTTCAGCCATAAACTCACCGAACCCGCCGCCGCGATCTTGATCACATCCTGCGCGACCTGCGTCGGCGCCATCGAACGGCGCAGCCCCAGTTGCCCCCATTCATCGGCGCCCATCGTCAGCAGCCGCGCCGAACGCAGATGCCGGACCTGCACCGCCGGGGAGTCGACCGCGCCGGCCGGATTGGTCACACGCACCCAGTAGCTGAGGTCCGCGGCCGGCGCTCCCTCCTCCAAGACCGCGGACGTCCCTCCCGCCACCGGGCGCGAAGTATCCCCGGTGCCGCCACGATACCATTGATACCGCAAGGCGCCGCCGCTCGCGCGCACGACACATGAAAATGTCTGCCCCGCGACCGCAGCCACCTCTTGCGGCAGAAACGTGATCACTGGCGAGGAACACGCTTCCACCGTGATCGTGGCGCCGTCGGTGAACCCGTAGGTATTCGTGGCCCGGACCCAAAAGGAGGCGTCTGCAAGCAAGGGCGGCGTGACGTAGCTCGCCGAGTTGGCGCCAACAACGATCTTCGATGTATCGCCAGCTGCTCCCGCATACCACTGGTAGCTCACGGGCCCGTCGCTGGAGGTGGCGACCTCCAGCAATGCCGTCTGCCCGGCCACGACGCCGAACCTCTCGGGCTGGGCGGTGAACCGGGGCGGAGGAAGGCGCAAAAACATCATATGGCTCGTCCCAGCCGCGACCTCGCGCACACCTTCCGCCATCCGGATGAAAACGGTCGTCGAGATTGCCGATCCATTTCCCAGCTGGCCGGAGCTGTTATAACCCGCCGCCCACAGGCCCCCGTCCATGCCCGCGAAAAAACTGGTCCCGTAGCCGACGGCGACACACCGCGCCGCGGAGGCGAGTTTCACCGGATAAAAACGCGAGGCCTGATCGCCCAATCCGAGTTGCCCCAACGAATTGTCCCCTGCGCCCCAAACATCGCCGTTTCTGGTCAGCCACAGCGAGTGCAGGTAGCCGAGCGCGAGCCGCGATACGTCATGCAGCGCCCGGACAGGCCGGTGCCGATCACTGCTGCTTCCGTTACCTAACCTGCCATCGGAGTTAGCGCCCATCGACCACGCCCATCCCGTGGCATCGACAAACCCGCTATGGAAGCTTGCGGTGGCAATCTCGACGACGCCGTTGGCGACAAGCGTCGGGACGCCGCGATCAAGCGTGTCTCCCACTCCCAATAGTCCGAAAGAATTGCCCCCCATCCCCCAGAGGCTGCCGTCGCAGCGAACAAAGAAGCTGTGCTGCCCGGCGGCCGCGATCCGGGCCACGCCCGTCGTGAGCAAAGCCGGTGCATCTTCCACCAGCCCGCTCGCTCCGCGCTGGCCATACTCATTGCCGCCCAGCGTCCACAAAGAGCCGTCGCTTTTCAAAAAAAGCAGATGCTTCAGTCCAACCGCGACGTCGACCACATCGGTCGCAATCCGTCCGATGGATGACCAGCCCATGGACCCAAAGCCGCTGCCCATCCCCCAGAGAGAACGATCTTCGCGCAAATAGAGCGTCGCGTCGTCCGCGGTCGCGATCTTGAGAACGCCGGACCTGATCAACTGCGGGACGCCCATCGACTGCTGCACTCCCCCTGTCTGCCCGTAGAAGTTACCGCCCGTTCCCCAAAGCGCCAAGGGCCGCTCCATCGAGACCGCAACGTCCACACCATCGCTCTCGACCGCGCCCGCCGCGTTCGTCATACTAACGTCGCTCGCCTTCGCCAGGCCGAAGT
>CAMLQS010000477.1 GCA_946482165.1 uncultured Verrucomicrobiota bacterium | reverse complement strand
GTTCCATTCGACATCGGCCGGGAAAAGCACCTGCAGCGAGAGCGGATGCTCGATGGCGGAATTCGCCACCAAGGGAGCGGAGGCCTTGTGGCTGGCGGCGGAATCGGAACGGCCGAAGAAGCGGGAGAAGATACTCATGTGCGTTGAGGTGGTGGTGACGGAAGAGTATTGTCGAAGATGGCGTTCACCTTCGCGGCTCAGGCGGCGTATTTCACCTTGTTGCCTTCGAGGCTGAAGATGCCGCGGGATTTCAGGCATTCGATGATCTCGGAGACTTCGGACTTGCCGATCTTGTTTTGGAAATGGCTGCCGATCATGCTGGCCAGGGTGGCTTCTCGCTGCGGGCGGTTCTTGGGATTCGCCCGGAGGCGTTCCTCGATGATAATCGTTCGCTCGGCCGGGCTCTTCACTGTGGGCTGGCGGAGCAGGGGCGTTTCCTCGATGGAAGCGGAGCGCGCCAACAAGAAGCCTTTGCCTTTCAGATGAGCGAGGAGCGGATCGAAGCCGGTGTCCTTTGAAATGATATGGAAGAAGGCGCTCTCCTTCTGGCCGCTGTGTTCGCCGAGGTAGTAGGCGATATGGAAATCGAGCGCGTTTCGACCGGAACCGGTGATCTCGACGTAGCGCGCCTTTGACCCGAGTTTTTGCATCTCCACGACGAGCGCACGCGGGAGCTTTGCCGCGGTTTCTCCAATGAACACATGCACCTCGCAATCGTGCTCCGCGAGTTCCGCGAGCCGTGGCGCGGGCACGTTCTCCAGATCGACGAGGAAAATGTTTTTTCGCATGGTGGGAAAGTTGCGGTTCCGAAAGCCAAAAGCTTAGCGGCAGGCTCAGTCGGCGAACGGGTCCTGGCCGGCGTCTTTTTTGCAGATGACGTAGCCCACGATCCCGACCACCAGGCTCGCGATGCCGCCGACGGCGTAGCCGTATTGGGCGGAACTGCCCCGCGTGAACGCTCCGCGGGCCGCCCAGAAGAACACGATGGCGGCGGCCAGGCTGACAAAACAGGCGATGGCCCAAGCCCAGCCGACCACCGAGGCGCGAAGTTCGCGGGCGCGCATGGTCTGGTCGATGCGGCTGCGGATCTCTTGCAAATAAAGGCTGCGCGCGTCCGCCGGATGCCGGGCCGCTTCCGTGCGCCAGCTCTCCGTCCGAAGCCGCCAGTAGATTTGCTCGGCCTTGCTCCGCTGTCCGTTCGCCTCGGCGAGCGCCTGCGCCAAGAGCGGCCGGTTATGCGCTCCGGTGCGAAGCTCCTGGTCCGCGAGTTCGTAGAGTTGCTGGTCGGTCATGTCCGTTAGCTGTTTTCAAATCTTGGGCGGACGCGATGCCTCGGCTTTGGCTTCGGCCTCTTTTTTCACTTTCTGCCGATCGTAGGCGGGATGGATGATGGTCATCGACGAATTTTGCTGCCACTTGGCGGTCCCGCCGTCGGAACGGCTCCATTCTCGGATCACCTTTTTCAGCGCCGCCTTCCCCGTCTCATTCCACGCCGCGCCTTGGGCGTTTGCGTTCAGGACCGTCTGCACCTGCGCATCCGACCATTCTCCTTTCTTCTGATAGCTTTCCTTCGAGCTGCGACCGTCGATGATCACGACGTCGATTTGCCAGTCGCCGTCTCGGAAGATGTAGCAGTTGCCGATCTCGACGAATTTATGACCGGAGGGGGAAAAGAACTGCTCTTTCCGGATGGCGGTTGGTTCACCGAAGCGTTCTTGAATTTGTGCCACCGTTTCACCGAGCCGGGCATGTGCGGTTGCGACTGATAGAGCGAAAAAAGCAGCGAGGGAGATTGAGCGGTTCACGGAGAGAAATCGGGTTGGACTCAGGCGTTTTGGACGCCGCGGCAGGTCGGGTTGGTTGAGCAGATCCCAAACTCGTAGTCGGGGTCGTCGCGCCTTTGCGGGCCCTGCGGGGAACCATGGCGGCGATCCCGAACGTGTCCGCCCACGCCATGACGAGTTCGACGGGATTCGAGGCGCATGGCATGGCTACTTGGGATTGGCCAAGAAGGATGCGGACCACGCTTCGGCCGCCGCGTCGCATTTCGCGCAGACATAGCGGGGTTCATCTTTTGGAGTGCCCTCGTCCACGACGCAGCCGCCCAGCGTGAAGGCCGGATGAGGAAAATCGCGATTCATCGCCTTCAAAAAGTCTCCCATGGGCAGGCCATAACTGATCGGCACCGGACGGCGGACCATGTTCGTTTCGTGGCGCGTGCAGCGTGAGAGATCCAAAATCACGCCGGAGGGATCCCGAACCGAAATCAGCTCTCCCTGTCCGGTCACAAGATCGGAAGACCATCGTTCGTCGTGATACCAGTAGCGCACTTCGTGGCGCCGGGCTTTCTCCGTCGCTTCCAACTTGGCCAGATGTTCGCGGGCGATGAACAAGCTCAGCGGCCTTTTGTTGGATTGGGGAATCTCCAGCGAGCCGTAGCCGTTCGTCGCATCGACCGTGATCAAGAGCGGGCCTTCGTAAACGCGGAGATCTTCCGGTGTCCGGGTGCGTTGGAACGGCCCGGTTCGGCCGGGAAGCGTCGAGGAGTGGCTGGAGCAGCCGCTCGCAGCGAGGGATGCGAGGGCAAGGAGCGTTCCG
>CAMLQS010000476.1 GCA_946482165.1 uncultured Verrucomicrobiota bacterium | reverse complement strand
AAGTTTGATCTATTAACTCAAGCGCAGATGAGCTGCGTGCGTGAATTTATTGAGCTAATCGATGAAAACGAAAGGAGCCAAACGAAACCCTAGAGGACACACAGGACCGATCCAACGGTTTCCTAGGAAAGCCGCGTTATCGGAGACAAGCGCCCCCTTCATCGTTTTCGCTCATCCGCAGCTATAATGCCTAGTCGGACGGAAGCCAATGCAGCCTATAGATGACAACCGCGCGAAGCGCCCGGTATGGAACGCGCTCTCCGACTTATTCCTCGATACGGAGCTTCGAGACGAAGATTTCGACCGGATTGCGGCTCAGTTGGCATCATCATCTTTCACCATCCGAGAGATTGAAACCATCCTGAGACTAGAAGTGACGCCCGCTGTAAGATCGAATCTCCGCTCTATGGCTGGCGAGTGGAGCGGTTTCGATGAGGAGTGGCTGGCGGCACGAGTTTTATCCAAAGCAAAGAAAGAATCCTTCTGGAACCGAAAGGTTTCCCGTTCGGTTCGATCCGACTGGCAGCAAATAAGAAACAGAATAGAAATCCTCAGAAATAGAAAAGAGCCCGAGCCCTGAGCACTGTGTTGCGGCGGAGCCGACAACACGACTCCTGCTGAACAAGCCCGTCCACAAATCGAGTCGGCCTACCAGTATTTTCTCCCACTCTTAAGTTCTCTCTCCCATGCACGCCTCGACCATTGTCCCCCGCCGCCCGGACCGCCGTCCTGGCTCAACCATGCGATGAAGCGAAGCCGACCACTTGCCACGCACCAGGCCCGAACTCAGCGCGGAAACAACACGGACTTGGGTAGGCAACTGGCGTCGCTCATCCTCGTCGACGGGAGAACATGAAAAGACCGATCAAAACATGCGCCGTGCTTTTCCTGCTCACGCATTTGATATTTTTATTCCTAGGCCTCGATAGCAAAACAGGCGCAACGACAGAATTATTTTTGATCATCTCCACGTCATCACTCGCATGCAGCATCGTGTTGTTCATGGCCGACTTCGCATTGCAGAAACGGAGAAATCGAAAATGAGAAATCAATCCATTTTAATGGCCTCCGGCCGGAGTCGGAGGACGGCGGAAGGGCCCGGAGCGTTGTTTGATGATTCTATAGCTTGGGCCTGAAGCGGGAGATAGTGAACACCAAGTCGCCCTACTCTATGAGCTGCTTGCCCGCCAACTATTATCCGCTGATAGCCTCCGCCTTATGCGTGGGAGCCTCTTTCTTGGTCGAGGTAAAGGACGGGGGGACCACCGACTACTACTGGAAGCCGCTTTGCCTAGGGTGGTTGCTGTTCACCGCGCTTGCATCCTTCGGGACAGATTCCCCGGCGCGAAGGCGCCTTGCCAAGATGTGGTGGCTTCAGCCCCTCGCTCCCATCGTGTTGCTGGTCGCCTCCATCGGACTGACATCCGTTTACGCACCCCGCTGAGGATTCAGGCTCCTTATCGTAAAAAGGGGCCGACGGAGGCGGAAATCGCGCTCGGCCAAGAAGCGAGACTCGGAAATCGGCCGCCGACCAGTCGTGGAAACTCCGCCCCAACTCGCGCCGGAGTGTGGATAAGACCGTCACGGACCCGGAAAAGATTCTCTAAGATACTGTCCAAAAGAGGCAAAGACGGCTCGACCTCGCCTTGAAGATATAATTCTCTGCCGCGTCCCGCTTCCACTAAATCGAACCACAGACATCCCTCCAAAATGGAACTCCTCAGCATCGGCCTTCTCATAATCGGCGTCATCATAAGCATCGTGTTCGGGCTCCAGCTTCTCTTCGTCGCGTTTCGCACGTCGGTGCTCTGGGGCTTGGGCTATCTGTTCGTCCCGTTCGTCTCCTTGATTTTCGTCATCGTTCACTGGGACGATGCCAAGAAACCGTTCCTGCGTGGCTTGCTCGCCATCCCGTTCATCCTCCTCGGGGTGATGCTTTCTCCGAATACCGCCGCCTAGGCGTTCCGAGCGTTTTTTCAATCGAGGCCCTGCCCCGTCCCTGACCCGGACGGGGCTTTTCGTGCTGGCGGCCGTGGTGCAGCTGCCGAAAAGTGTCGTTTTCAAGAACCGGCTTCGACAACCCGCCGCTTTTCGGATGAACCGCACGGAGAAAGCCGGTTGGATCGCACTCGGGGCAAGCTTTGTCGCGGTGTTGGTGGCCGTGATCGCGTTTCGTCACCTTGGCCCGGGAGCGGCCGACCGGGAAGCCGCCCACTTGTCGGCCGTATCGGTTTTCACCGCCGCCTTCGGGCCGGCGCTCCAGCTCCATGAATCTATGGCCGACGGCGACACCCTCCTCCCCGAGGACAGTCGAGGGGAATCCCTTCGGCGCGCCATCGCTCCGGCCACCTGCTCATTCATCACGAAGCGGGATCATGAACTCCTGATCGAATGCGGCGGCGGCTTTCGACATTACGGATACCGGGTGGTCCGCCACGCGAACAACAGCTACTCCTTGGTCCTTGAAATCGAGGAGCAAGCCGACCGTGTCCTTGCGATCAGATAACAATCGAACGCAAAGGCCCCGATCCACGCGGGGATGAGCGGAGGCGTGTTTTTCGCGTTCTTTGCGTTCTTTCGGGCAATGAGTCTGGTTGGA
>CAMLQS010000475.1 GCA_946482165.1 uncultured Verrucomicrobiota bacterium | reverse complement strand
GCCCGTCGCCCGCCTCGCCGCCGCCCAGGCCGCGATCGAGGAGAAGCGCTCCGCCGCGAAGAAGAAGTAAGCCGCGCTCAGCGCGATCCGACTTCGTAAGACTCAAAGCCCCGCGCCACGTCCGGCGCGGGGCTTTTTCGTGCTCCGCTTCGAGCACCGCCGATCACCGCGCCCGTGCCGACGCAAGCGAGCCACGCCGGATCACCGTCAAAAGCCACGGACGGCTTGCCGGCGGCGCCTCAACCGGATCCCGCCAAAGATTGCTTTTCAAGCGTTGCCAACAGGTCTTGGAGCAACGCCGCTCGCCCGGGCACAAAAACAAAGCGATCGCTTCCGAGCTTGTCGTGAGCGTCGCGCAGAAGCTCGCGCGGCGGCTTGCGCATCGACAGCAAGGCGCGAAGGTTGGCGGGCAACGTATCCGACTGGGCAATCTCGAGCTCGAGTTTGATGAGCCCCATCAAGGCGGATTGGTTCAGAGGGTCCGCCCGCACCGCCCTTGCGAGCACTTGGCGCGCCTGATCCTTCGCCCCGACGCTCACCAAACGATTCGACACCGCGACGAGGTTGTCCGCGCGAACGCCCGCCTGATTCAAGAAATTATCCAGAAAGAGCTGCCCCGACTGCGCGTCGCCCAGTCCGAAATGAGCAATCGACTGAAGCCCGTCGAAAACCGAGGCGAAATGGCGGCCCCACTCGGGATTGTCTTTGATCATCTGCCGGCAGGCTTCGAGCGCCGGTTTGTAGTCCTTCGCCACTACGTAAGCCTCCACCGTCATCAAAGCAGGCCCCTCCCAAGGCAGGGAATTGGCTTTGCAGTAGTCGTAAATCCGCCTGGCCAGGGCCGGCCGGCCGCTGTTGGCAGCAAAATCGGCCAAGGCGAGCAAGGTGCTCCCATCCTGCGCAAAATCGGAAAAGACCTCCTCAATGCCGCCCTTCACGTTCGGCTCGTTTCCGTCCCGGTCATAGAGATAGAGCAGATCAATGCGGGCGCGCGCTCTCTCGGGATACGCGATCTGCCTCAATAGGCAGAGGCGTCGCAGCTCGTCGTATCGCCCCAATTCGCGGAGATAGGCCGCATACTGCCCATAAACCTGCTCATTTTCGGGACGCTCCTCAGTGAGCATCTGAAGCCGCACCAACGCGGTCTCACGTTCACCCCGCTCCCACTCGATCCGGATCCTGAGCAGTTGGCCGTCCGACGTGTCCGCAAGCCGGTATTCGCGCAGCACATCTTCCGCCGCGTCGTAATTGCCGCGGAAAAAAAGCGCGGTTGCCCGAGCCGTTGCGATCAATCGGACACGCGCGTCCGCCCTGTCGGAGCCCGCCTCGTTCAGTAACCTCTCCGCGAGCCCAGCCACCGTCTCATCCGCCTGACGCTGGAGCAGGAAGCTGAAAAGCCGCTCAAGATATTCCTGGTCCGATTTGTGGAGGTCCACTCCCGCGAGCAGATGCTTCTCCGCAAGATCGGGCCGTTGCCTCAAAGCGAAATAGTGGGACAGCAACATTCGTCCGTCGCGGTTTCCGGGCGACAACGAGGCGGCCTCCCGCAGAAGATTGCCCGCCTCGCCGAGCTTCCGTTCTTTCCATAGCTCCTTGGCGCGGCCGACGAGGAAGTCGCCACGGGCGATGCGGGTCTCGTTCTTCTTCCATGGATAGAGCAGCATGTGTCCGAACTGCACCTCGGGAAAGCCCCGCTTGTATTTGACAAACAGATACAACCCGGTCGCGGCGGTCACCCAAAGCACGACGCTTAAAATCCCGAGAAGGACAAGGAGCCTCCCCCACGCCACTTTTAGCCGGATGCTCGTTTCCGTGCGGAGTATTCCGACCGGTCCGAACCATCGCCACTCCGTGGCCACGATGGCGCGAAGCTCTTGGCGGCCGAGCTTGGCGAATGATTCCGGACGAGATTCAGGGCTGGGAGGAGATACGGGGTCGGACATGGGGCGCAGCTGCGTAGTGACAAGGCGGCGACCTCCCTGGCAAACTCGCAAATGCGTGCCTTCTTCAGCAGCTCCGCCACGAGCAACGCAATAAACTAGCTAATCGCCGCTTATGAGATCTTCGCATGCACTATGCGTTTGACCAAGCTCGTAAAAACGCTCTTATGCGGACTTCACTGGGTTCTAACGAAGGTAAAGTCTCGGTAATTTGCCCCAAAGTTAGCTTGCCACCCATTTTCAATCCAATCACTGAAGTTCCCACCGTTTTTAACCTATGATCACCAAGCGTCGTCTGGCCCTCCTGTCCGCCCTCTCAGCAACTCCCGCTTTCGCCGCGCCCTTTTTGGCCATCGGCGACAATGCCGAGCTATTCCTCACCGCTCGCACCGAGGTGCGCTACGAGGACAACGTCACTTACGCCACCGACACGATCGGCGACCCGGCGCTTGAGGACGAGGTCTTCGAGGTTTCCCCCGGCGCCGAAATCGTGTTCGGCAAGAACTCGCTGACCAAAGGTGCGTTCGGCGCGTTCGAGAAGATCACGTCCTACTCGGACAACAGCGACCTCAACAGCAATCTCACCAACCTCATTTTCACCTCGAAATATGACGGTGCGAAGCTGGACCTCAAGGCGGACGCCTCCTTCCGTGAGCTCAA
>CAMLQS010000474.1 GCA_946482165.1 uncultured Verrucomicrobiota bacterium | reverse complement strand
CAACAAGGCTTTCGAGCCTTACGCCGACATGAAGGAACACGCGAACGTCAAGCGCCTGCTCGACGCCGGCTTCGCCCGCGCGAGCGTGCGCGCCGAGCGCCCCTACCCTGCCCTTTCGTCGCAAGAGCTCCTGCCCGAGGGCGCGCAGCCCGCGGCTGTTTCCGCGGTCGCCGGCGGGCTCCCGCCTCCGCTCGATTCGACGCTGGTCGAGCCGCCCCGCCTGCCGGCCGCCTATGCCAATCTTATCACGCCCTCCGAACTCGCCGCTCACGGCGCCGCCCGCATGCAGTTCACCGCCCGGCTCGAGGGCGACCATGAGCAACTCGCGGGCGCGGCCGTCTACATCCGCAACGACGAAATCGTGATCGTTCCCACTTTCGAACCCGTCCCCGGCTCCCTCCAGGCGCGCAGCAAGGAGGGGATAGTCCTTCTCACGCTTCCCGCGGGCCTCCTCGCGCCGGGACGGCACACGGTGACGCTCGCCGGCGCGCGCGAGTCCGCGCGCTGGACCGTGAACGTGCGTTGACGAGTCCGTTCGCTTGTCCGAAAAGCAAACCCGCACCCCGCACGCCAACCCACCTAAATGAGCGCCTCCGCCTCCGGTCCCGCCTGGCCCCATTCTGCGCCCGCTTCGCCGTCGCCCTCCCTTGCCGCGAGCTCGACGCCCATTATCAAGCCGACCGATCTGCGCGGCATCCTGCGCTACGTTCCTCGTTTTCAGGGGCAGATTTTCGTGCTCGCCCTGGACGGCGCCATCGTCGCCGACGAAAACTTTGGCAACGTCCTCGTCGACATCGCCGTTCTCCGCTCTCTCGACATCAAGGTCGTCCTCGTGCATGGCATCGGCCAGCAGATCGCCGAACTCTCTCAGCAGCGCGGCATCCCGATCTCGAACATCGATGGCACCGGCATCACGGACGCGGTCACCCTCGACCTTGCCATCCGCGCCTCCGCCCGCGTCTCGCACCTCATCCTCGAGGGCCTCACGCAGAACAGCCTCAAGTGCGCCATCACCAACGCCGTCCGCGCCCTTCCGATCGGCATCATCAAGGGCGCCGAGCAACAGTTCACCGGCCGCGTCGACCGCATCGACAAGGACTTTCTCAGCCACCTCATCGAGCGCGACATCCTCCCGATCATCCAGCCCATCGGCTACGGTCCCGAAGGCCATTCCTATCGCGTCAACTCCGACCTCCTCGCGGCCGAGGTCGGCGAAGCGCTCGGCGCGTCGAAGGTCATCTATCTCAGCGCCCTCGCCGGGCTCGAAATCAACGGCGAGATAAAACGCGACCTCCCCGTCGAGCGCCTCCGCGCCATCCTCAAGGAAAACCCGTCGTCCATCGCCCCCGCCGCCCTGAGCAAGGCGCAAAACGCGGTCCGCGCCCTGGAGACCGGCGTCGCGCGCGTTCATTTGGTGGACGGACGCATTTTCGACGGCCTGTTGAATGAGATTTTCTCCAACGAAGGCGTGGGCACGCTCATCTACGCAAACGACTACCAGCAGATCCGCCAGGCCCGCCGCGCCGACGTGCGCATGATCTACAATCTCACCCGCGCCGCCGTGAAGCGCGAGGAGTTGATCCACCGCTCCCAGGCGATGATCGAGAAGCACATCGAACAGTTCTACGTCTTCGAGATCGATGAGAACATCATCGCCTGCGTGACCCTCGCCTTCTACCCCGACAAGCCGCAGCTCGCCGAGATCGGCTCGCTCTACGTGCTTCCGTTTTATCAGAACCGCGGCATCGGCCGGAAACTGATCGAATACGCCTGTCTCCGCGCCAAGGACAAGGGCGCCGCCCAAGTCATCGCCCTCTCCACGCAGAGCTACAGTTTTTTCACCTCGGTGATGAACTTCGAGGAAACGACGACCTCCGCGCTGCCCGAGGCCCGCCTCAAAACCTACGCCGACAGCGGCCGCAATCCGAAGGTGTTGATCAAAAAGCTTTGATCCGACGCATCGGACTCGGAGCGTCGGGCGCCAGCCCGGCCGGACGTCGCCGAGGGAGCAAAATCGCGCCGTCCGGGCCGAGCGCCCGGCAATCCCCGATGGTATTAGGCCAAGGACCGCGCGGAAATTGCCCTTGCCGGTGACTTTCCACGGTCCCTACCGTGACCGCTCACGCGCCGCGACACCACCACGGCGCAACTTCCTACCATGATCGTCACCACCGCCCAGCTGTTCAAACACGCCTACGGCAAATACGCCGTCGGCGCCTACAACATCAATAACGCCGAGCAGGCCATGGGCCTGTTCCGCGGCGCCATCGACTCGCAGGCTCCCTTCATCATCCAGATTTCGAAGGGCGCCCGCTCGTATACCGACAAGCGCATGCTGGAGGCGATCATCCGCTCCGCCGGCGAGATTTTCCCCGAGGCCATTTTCGCGGTGCACCTCGACCACGGTGACGAGCAGACCTGCTACGACTGCATCGACTCCGGCTTCTTCAGCTCCGTCATGATCGACGCTTCCCACGATCCGTTCGAAAAGAACGTCGAGATCACCAAGCGCGTCGTCGACCGCGCCCACGCGAAGGGCATCTCCGTCGAAGCCGAGCTCGGCATGCTCGGCGGCGTCGAAGAGGACATCAAGGTCGAGGACGGCCACGCCACCCTCACCGACCCGGCCGAGGCCG
>CAMLQS010000473.1 GCA_946482165.1 uncultured Verrucomicrobiota bacterium | reverse complement strand
TGCAGGCGGATAAACTGGAGCGACATCGGCGGAACCTCGTGCGTGAAGCGCGAGGAGACCGGGAGCGAGCTTTCGCGCGGGACCACCGTATTCGGATGCGCCACGCTGTTGGTCGCGTCGCGCCCGCCGCTCAAGGTGATCAACCGTGCGGCGCTCGCGATCCGGTGCAGGCCCTGCAGATCGATGCGTGTCTCGATGGCCTTGTCGGTCGGATTGACGAGCTTCACCACGATCTCTCGCGCGGCGCGGTCGTAGGTCGTCGAGGCGCTGAGGCCGACCGGGCGTATCGAGTAGTCATGGACGAGGGCGCCGTCGAGCGAGCAGCGGATGCGGCCGCGCGAGAGCTCGACCTTCATCTCGTGCCACACGCCGTTGCGCACCGAACCGGGGGCGTCGGTGAGGACGACGCCGCTATGGACGCCGTTGTCGAGGCGTTGGAGCGCATGGCGGGTGTTGTTCCAGCCGCCGACGTTCCACCAGTAGTATCCGCGGCCGTCCACCGAGCCGAAACGAATCAGGAAGCCCTCCGCCCCGTTCGTTTTTCGCGCGCGCACCGTGTAGGTGACGGTGTCGCCGGAGATGTTCTCGGACGAGAAGCTCATCGCGCCCTCCGACTCGGTGGAGCTTTGGCGAAGCAGGTTGTTCGTGAAGCGGAAGTCGCCGCCGCCGGGGGTCCAGGTCGAGATGTCGAGCTTGCGGCCGTTCACGCGGGCCTCCTCGACCTCGATGGCGGTGCGCCAGGTGCCGACGCCGACGGGGCCGGAGAGGGTCGGAGGCAGGGACGACGCGGGATGCTCGACCGAGGTGGGTAGGTAGGCGTCGCCCTTGTGGCGGGCGAAGAGCTGCTGCACGTAGTAGTTCGGCGGAAGGACGACGTTGCGCTGATCGAAGAAGATCAGATCGGGCGTCCACTGGGTGCGGCCGATGCGCGCGAAAAGCGGCGCGTAGCAAGCCATGTCGACGATGTCGCCGTTGCGCTCGATGCCGGTGAGATAGACGGCTTCGCCGAGCGCGTTGTAGAGCGTGTTGCCCTGCGAGGCGTATTCGCCGACGAAGATCTTGGGCTTCTTGCGGTCGAAGGAATCGAAGCGGTGTTGCTGCGCGATGAACCAGTCCGGCGACTCGTAGTAGTGCTCGTCGGAACTGTGCACGCCGAGCTCGGTCATCAGGTCGTAGATCGGGATGCCCGCGCCGAGGCCGGAGGTGCCGATGATCTTGATGTTCGGGTAACGCACGCGGATGGCGCGGACGAAGTGCGGGAAGCGTTCACGCACGGCGGCGTTGTCGTGCTCCTCGTTGCCGAGGCAGACGAACTCCATGCCGAAGGGCTCGGGGTGGCCCATGCTCGCGCGGACGGCGCCCCACTTCGAGGTGGCGGGGCCGTTGGCGAACTCGATCAGGTCGAGCGCGTCGTCGATCCATTTTTGAAGCTCGTTCATCGGCACGACCTGGAGGCCGCGAAAGCCGCAGCTCACGCCGACCGGGATGACGGGAAGCGCCTGCATGCCGAGATCCTTGCAGAGTTGGAAATACTCGAAGTAGCCGAGGCCGTAGGTCTGGTGGTAGCCCCAGAGATTCCAGTTGGGCTTGCGCTCCGCGACGTCGCCGACGGTGTCCTTCCACGAGTAGACGTTGTCGAGGCCGTGCCCGTGCGCGATGCAGCCGCCGGGGAAGCGCAGGAACTTCGGGTGCAGATCGCGCAAGGCCTCGACCAGATCGCGGCGCAGGCCGCCCTTGCGGCCCAGCCAGGTGTCCTGCGGGAAGAGCGACACCATATCGAGCGCGAGCGTGCCGCGTCCGGATACGCTCACGACGAGGCGCGCCTTGTCCGTCGTCTGCCGGGAGACGAGCGCGCCCTCGAATTTCTTCCACTCGCGGGAGGCGCCGCCGACGGTCGCTTCGGCCGCGCGGGTGCCATCCGGAAGCTCGAGCGCGACGGTGATCTTGTCGTCGCCGCTCCACTCGCCCGCTTTGGCGTAGAGCGAAAAATCGTAACGCGCGCCGGCATCGAGGCGGATGCCGTCGAAGCCGGTGTTGACGACCGCGAAGCCGGAGCCGGGCTCCTCGACGCGCAGCGTCAGGTAGTGGCGGTTTTTGTCGTTCAGCGGGGAGGATTCGTCGACCGAGATCGAGCCGCGGGCGCCATCGCGTTCCACCTTCTGCCAGGCGAAGAGCGGATGGAGGCTCTTGCCGCGAGCGTCGTTGCCGTTGACGGCGTGATACTCGAAGGAGCGGTTTTGGACCAACTCGGCGTAAAGGCCGCCGTCGGCCGCGTAGTTGATGTCCTCAAAAAAGAGACCGTAGAGGTGCGGGCTGAGCGGGGTGCCTTGTTTGGTGCAGTCGACGCGCACATCGACGGCGGCTCCGAACAGGGCAACCGCGGGCAGGACGGCCAAAAAGGCCAGGGGGCGAGGGAAGAACTTCATAGGGGGCGGGGGAAGGCGACAGAGGGGTGTCTAACCCTAGAAGCGTCGTTTCCGGGGAAATTACGACAGCGCGGACCGAGAAATCTTCCGGCTTTGGAGTGCGGCGTCGTGCCGCCGCTTTCGACGACGAGCCTCGGCTCGTCGCCATCACAGAGGAACGGGGCGAGCCGCCGAGTCGGCTCGTCGAAGGCGGCGTCGTGCCGCCGCACTCCAT
>CAMLQS010000472.1 GCA_946482165.1 uncultured Verrucomicrobiota bacterium | reverse complement strand
AAACGCGCCCGAGATCATCGTAGGTATAGTCGGTGCGCACGCCCAGCTCGTCGATGGAGAACTCCAAACGCCCTTCCGAATCGTAGCCCGATTCAGACACGACGCGGCCGTCGCGCATCTCTTTCACGAGAAGGCCGCGGGAGTCGTAGCTGCGCACTACCCGGCTGATCCAGTCGCTACGCGAGCCGTGCACGAAAACGGCGCCGTTGTTCACGTAGGTTTCTTCAAGCACCACGCGCCCTTCGTCGTCGCGGATGCTGACGATGATGAGCGTTTGGTTGGCGATGCCGTTGGGATTGCCCAGACTGCCTTGGATCTCGGTGGATCGGCGCGCCCGGACCCCTGGGCCAACAACGCCCGGGGTCGCGGGAATGAAAGTCTCGGTGGACCCATCCCAGAAGCCCGACAGGTAGGTGAACTTGCTGAAGCGACCGGTCGCATCGTAGGTCTGGATGGGAAGGCCGTCGCGGCCCGTGCGGATAGATTGCGACTGCGTGTAGTCCGCGCCGTTCAAGGAGACGATACGCGTCTCGGCAAAGGCGTCACCGAGATCCTGCCGGTGAATCTCCGCGTGACGAGTGAGGACTTGATTCTGGAAGACATCGTCCTCCACCTCGATTTCGAGGAACGGATCACCGGTATCCGGGAAGGTGACGTGGCTGACGATCGAGTTGGCGTCGGTCGCGAGGGAGGGATGCGCGGGAGCGTCCTTGAAGGGACGGAAGGTTTTGGCGACGCGCCCGTCGGTGAAACGCGCGTAGCGTTCCCAGTAGCCATCGGGGTAGATCACGCCGTTCAACGCGTTGGCGGCCATGCCCGGAGTGTCGAAATAAACGTAGGTCGTGGTGAGTGCGTTGCCGGCGGGGTCCTCGGTGCGTTGCGTGAGCGCCTCGAAGATTTCTCCGGTCGCGCTCCAATTGTAGAACTCTTGGTAGACCTCGTATACGTCGGAGACCACGGGGCCGGGCGAGGCGAGCGGGCCGGCGGAGCGCTGGATGCGTTCACCTCGGGCCTGGGGCGAGGTGAAGTAATAGTAGGTGCGGGTCTCGATAATCGCCTCGTTGTTGAGCGCGAGCGTCATGACGCCGGCGTTGTCACCCGACGCAACCTGCCAGCGGGCGAGGTGGGTGGTCGTGCGGCCATTGCGGTTCTCGATGAAACGAATGCGGTCCGAGGAAGCCGCGTCGGGATTTTCGATTCGCCAGGTGCAGAAGGGAACGTCCGAAATAATCGGGTAAAGCGTCCCATCGAAAGCGCCGACTTGGGAGTGCAGGTAAAGGCGCGCTTCGAACGCGGACGACGAAAGGGTGCGCACGTCAAGGAACAGTTCGGGCAGCCAAGCCTGGCGGAGCGCGCCAAACCCGTCTTTGATTTCAACCACCGGATTCGCGTCCTTGGAGAGATGCAGATTCGCGGGCGAGTAAGCCAACGCGTTGATGGCGGACGCCACGTAAAGCAGGCTTCCTTGGCGATAGCCGAGGCTGATCGGGAGGTTGAGCGAACCGATGCCGGCCTGGGCGACGCCGCCGGGGGTCGCGGAGGCGGTGGTAACAGCCTGTGGCTCGCCGACGAGGGAATCGGATGCGCTCGCGACAAACATCGATTCGGTGGTCGAAGCGGTCCGGGACTGGCGAAGGGAAGACGCGAGCGGCTTGGCCTTGCCCTTCAACGCGAGCGCGCCGGCCGGAGCGGACGCGTGGAGCGCGGCGGATGCCAGGGCGGCCGGCTCGGCGACGGGATCGTGGCGGTCTGACGCCGCGCCGCGCCGGAGTTGTTTTGGCCAAAAATCTGGACCGACAGGAGCGCTCTTGGCCTCACCCACCGACCAAGGATCCACGACCGGCAGGCCACCGGCCGCAGGAGCAGGAGAGCGCCCGACCATACCCGACTTGACGGCAGCCTTCTTCTTTTTGGATACGGCGCCGATTTCCGCGCTATCGTCGCCCGCGGCAGTGCGGGTGGCAGAATCGTTTTCTTCCAAGGACGCGCCGGTCAGGGAAAAGCTGCCGACGCTGGCGGAAGCCGCTTCGCACAAGCTGCCCACGGGCTGGGCGTCGAGGTGATCGCTCTTGTCGGGCGGTGCGGTCAACTGGCCGGTCGTGGGCCCGGCGCTCGCGCCCGCCGCCGAGTGATCGCCGCCCGACCTGCGCGTGACGTAGCGGTCCACGATGGTGTTGGTCTCCAAGTCCGGAACGATCATCCGAACGCCAGGAATGATGCGCTGGGACGCGGTGCCGGCGAGAGCGACGTAGTGATCGAGGCACTTCGCGGAGGGCATCGCAAGAACCGTGAAGACGCCGGCTTCAACCGGAGCTATCTCGGTGTATCCAGGGTTCTCCGAGTCGTTGATGAACGACGTGACCACTTCGATCTCCTGGCCTACCGTCGCGGTGATGAACACGGTGTCGGAGAACTCGCCGCAACCATAGGACGCGGCATAGTAAAACTCGTTTTCGGAATTGTAGGCGACGGTGCCCGCGGTGTAGGTGCGGCGGGCTTCGACGACCTCCTGACCGCCCACGTAAAACTTCGTGGTGATCTTGCCTGCGAACTGAGACACCTGCCGAAAGCCGAGCTTAACCCGGTCCTCCGGACTGGCGCATCCGCAGCTCGCGACCGCGCGAGCCGCCGCGGCGACGGCGCGC
>CAMLQS010000471.1 GCA_946482165.1 uncultured Verrucomicrobiota bacterium | reverse complement strand
CCCGACGCCCCGCTCGCGCAGGGCCGCACGTTGACCCTCGCCGAGGACACCACGGTCGAGTTCACGCTCGAGGCCGCCGATCCCGAAGGCGACGCGCTCGTCTACGTCATCACGGTCCCGCCCGGCTCGGGCATGTTGAGCTACAAGGACGGACGCCCGATGCCGCAGGCCGGCGAAGCGCTCCCCGGCCCCGGCGTCCTCGTCTACACGCCCGACCCCGATTTCCACGGCACCGATCCCTTCGCCTTCGTCGCCCGCGACGCCACGCAGGAGTCGGCTCCGGCCTCCATCAATCTGGTCGTCACCCCGGTCAACGATGCTCCTCGCGCCCTCGCGCAGTCCCTCTCCACCCCCGAGGATATGCCGCTGCCCATCACGCTCGCCGGCTCCGACGCGGATGGCGACGCGCTCCGCTTCACCCTCGCGAGCCTCCCTCGGCATGGCGAGTTGACCTACGCCGACGGCAGCGCCCTGCCGGAGCTCGGGTCCGGGCCGCTCGTTTCCGGCTCCTTGCTCTATTCGCCCGCGACGGATTACCACGGCGAAGACGACTTCGCCTTCACGGTCGCCGATCCCTCCGGGGCGGTCTCGGCATCGGCCGCCATCTCCATCGACGTAGTCGCGCGCAACGACGCGCCCGTCGCGCTCGGCGCGACGGTGGAGGTCCGACGTGATTCCTCCGTCGCCATACCGCTCGTGGCGTCTGATGCGGATGGGGATGCACTGATTTATGCCATCGCCGAGGCGCCTGAGCATGGAACCGTCACTCTGTCGGACCACATCGCCACCTACACCCCGGCCTCGGGCTATGCCGGGCGGGACGAGTTCGCTTTTCTTGTGAACGATGGATCGGCTGATTCAGCCCCCGCCGAAATCGTGCTTGAGGTTGTTTTTCTCAACAGACCGCCCGGGATCACCAGCGAGCCGAACCGCCATCTCGATCTCGTGGGTGACGCCGGTGCCGATACCATCAAGGGGATTTTGCGGGACTTCAGCATAAGCTACCCGGATTTCGAGGATTCGGTTCCGATCGGGGTGACCACCGGGCTGGTGGCGCCTGTCTTGGACGCTGATCGTCTTCCGGTCTTCTCCGGCGATGGACGCGGCACGATTTCCAACGCGACGAACTTCGCCCAATGGTTTCGAGATGTGCCCGGCACCAATATCCGACACGAGATCGATCTGCCCTTGATGGAGACGTCGCCTGGATCGGGCATCTATACTTACCGGGCGGATAATTTCTTCCCCTTGGATGGGCTCGGCTTTGGCAACGAGGGCATGGGCCACAACTTCAGTTTCACCATGGAGGTGCGCGCCCGTTTTACCTACCATGGCGGCGAGACATTCAACTTTACCGGCGACGATGACGTATGGGTTTTCATCGATGATCGTCTGGTGGTGGATTTGGGTGGGGTCCATCCGGCCGCCAGTGGAGGGGTGAACATCGACTCTCTCGGGCTCACGCCTGGACGCAGCTACGCCCTGGACCTGTTCTTCACCGAGCGTCACACCAGCCAATCGAGTTTCCGGATGGAGACGACCCTCGAGCTTCGCGGTTCGGGCAATTACGCCTACCAGGTTCAAGCAACCGACCCCGACGGCGATCTGTTGACCTACCGCCTGCTGCAGGCGCCGGAGGGCATGGAAATCGATGCCAACACCGGCCTGATCCGGTGGGGAGCGGGCGAAGACCAGCAAGGGGCTCACGATGTGGTTGTCGAAGTTCGAGACCCGGCCGGACTCACCGCGGTGCAATCGTTTAGGCTGCTGGTGTTTTTGAATCGCCCCCCGGCCGCGCGTATTGCGGAGCGCTATTATGTGACAAGGCCTGGAGGAACCCTGGCGCTTTCTGCGGCGGCAACCGACGACGGCCTGCCTCCCGAGTCCGAGTTGCGGTTCTCTTGGGAAACCGAATGGGGGCCGATCCCTGCCGTCTTGGCCACCCCCACCCATAACGAAACGATGGCGACCTTCCCGGTGTCGGGCACGTATGTTCTTTCTTTTACGGCGGACGACAGTTCGATGGTTGCACGAGATGTGGCCGAAGTAATGGCGGGTTCGGCGTCGATGGCAGCCCCCGCGGGGCTGGCCGCGTGGTGGCCGGGGAACGGACATCCGCGCGAAGCGGTGAACGGGAACGCGAACATGGAGCTGCTGAACGGAGCGGTCCACGGCGCGGGCAGGGTCTCGCAGGGCTTCGTCTTCGACGGGGCGCGAGCCTACGCCTACGCGGCGGCGCACCCGGATTTTGACATCGGCGCGTCAGGCGAGGGCTTCTCGATCGAGATGTGGGTGAAGCTCGACGTGACGAACGCGGGCGACCGCGACCTGCTCTACTTCGATCAAAGCAACAGGATCCGCCTGCAAGGAGGAGGGAACGCGCTCCACTTTTATCTGGCCGGGCAGGACCGGGGCGACGATGGGGACTCGAACCTGCGCCTGCGCTCCGGCCAGTGGACCCACCTGCTCTACGTCTACGACCGCGCCGCCGGCAGCCTGCACCTTTCGGTCAACGGCATCGTGGTCGCCGGCTGGGGCGTGCCGGCCAACCTCCGCTTCGCGAGCAACCAACGGTTCGAACTGGGCAGTGGAATCAAAGGCGGCGTGGACGAACTCTCGTTCTACAACCGCCCGCTTAACTTCACCGAACGCCGCGCGCTC
>CAMLQS010000470.1 GCA_946482165.1 uncultured Verrucomicrobiota bacterium | reverse complement strand
ACGTTATCAGCTGCGGGCTCGACTCAATGATCCTCGACGTCGCGAGAGCAGTGCCGTCTACCAAAACGAGAACGAAAAAAAGAATCAAAACGGGCGCTTTCATTTCTCAAACAACTCCGCAAGTGACCTACAGCTATCCTCTGAACAATTAGGGTTTTTGAGCGATCATGCTCACCATTCCGAAGGTCATTTTTATCCGAAACATGGGCACTGTTCCCAACACCAGTCGCATGGTGCGCTAGAAGTTCATGCCCCAAGACGTTCGGATCAGACATATCATATATGTATATGCCACCAGGAAGAAACGTTATCCCTCCGAGCCCCTGCCCAACCGACGCATTGGTCATAACCACTGGAATCGCGCCCGGCTGCGTATTTAAGGAATTCAAATTGCTGAGAGTTTCAGGTCCGTATCCATTGCCCCCCGGGATATTATAGGATCCGCCTGTCGGCGCAGGAAGGGGCGCATGATTAAACTCAACAGGAAACCTTTCCGGTATACCTAATTCCGGAAAACGTTCCCTGCACGAGCGCATGTGACCGTTTAGCGCTTCGATAGAGGCATCAATGTGGCGCTTTGCTTGACGATACATATTTGCATTGAAAATAGTTTCATCGAATCCAACGACAAGAAGAGGAGCCAAACCCAATACGTCAACTTCACTCGTTGGCTTATTGGACAAGAAAGAATAAAATCCAACCCCCCCCCCGCGCTCCCCAATCGGATCCTTGTTTGGCCACCTTCCGGTGCTGGGGTTGTAGTATCTGAAGCCGTAGTAATACATTCCATTGACCGCGTCCAACGGCTTGGTGCTAAAACAATAATCATTAGTCAATGCATAGGCGCCCGAAGCGACAACGACACTGCCAAAAGGCGTGTATTCGTAGTGCGCGGCGATTGAGCCGGCGCCGCTTACGATCTCCGAGACGTTGCCGTTCGCATCGTAGGCATAGTGATAAACCGCAGCGCCGTCCTTGACTGCAAGCAGGCCGCCGACTCCGCCGGCACCTTGGATGGAGCCGGATAGATCATTGCCCCATGTATAGCTACGCAAGAGAGCGTTGCCGCTGCCGGCATTCAGCACGGCGACCACGTTCCAGCCGTCGAAAATGAATTTTTCGTCCGTGCTCAGGCCCCAAGCACCGCCCGCGTAGGTTGAGACCTGCCGGCGCACGCGGCGACTTTGCGCGTCGTAAGTGTTGAGCACCTTCTTATCTCCGTTCGCCGGGAAAACGGGTTCCGCCGAAATCAAGCGGTTTTCGGCGTCCCAAACGTAGGTCTGGCCGAGGCCGGTCGCGGTCTGGTTGCCATCAAGGTCGTAGGAGGGCTGAGCGCTGAAACCTGAGACCTGAGTATATTGATTCAAGCTGTTGCTTGTGTAGCCGGTCGTGCCGGCAGTGGTGGTGAACGTGCTGCGATTCCCGATCTGATCATAGGTGAAGCCTTGGTTGCGCGCGCTCAGGGTAGCGTTGGTGGCCGATGTGACCTCTCCCTTGGTGTTGTAGCCAAAAACGTCCGTCGAGGCTTGGGCAAAGGCGGTGCCGCTTTGGGCGCGGGCGGTGCGTTGGCCGATGGCGTTCACGGTGTAGTCATGCTTCGAAACCAAGGTGAAACCAACCCTGTTTTCGATATAATCGACCACGTCGCGATTTTGCTCGTAGGCAGTTATGACATGGTGGGTCGGGCCCATGAAAATATTAACCAAATCGCTGTTGGATGCATAACCGTAGGAGTAGGCTCCAGCAGGGGAGGTAATCCCGTTCAAGCGACCAACGCCATCATAGCCGTAGCTCACGACGAAATCCTGATCCGGATCGGCGACGGTGCCAAGCTGATAGCCGCCGAGTCGTCCCGGAATCTCGCCCGAGGCAATGCCCTGATAGTCGCGCTTCAGGACGCGTGGGCCGTAAAACGCGGCGGGCAGCGTTTCCGTGTCGAGCCGCAGATTGGCAGGATTATAAGCGAAGCTGCGCGTGCCGGTAGCGTCGGTGACGGTCAGCAGACGGCCCAAGCGGTCGTAGGTGCGGCTCACATCCGGGGTGCCATCGGAATAATCGATCATCTCCAGTTGGCCCGTCCCGCTAGCGTAGATGTAGGTGGTAGTGAGCGAGGAGCCGGGAGCCGGGAACGAGGAGGTGCGAGCCCAGGTGCGGATGGAAAGGCGGTTAAGCTTGTCGTAGCGGTAGTCGGTGCCCTTGCCGTCGGCGTATTGCTTGCGGGTGAGCAGGCCGGTTGCGTTTTGATAGGTCCACGTGGTGACGTCGCCTCCGTTGAGCGCGGGCCAGGTGGATTGGTCGAGGTTGGCCGCGCCGGTGTCGCGCCAAGTGGTGAGCGTATCCAGATCGCCGTAGATCGTATAGGTGTAGGACTGCGGATAAGACGCGCTTCCCCATTGGCGGGTGACGCGGCCGAGCAAATTGTAAGCGGTGCGCTGGGTGTGGCCCAAGGCGTCGGTCACGAGCATCACCCGGCCCGCGCCGACCTCCCCTTGGCCGTAGTAGGCATAGGTCGTCGGGTTCCCGGCGGCATCGGTGTGTCCGGTCAAGCGTCCGGTGGTGGGATGGTAAGCATACGAGGAGGCTTGGGCGTGACGCGGCTCCTTGATCGTGAGGACGCGACCGAAGGGATCATGGGTATACAAGACAGGCGACCCCACGGTCGTGGTGCTT
>CAMLQS010000469.1 GCA_946482165.1 uncultured Verrucomicrobiota bacterium | reverse complement strand
AGCCCGCCCCAGAAGGAGCCGTAGCTCATCCAGAGTTTGCCGTCGCGGTCGAGCAGGACGGAGGGATCGATGGCGTTGAAGTCGTCGCCCTTGCCGGAGCGGATGACGATGCCCTCGTCCTTCCATTTGTGGGCGGGGTCGGAGGGGTTGAGGACGGGCGAGGTGGCGAGGCCGATGGCGGAGACGTTTTTGCCAAACTCGGAGACGGAGTAGTAAAGCATCCAACGCTTGCCGACGCGGATGATGTCCGGGGCCCAGAAGTGGGAGCGTTTGTTGTTGGGCGCGACCTCGGCCGCCCAAGCGGGCGGTTGGGCGAGCGCGGGGCCGATCCGTTGCCAGGTGAGGAGATCGGTCGAACGGGCGGCGAGGACCCGGTTGCCGGTGGCGAAGAGCCACCACGAGCCATCGGCGCGGACGATGGTGGACGGATCATGCAGCCGGATTTCGCGGCGGCCGACGGGCTCGGCGGCGGAGAGCGCGGATGCGGCGGCGAGGACCAGCAGGGGCAGGGCGCGGATAGACATGGGGAAGGTGCGAAGACGGGGACGGGCGGGCCGTGCCAGAGGTTTCGAGCTTTCTCGCGACCTCCAGAAAAGCCTCGCGACGGTTAGGCCGAGTTCTGGCTTCTTAGCGCTGCGGCCACGATGGGTTTGGCCCAAGCGGGAGTCGCCGAGAGGTCGTCTGGAGCGACGATTACGCCTTCGATGATATGGAGCAAAAGGACCGGTGCGGGCGGTGTGTGGTTGAAGTCCGCTTCGGCGGAATTGTCCCACAGGACGAATTCGTTCAAGCGGGGCAACAGCCGGATGATATTCAGGCGGCTGTTTTCCCAGCGCTCCCGGATTTTCTTTTCGGGGATGTCGTGACCGCCCGAAGCCACGCGAGCCGCCACCCGGCGCAGGTGTCGCTGCACCGAGTCGAGCCCGACGAAGCAGATTTTGACCGCCATGCCTTCGGCGGCGGCGCGCAGGAGAAGCGTGGCGAACGTGTTCGCTCCCAAGGTGGTCTCGAAGGCGAAGTCGGTGCCGTCGGCGATGGCGCGCTCCAAACGTTCCTTGCCCTGGGTCCATGCGAGGGCGTTGGCGGTGGCGGAGGCGAGGCCGGGATTCCGGCGGCGGATCTCGCGGGTGGCTTCGTCGGGATTGTAGTAGTCGCCTCCGGCGCCGCGAATAAAGGCGCCGGCGACACTGCTTTTCCCGGCGCCATTTACCCCGGCGAGAACGGTGAGGGTTCCGCGAAAGCCGGCGGCCCGGACGGGATTGGGATCAGGCACGGGCGGAGGATTGGCGGGCTTTCAGCGCGGCTGTTCCGAGGTCGGCGGAAGAGGCGGAGAAAAGCGAAGCGGTGGCACGTTTGGCCTTTGGCGTGTTCATCCGCGCGACGAGCTGGTCGAACTCCGCGGTGAGGCTTTCGAGCGGGGCGCGACGGCTCTGCTGGAGCTCCTCGTATTGCGCGGCGGTGAGGATGACAAATTCGCGGCGGTTGTGACGGGAGACGGCGAGCGGTTCGCGGGAGGCGAGGCGCGCGACCTCGCTGAACTTGTTCTTCAGAACGCTGGCGGTGACCTCGGCCAGATCGGCCACGGAAGCGAAGCCGAAAGCGTGCGGAGTGGAAGTGTCGGTAGCCATGGCCTTAAAGTTCCCATTTTGGCCAAAATGGCAAGAATGGCCTGTTACGTTATGACGTGGAAGCGCGGAGGACGATGCGAAGGCCCAAAATCAAACCGACGAATACGCCGATTGTGTAGGCGACGAGGTCGAGCCAGTCGAAGCCCGAGCCGAGCGCAAGATGGCCGATGCGGGTCGATCTCACCGCTTGGGCCCAGGCACCCTGATAAAGCTGCGAGAACTCGACCGCGTAGCTCACCGCCAAGGCGAGCCCGGCCAGACGGAGCGGTGCGATGCGAGGACGAATAAAAGCGATGCCGAAAAGCACCATCGTCGCCCAAAGCGCGTCGCCGGGATACCGGGCCCAAGCGGAGGGAAACAGGCCGGGGAAGGCGCGCGATGCGAGCCCGGCGGCAACGACGACCCCGATGGCGACCGCAAGCTCCCCACGTCGGCGCGTCGGATTTGGGTGATCACGCATGGGAACGAGCGACTAGCCGCTCGCGCTGATCGAGCGGCGGAAATCGATAAACAACCGCGCCGCCTTTGTTGGCCACGGATTATTTCTGATCGGACTTTCCATATGGAAGCGGAGCCAAGCCTAGCTCCTTCAGGAAGGCATTGTGTTTTGCGGTCGCGGTCGAGATCGCCTGTTCGAGGCGCACCAAATCGCGGTGAGTGTCGGCCAAAACGATCTCCGTTTCCTCAGTAGCGGTGCTGATGTAACGGGAGATGTTGAGGTTGTAGCCCTCCTCTGCGATGCGATCCATCGAGACGCACTTGGAGTAGCGGTCTTCTTCGCGGCGGTCGCGGTAGGTTTCGACGATTTTGTCGATGTGCTCCTCGGTGAGGACGTTCTGGCGTTTGCCTTTGTCGAAGTGCGCGGGAACTCCAATTTTGCGTGGAGGCCTCCTGCAAATACCACTCGCGGGCCTGTGGGGCATCGACGCGCAGCAGCAGGCGATAGTGGGTCCAACTCAATTCGCGACGCAGTGCGTCGCAAATCGGGAAGGATCGATAAAAGTCTCTCATGTGCCGAAGGTTGGTCGCGTCGAATCCCTTCCCGAACTCCGTGGTCAAGGACTTC
>CAMLQS010000468.1 GCA_946482165.1 uncultured Verrucomicrobiota bacterium | reverse complement strand
GGTGCTGCTTGATGTGATGCTGCCCGGCATCGACGGCTTCGAAACCTGCCGGCGCCTTCGCGCCACCTACGGCGACGATTGCGCGCCTATTCTCTTTATCACCGCCAAGGCGGAGTCCGAGGACGTCGTGGCGGGCTTTAACGCCGGCGGTTCCGATTATCTGCCGAAACCTTTTCGGGCAAAAGAAGCGCTCGTGCGCATCCGCACCCATCTCGAACGCCGCTTTTACGCGGCGCAGCTGCGCGGAGCCAACGAGGCGAAAAACAAATTCCTGGGCATGTGCGCCCACGACTTGCGCAACCCGCTTGCATCCATTCGCGGGCTCGCCGAGTTCCTGCGCGAACCATCCATCGGCCCGCTCAACGCCGAGCAGACCGACATCGTGGAGTCCATCCACGGCGCCAGCCAGTCGATGCTCGGCCTGGTCAACGAACTGCTCGACATCGCGACCATCGAAGCCGGCGAACTGCGCCTCGCCCTGGCGCCCGCGTCGCTGCGCGAGCTCGCGGACAAAGCCATCCGGCTCGCTTCCATCGAAGCCGCGCGAAAAGGCACGCGGATCGAGCTCGATCCATCTTCGTCCCGTGCCGTCGTTCCGGCCGATGCCGCCCGCATTCGCCAGGTTATCGACAACCTCCTCAGCAACGCGGTGAAATACTCGCCGCCGGGCTCGCATGTCTCCGTGCGCGTCGAACAGGTCGACTCCCCCGCCCCCGCCGCGGTCCTCTCGGTGCGCGACCAGGGGCCCGGCATCCCCGACGCCGAGCGCGGCCGGCTCTTCCAGGATTTCGGACGCCTCTCCGTGAAGCCCACGGGCGGCGAGAAGAGCACCGGCCTGGGGCTCGCCATCTGCCGCAAGATCGTGGAGGCGCACCGCGGCCACATCGAGGCGGTCAACCAGCCCGCGGGCGGTTGCGTATTCAGCTTTCACCTACCCATTTCCTCCGAATGATCTCCGGCAACATCCTGATCGTGGACGACGAGCCGCACGTCCGCCGTTATCTCTCCCTCGTCGTCCGCGCGCTCGGCGCCGTGCAAGTGCACGAAGCCCCCGACGGAGAGGCCGCCCTCGCCCTCTTCCCGTCCATCGTCCCCCCGCCGGTTCTCGTGCTCCTCGACGTCAACATGCCCGGCATCGACGGGATCGAAACGCTCCGCCGCCTTCGCGCGGCCGGCTATGACAATCCCGCCGCCATGCTCACTTCGCTGGCGAACCGGCAGACCATCGAGGAGGCGATCTCCGCCGGCGCCGACAATTACATCCGCAAAGACACGCCCAAGGAGGAAATCGTCGCCGAGCTGCGCGAACTTCTGGCCGATGACGAGGCGGGCGACGAAACCGCTTAATCCCGAGACTTCACCGCGCAGCAATGACACCCGCCGACTCCCCCCATTCCGCCGCGGGCGAGCCTCCCGTTCGCCGGCCGGGCCGCCAGCTTCATGAGGTTCGCTACTCGCTCCCCGACCTGCTCGCGGAGCTGGCGCAGGAACGCAACACCGGCTCTTTCTCGATGGAAAAGCTGAACCAGGCGGAGATCGGAAAAATGTTCGAAAACAAGAGGAAGCGCCGTGTCAAAAAAGCCTGATCGGACTTTTGTCCAGCTGCTCAAGTCCTCGCCGCTCTTCGACTACCATCATGAGCTCGCCGGCCTGGTGAAGGAACACGGGGAAGGCCTGCCCCTGCTCCATTCCCTGCTCGAACAGAAATTCATCACCAAAGACGAGGGCTGCCGCCTCTACGCCGAGTCGCTGGGCTACGCCTATGTCGACCCCTTCGCGTCGATCATCACGGAGGAAGCCATCGCGGCAGTCCCCGTCGAGATCGCCCGCAAGGCCAACGTGATCGGGCTCTACGTCATCAACGGCGTGCTCACCACCGCCATGTCGAAGCCCGACGACGAAGCCCTCGTGCGTCGCGTCGGCCAGATCGCCCAGATGCCGGCAAGCCCGGTTTTCGCCCTGCCGCGCGAAATCGAGGACGCGATCCTCATCCAGTATTCCAACGAGAAAAACATCGAGGACAGCCTCGGCGAACTCGAGCGTTCCACCCTCTTCGACAACCCGGACCTCGCTTCCGACAAGCTCGCGTCCGTCGCCGACACCTCCGCCGTCGTCGCCATCCTCGACGAAATCATCTATTACGCCATCCGGGAGCGCGCCACCGACATCCACATCGAGCCGCAGGAGACGATCTCGCGCGTCCGATTCCGCATCGACGGCATGCTGCGCGAGATCCTCACCTATTCGCGGAAGCTCCACCGCGCCTTCGTCTCGCGCCTGAAGATTCTCTGCAACCTCAACATCGCGGAATCGCGCTTCCCCCAGGACGGCCGTTTCTCCATCGGCATCGGCGTCAACAAGGCCAACTTCCGGTTCTCCTCGATCCCCACCCAATACGGGGAGAAAGTCGTCGTCCGGCTCCTGGCGAGCGGCAGCAAGAAATCGATGATCACCCTGGACAAGATGATGATGTCCAAGACGGTGCTCGAACCCTTCCGGCGCCTCATCCGCAATCCCAACGGCATCCTTTTCGTCACCGGCCCGACGGGTAGTGGCAAAACCACTACACTTTACGCCGCGCTGAACGAGATCAACACGCCCGACCTCAACATCTCCACGATCGAGGACCCGATCGAGATCCAGCTGCCGGGCGTCACCCAGACCCAGGTAAACAGCCACATCGACCTCAAGTTCGGAACCGTTCTGCGCGCGCTTCTGCGCCA
>CAMLQS010000467.1 GCA_946482165.1 uncultured Verrucomicrobiota bacterium | reverse complement strand
CGACTACCTGCTCGCCGACCCGGACCGCGCCGTCGGCGTCGTGCTCCGCGGCTTGATCGGCCCCGTCACCGTCAACGGCATCAACTACGAGAGCGCGATGCCGCCCATGCCCCTGGACGACACCGACACCGCCGCAGTCCTCAGCTACGTGCTTCAGGCTTGGGGCAACCAAGGGCCGCCGATCAGCCCCGACCATGTCGCGCGTATCCGCGCAGCCGGCGCTCCGGGTTCTTGAACCCGCCTATCCGCCTGCAACACCGCGAATCGACGCCTCGCTTGACGCAGGTCAATGCTTCCTTCGTCAGCCTCCCTTACCCTTTCCTCGCCATGAAAATACGCACCCTCCTTGCCCTCACCGTCATCAGCCTCGGCTCCTCGCTCATCCCCGCGCTTCACGCGGCCGATGCCGCCCGCGAAATCGCCATCACCGCAAACGATGCGATGCAATTCAACCTGAAGGAAATCACCGCCGCTCCCGGCGAAAAGCTCGGCATCAAACTCAGCCACATCGGCAAGCTGCCCAAGACCGCGATGGGCCACAACTGGGTGCTGCTCTCCGCGACTTCGGACGCCGACGTTCAAAAAATCGCGATGGAGTGCATGAAAAACGCGCCCGACTATCTGCCCGCGGACCGCTCCGTCGTCCTGGCCCACACCAAGCTCCTCGGCGGCGGCGAAAGCGACGCGATCACCTTCACCGCACCCGACAAACCCGGCGTCTATCCCTATATCTGCACCTTCCCGGGCCACTTCAGCATGATGAAGGGAAAACTCATCGTGAAGTAGTCCGGTTCCGCTTTGGACCTTATCCGGGGCCTCTCTTGCGAGAGGCCCTTTTTCGTGGGCCCTTATCGACCCTCAAAAACAATCCACCACCAGCGCAACCATCACGGGGGGCAGGTAGAGGATCGTCGTGAAGAACAGCCGACGCCCTTCGCGGTCCCGGTCGCCGGCGCGGCGCCAGAAGCGCCAGCTCGCCCATAGCATCGCCGTCCCGCCAATCGCGGACGCGACCCCGAAAACCGGCCCGGCCAATCCCAACGCCCACGAGGCAACCGACACGGCGCACAACATAACGCTGTGCGCCAAAGACCACTTCGCCGTCGCTTCGCCGATCCCATCCACCGCCGGCAGCAGAGGAAAACCCGCCGCACGGTAGTCCTCGCGATACATCCACCCGACGGCGAAAAAATGCGGCATCTGCCAAAACAGAATCACGGCGGCCAACACCCACGCCGGCCGCGACCAGGGGTCTCCCGCCGCCGCCGCGCCCAGCAGCGGGGGCAAGGCCCCCGATAGCGAACCGATCTCCGTCGCCCAGCGCGTCCGCCGCTTCAAGGGCGTGTAGACAAGCCCGTAGATCACGATCGTGGCGAGCGCCAGCGACGCCGCCGCCCCGTTGGCGAAACCGTGGAGCGAGACGACTCCGCCCGCGCTCAGACAAAGACTCCACGCCAGCGCGAGTCCCGGCGAAACACGTCCCTGCGGAAGTGGCCGGCCCGCGGTGCGCCGCATCATCGCGTCGGTCTTCCGTTCCCACCACTGGTTGAGCGAAAGCGCCCCGCCGGCGGAAAGCGCTATGCCCGCGAAAACCAGGGTCGCGTGCCACCAACCCCATCCGCCTTTGACGACCGCGTATCCGGCCATCCCCGACAAAACGGAGAAGCTCGCCAGCCGAGGCTTGGTGAGAAGGAGGAGCGCCCGCGCGACAGCCGCGATCGAGGCGCTCCGATCCGCCGACGGGCGAACCGCCCGCACGGCCGAGGATGGATGGCTCTGCATTCCCCATCATAAATGAACGAAGGGCCCATTCCCTTGATCCATATCAAGGAGGTCCCCGGACCGCGCGGATATAACCTCGGCCCCCGCTTCGCATGCCCGCGCCCCTCCTCGCCCCCGCACCCACGCCCCCGGTTTCCGCCCGCCCTCGCGCAGGCGTATCCGTGCCGTCCCGACGTGGCGAGGACGCCGCCCCCGTCTCGCCGTTCGTCGCCCGCTGGTTCCTGCTGGCGCTCGGCAGCCTCCTGCTCGCCGGCCTGCTTTCGCTTTCGGTGGTCCTCGGCCGCCTCCCGTTTTTGTCCGGGGTCATCGATGATCCGCTGTTCTTCAAGCGATGCCTCGTCGTCCACGTCGATCTCGCGCTAGTCGTGTGGTTTTACGCCTTCGCTTCCGCCCTCGCCGCTCTCCGCGCCGGCCCCCGAGGGGGAGCCGCCTCGCCGCTCTCCTTCGTTCTCTCCGCCCTGGGCGTCGCCGGCCTGATCGGAGGCGGACTGATGCGCGGCGCCGCCCCGGTGCTCGCCAACTACGTGCCGGTCATCGATCACCCGCTTTTCCTCGCCGGATTGGCGTGTTTCTTCATCGGGGTCCTCGGGTTTTCGATGCGGCACCTGCCGGCCCGGGCGGCGACTCAACGCTTTCTGCCTCCCGACGCCGGGGTCGGCGTGCAAGCCTGCGGCGTCGCGCTCGCGCTTGCCGCCGTGTCCTGGATTTCCGCGCGCGCCGCGCTGCCGACGGGGCTGCCCGCGCACACCTTCTACGAATTCTCCCACTGGGGCCCGGGCCACGTCCTCCAGGCGGCCAACGTCTGCGCGATGCTGTCAGTATGGCTATGGGTCGCCGGCCGGATCGCCGGCCGCCCCGTGCTCTCCGCCCGTGGCGCCGGCTTCCTCTTTGCGGCGCTGCTGCTCCCTCACTTCGCGATGCCCCTGCTTTCCTGGCAAGGCGCGCTT
>CAMLQS010000466.1 GCA_946482165.1 uncultured Verrucomicrobiota bacterium | reverse complement strand
ATGCTGCCCGGCTACAAGGAGGTCCGCCCGATGGTGTTTTGCGGCCTCTATCCGCTCGAGTCCTCCGACTACGAAAAACTCAAGGCCGCCCTCGGCCGCCTCCGTCTCAACGACGCCGCCTTTCTCTATTCCTCCGAAAGCTCCGTCGCCCTCGGCTTCGGCTTCCGCTGCGGCTTCCTCGGCCTCCTCCACATGGAGATCATCCAGGAGCGCATCCGCCGCGAGCACGACGTCGAGATCATCTCCACGTATCCATCCGTCGTATACAAGGTGAAGCCCCACGGCGGCGACGAGATCGAGGTCGACAACCCCGTCAACCTGCCCGATCCCGGCACCATCGATTACATCAGCGAGCCCACGATCAAGGCCGCCATCCACATCCCGAACGACTCCATGGGCGACATCCTCGCCCTCATCATGGAAAAGCGCGGCATGTGCGACCATACCGACACGCTCGACGCCACCCGCGTCATGCTTAGCTGCGTGCTCCCGCTCAACGAGATCCTCGTCGATTTCAACGACCGCCTCAAATCCATCACCCACGGCTACGGCTCGATGGATTACGAGCTTGGCGAGTATGTCCAAAGCGACCTCGTGAAGATGGACATCATGATCAACGGCGATCCCGTCGACGCGTTTTCCAGCATCGTCCACCGCGAGAAGGCCGAGGGCAAAGGCCGCGTTCTCTGCGAGAAGCTCGCCGAGATCATCCCGCCCCAGATGTTCAAGGTCGCGATCCAGGCCGCGATCGGCGGCAAGATCATCGCCCGCGACAACGTGAAGGAGATGCGCAAGGACGTGACCGCGAAGTGCTACGGCGGCGACATTTCCCGCAAGCGCAAGCTCCTCGATAAGCAGAAAGAGGGCAAAAAGAAGATGAAGATGATCGGCAAGGTGAACATCCCGCCCGACACCTTCATCCAGATTCTCAAAAACTGAGCGGTCTCGCTCGGCCCGGCGAAACCCGAAACGGGATGCGCAACCCTTTTGGCGGGACGCCGTCCCCGGCGTCCGCGTAGATTGACGTGCGCCCACCACGGATCGCGTGGATTATCTCGGATAGCGATCGACCGATCCATGCCTATCCGGAGTCATCCGTGGCAGACCGGATTCAGGGCATTTCGCGGGCGATGGGCTCGGGGCAGGCGCGCGGGCGCGGTTGACGGGAGGCAAGGCCGGAGTGGCAATTGCAGCATGAATTCCGCCGCGCAATCGGATGAGCGATTCGATCCACATGCGCCCGATCCTCGGGCCCGTCGCCGCCGCTGGCCTCTTCGGGCGGGAATCGCGCTCTGCGCACTGGTCTTTGTCGCCGGATTCTGGCCGCGGGCCATTCCGGTGGAGATCGCCGCCGCGCGGACCGGAGGGCTGCAAGTGACGATCGACGAAGAGGGGCAGACGCGGGTGCGCAACCGCTACGTCGTTTCGAGCCCGGTCGGCGGGCAACTGCGCCGCATCGTGCTCAAGCCCGGCACGCGCGTCCGGGCCGGCGAGACGGTTTTGGCCGAGCTGGAAACGGCGGGCACCGATTTGCTCGATGCGAGTGCGCTCGCGCAGGCGGAGGCCAGGGTCGGAGCGGCGGAGAGCAAGCGTTCGGCCGAGGAGGCCAGGCGCGAGGCCGCGGCGGCGGCGCGCAAACTCGCCGAGGCGGAGTTGGCCCGGCAGACCTCGTTGGCGGAGAAGAAGCTTCTCGCCGCGCAGGAGCTGGAGACGGCGGAGATGCGCGCGATCACCGCGGCGCAGGAAGAACGGGCCGCGGCTTTTGCGGCGCAGGTGGCGGCCTTCGAGCTCGATCAGGCGCGCGCGGCGCTGCGGCGTGGCTTGCCCGACGAGGATGGCCTTGCAAAGAGTCCGCGCGTGGTCGTGCGTTCGCCTGTCGACGGCGTGGTGTTGCGCGTGTTTCAAGAAAGCTCGCGACTGGTGGCGGGCGGCACCGAGCTGATCGAGGTGGGCGATCCCACCGATCTCGAAGTGCGCGTGGAGGTGCTGTCGCGCGACGGGGTGGCGGCCAAGCCGGGCGCGACCGTCCTGCTTGAGCGCTGGGGCGGCGACGGGGTGCTGGCGGCGCGGGTCAGGCTGGTGGAGCCGTCCGCGTTCACGAAAGTGTCGGCGCTCGGCGTCGAGGAACAGCGCGTCAACCTTATCGCGGACTTCGTGGATACGGTGGAACGGCGCGCTGGGCTCGGCGACGCCTACCGCGTGGAGGCGCGCATCGTCGTTTGGGAGGCGGAACAGGTTTTGCAGGTGCCGTCTGGCGCCTTGTTTCAACGCGACGGCGTTTGGAACGCCTTCGTGGTCGATGGCGGAAAGGCCCGCCTGCGCGCCGTCGAGGTCGGCCGTTCGAACGGCATTTCGACGCAGGTGCTTGGTTCGCTGGCGGAAGGGGAGCGCGTGATCGTGTATCCAGGGGACCGCGTAAAGGACGGCACTCGGGTGAAGGCTTTGGAGTAATCGCCCGGCCTTGGGCTCGGGCTTGCGGGCTCGCGGCTTTGCGCTGTGCTCTGCGACCATCTTTTCATGCCGCTCAAAGTCCACGTCCTGCCCGCCGGTCCCATCGAGACCAACGCTTATCTCATCACCGACGCCGCGCGCGGCGAAGCCGTGCTGGTGGATGCGCCCGGCGATGTGTGGCCCCTCGTGAGAGAGGTCCTCGCGCGCGACGGCTGCAAGCTGACCGAGCTCTGGATCACGCACGGACATTGGGACCACATGCAGGGTGCGGCGGAGCTCGTGCGCGAGACCGGCGCCAAGGTGAGCGCGCACATCGACGACAAGGT
>CAMLQS010000465.1 GCA_946482165.1 uncultured Verrucomicrobiota bacterium | reverse complement strand
GGTTTATTTCGAAGACCGCGCCTAGACCAGAAGCCGGAGGGCCGAGCGCGGTTTCCCGCCTTCGCCGGACCGAGTTGTTTAAAAGACACGGTCCAAATCCCTGTTATCCGTGTTCATAACTGGAATCCGTGGTAGCAACTGCCGCTCCAGAATGAACACGTTCGTCCTGCCCTTCCTGATCACCTTGCTGGCCGCCTCCTGCGTGCCGGCGCTGCTCGTGCAACTCGCCTTGATCCCGTGGCGCCGCCTGCCCGAGGAACCTTGGACCGAACGCGCCCGACGGCTGTATCCGATCCGCCACGCACACAGCGCCTGGGTGCTCATCATCCCCTTCGCCGCCGTCGTCGTTCACCTTCGATTTTACCCCGAGGCATCGATGCCGGCGATGCTCGTCGCGGCCATTTTGGGCGCCACCCTTTCCGGGCGTCCCCTCGACCGCGCGGTCTTCCCGTCCTTCGAACTCAAAGCGTGGCTGAAATCCGCGTTCGTCCACTCGTTGCTGCGCCTCGGCTGGGTGTTTCTGGTGATGTTTTTCGCCGTCGCCATGCCCGCGCACTGGTCGCTTTCGCAGCTTGGCTGGAGCGCGGCCTTTCTCATTGCGAGCGGCGCGCTTTCGGGCGGCCTACTGCACCGCCTGCTGCTCGCGTTCGGCGCTTTCCACCCGGCCGGCCCCCGCCTTTCCCGCCTCGTGCAAGAATGCGCCGAAGAGACGGGCGTGCGGGTGAAATCCGTCTGGGAATTCCCCAGCCCCGCCGCCTTCGCCGCCGCTCTCATCGCCCAGCGCGCTCTTATATTCAGCGGCACCACCGCCACCGAGCACGACGACGACGAGCTGCGCGCCATCTGCCGGCACGAACTGGCCCATCTCGACGAAGGGCCCGTCCTCCACTTTCTCCGCATCGCCCAGACGCCCCTCTCCCTGCTCCCCTTCATCTTCACGCCCGCATTCGTGACCTCCATGGGGCCGTCCGGTATCCTGCCGCCCCTGCTCCTCTGGCTTTTGCTGCTCCGGGGCTTCACCCGGCTATCCCTTCGCCTCGAGAAGCGGGCCGACGAGGCCGCGCGGCAAGGGGCCGAATCGCCCGCCTACGCCCGCGCCTTGGAGCGACTCCACCGGCGCAACCTGGCCGCCGCCGTCCTCGCCCCCAAGGCCACGCGCACCCATCCCGATCTCTACGACCGCATGCTGGCCGCAGGCGTCACGCCGGATTATCCGCGCCCCGCCCCTCCGGCCGAACACCACTGGCTGCAAATCCTCGGAATCGTCCTCAACGTGGTCACCGTCCTCGCCTGGATGTCCGGGTGAGTTTGATTTGATCGCCGGCCCGCGGCCGCAGCCGCCCGCCTACGCTCCGACCGTCAGCCGCGTATCCCCGGACTCGTCTCGCGCCAAGTGCCACTCCCTTTCCGCGATCTTTTCCAAAAAGGCCTCGTCGTGGCTCACCAGGAGCATCGCGCAGGGGCAATCGGCCAGCGCCTCCTCCAGGCACAGGATGCCGGGCAAATCCATGTGATTGGTCGGTTCGTCCATCACGATCAGGTGCGGTCCGCGCACGATGCCGAGCGCGAGCAGCAGCTTTCTCACCTCGCCCGGACTCGGCAGCGCGCTCTCCAGCAAACGCGCCGGACGCGACCCGAGCCGGCTAATCGTGATCATCACGCGTCCGAGTTCGTCATTCGGCAGACGTTTCACCGCCTCCAGCAACACGCGCGACTCCTCCGCCGAGATCTCTTGCGGCACAGTCACGCATTTCTCCGCCGGCACCTGCAGGTGCGCGAGCAGGTGGCGGATCAGCGTGCTCTTTCCCAATCCGTTCGCGCCCGTCAGCGCGATGCGGCTCGTGCCGCCAATCTCGAGGTCGGGAAAAACCAAGCGCCGCCCGCCTCCGAGCGGGAGCTCTCCGGCGGGCAGCCGGAGCAGGAAATCGCGCGGCATGAACGACGCCCCGTCCACCCAGATGCCGGTCTCGTAGCGCTTCCTCACCGTGATCTCCGACCGCTGCGCCCCGATCTTGCCCGCGCGCTGCTTCATCTGCGCGACCATCTTGCCCGCGTAGGCGTCCTTGCCGCTCATCTTGGCGAGATTGCGCTGGGCGCGGCCGTCGTGGTCGTGGGCGGGAATCTTGATCTGCTTCGACCCGCGCGAAGCCGACGACTTTTGCTCCGCGACCACGCGCCTGCGCTGCGCCTCGTCGCGAAGCCGCGTCTCGGTGCGACGCAGCGCCTCGCTCGCCGAGCGTGCGGATTTCTCCTCGTTCTCCTGCTGCTCCATCGCCTCGGTCACGCCGCCCGGCCGCATCACCGCGTCGGGCGGGTCGATGATCAGGCACTGCGAACACAGTTCGTCCAGCAAGGCGCGGTCGTGGCTGACCAGCAGGCCGACGCCGCCGAACTCGGTCAGCGCCCGCAGCAGCAGACGACGCGCGTCCGCGTCGATGTGGTTGCTCGGCTCGTCGAGCGCCAGCACCGCCGGCTCGCGCCATAGCGCCACCGCGATCTGCGCGCGCTTGCGCTCGCCGTGGCTGAGCGTGCCCCAACGCTCGGGCCAGTCCTCGCCCACGCGCAGCCGCGCCTTGAGCACGGTGGCGTCGGAGGCCCAGACAAAGTCTTCGAAAAACTCGGGCGGCTCGTCGGTGCGCTGCGCGACATACAGCGCCAGTCCCTGCCGGTGCACCTCGCCGCCCTGGGCCGCGAGTTCACCGCTCGCAACCTTGAGCAACGTCGTCTTGCCCGCGCCGTTGGGCCCGACGATGCCCGTCCAGCCGGAAGGGAACTGCAC
>CAMLQS010000464.1 GCA_946482165.1 uncultured Verrucomicrobiota bacterium | reverse complement strand
AGGCGTGAGCGCCGACGCGTCAAAATCCTGGTGGCAGGAAGCGAAGGAGCTGAGCCTTGCACGGAAGGCGGCCAAGCCATCGCGGGCGGCCTGCGCCAAGCCCGGCGACGCGTTTCTTATCGTGACCGAGGGCAAGGTCACCGAGCCCGTTTACTTCGAGCTGCTGCGCGGATCGCTCCAACTCGGCACCGTGAAGGTGAAAATCCAGCCCGGCAGCACGAGCAGCTCAATCGATGTGATCGACTCGGCGGCCGAGGAGGTGGAGCGTCTCGCCAAGCGACGAAAGCGAAAGGAAACCGCGATCAACGAGGTCGAAAAATACGATCACGTATGGGCGGTCATCGATACGGACAAGCCCGTGAGCGAGGGTGTCTGGGCGGATGTCGTGCGGCACGCCGCGAGCAAGGGCGTGAAACTCGCCTACTCGACGCCCTGCTTCGAGTTTTGGCTTCTGCTCCACATCCAAGGCTTCACCACGCGGGCGGACCTGCTTGACGGAAAACTGGCCAAAAAGGCCGTCGAAGATGCGCTCGGAAAAGAATATTCCACCAATGCCGAAACGGCCAAAGCGGCTATCGCGGCTTTTCTTGCGAAGTGGCCGGACGCATTCCGGCACGCCCAGCGCGTTCGTGCGCATCACCTCGCGGTCGCCACCAAGCAGCCGGGCAATCCCTCGACCGAGGTCGATCACTTGGTTTGCGCCTTGAACGACGCGGCGACGGAGCACTACCGGAAGATCAGACTCTGAACCTATCCAGCTAACGAGCACGAGCGGAGGGACCCGCTTGCCCACCGCGAATTCTGAAGCAGCCCGCCGCTATTTCACGACTTGGATGCGGCCGAAGCGGCGGGAGTGAGCAAACCGCCCGTTCACCACACCACGCGAACGAGTCCGGACTCGGTGATGTGCCGTCTTTGGTGATGAGCGGGACGCCGAGGTCCAAGGTGGTGGCGACGATCAGGCGGTCGAAAGGATCGGCGTGAGGGAGACCGAGCGCGGGAGCCTTGATCGCGGCGGAAAGCGAGATCGGCACTTGATGAACGTGGGCGAAGGCTGTGGCGAAAACGTCCTCGGCTTTTCGCCCGTGAAGGTCGATCTCGTCCTCGTCGATCAAACGCCCGAGTTCGATCATGGTCGCGGCCGAAAAGGCGAGTTCGCCTTTGGCCGCGGATTCGATGGCACGGCGGGCTTTGGCGCCGAGTCGCTCCGGCTGGTGGGCGGCAAAAACGAGGCTGTGCGTATCGAGCAGATAGCGAAGCTTCACGCGAGGTGCTTGCCTGCGGGCAGGGTCGGCTTGGCAAGGTCGATGTCGGAGCGAATCCTCATCAAATCGCGGGCGTAACCGAGCCAAGTGGCCTTCCGCGCCGGGGTGGTCTTGGAGGCGGCGCGGCGTTTGGCGGGCTTCTTGGATGCGACGACGGGCATGGGGAACGAGTATGCCGGAGTGGCTGAGCTGACAAGTCTGGCGAAGCCGTTTGATGAGGGTGTTGTCACTTGGTGACTTGGATGCGGCCGAAGCGGCGGGTGGCGAGGGGGACGGTGTCGCGGAGGACGAGGGTTTCGCTGCCGTTTTCGTTGTCGGTCGTGGAGATCGTGACGGAGGAGGAACTCCAGGTCGTGAGGTCGCCGGTGAACTGGGCGGCGAAGGTCAGGTCGGAGGCGCCTTGGATGCGCGTGTAGGTCAGCGTGAGGTAGGTCGAGCCGGCGTCGGTCGTGGTGCCGACGGTGACAGGCGAAGTCGACGTGGTGCGCGGATCGAGGAAGAAGGCGTATTCCTGGAGGTTGGTCAGGCCGTCGCCGTCGGGGTCGGCGGAGACGCCGGAGATTGTTTCGGAAGCCAGTTCAGCTGAGGTGAAATTAGCTGTCTGCCAGCCGGGAAAATTATCAGGAGTCACAGGCAAGCTCGTGTAGTAACTTACCCTCGCAATGAATCCGTCCCAGCCCCCGGTTCTACCGCGCAAGACGCTTGGGCAGTTTTTTCCACTCCAGTCATGATGCTGTCTCACTGCGGAAACAGGAAGATTGTTATCGATTAGTAACTTGGCCGTTAGCCATGCCGCGTTTTCTTCCGCCTGCGTCCTGTTTCCGTCGCTGTTCATGCATACCTCAATTCCAATGGACTGCCGATTTCCTGTTCCGTTTAAACCATCTCCAGCGTGCCAGCCGACCTCGTTGAGGGGGAGATGCTGATATATTTCACGATCATCTACTGTAAGATGCCAAGACGCCGGGATTCCGGCCGCGATGTCGCCCTTTACGTAGCGGCCATGCATGGCGGCGTCGGCTCCTGCGTCAGGATTGTCCGTGTCATGAATAGTAATATAGGATGCCACCAATGAATACCCAGGGCGATTGACCCTTCCGATAGGTATAAAATCTTCAATAATCGGGACGGAAAATGCAGAACCCGGTGATATCTGGAAGTAGACAACGGCGGTGTAGGAAGAGAGGCCGGCCGTGTTGCCGGCGGCGACATTCCACCGGTAGGTTTTACCCGCCGCAAGTGTGGCGGTGTAGGTCGCCGAGGTCGTGGTGGTATCGACTACGAGGGTTCCGGTGGCCACATCCACGACGCCAAGCTCATAATAAGTGGCGCCGGTGGATGCGCTCCAAGTCAAGGTGACCGTGCTGCCGGACTGGACCGGCCCCGGGCTGCTTGTTGTTCCCGGACTGGGATTTGTCGGCGTAGCGGGTTTGGTCACTGCTGCCGGCGTTTGGAAGTAGACAACGGTGGTGTAGGAAGAGAGGCCGGCCGTGTTGCCGGCGGCGACATTCCACCGGTAGGTT
>CAMLQS010000463.1 GCA_946482165.1 uncultured Verrucomicrobiota bacterium | reverse complement strand
AAATTCGTCGTCGGCTACGGCCTCGATTTCGCCGAGCGCTACCGGAACCTCCCCTGCATCGGCGTCCTCAAACCCCACCTGCAAAACCCGCCCGAGTGGGCCTGACATAGGCCGGGCCGACTTCGGGCCGCCCCGCATAAGCGCCCGCCACTTTCAGAAGTTTACGCCGAGCTTCTCCGCCAGGACGGCCAACGCACGTTCCGTCTCCGCCCATGATAGATCGGGTTCTCGCGATTTGAAGTATCCGGCGAACTCCGCGACCCATTCCTCGTGCTGCGTGCGCAGGGATGCACAGCTCACGGGAATCTGCGCCCGAAGCTTTCCCGTCTCCAACGAATCGATACGCCGTGCCATCTGCTCCAGTAATCGATCCGAAAACTCGCGACATTCCTCGCGAAACACATCGACCGGTATCGCGTGCATGCCCTTGCCCGCCGTCCAAGCGGCAATGCCTTTGATTTCCAGGTTCCTATTGTCCCAATGAATCCGGACATCGTTCCCGATTCGAACGAAAGAGATCCGCGGATTCGCCGCCAAGTAAGAGGTCCAAGGCGAACGCTCACCCAGCCACCGCCACGCTTCGTAAGCAAGGTTGTCCGGATCCTCCGTCTCCCCCAAAGTGAGGCACGCCGATTCGAGTCCCTTCATCGCATCCCAGTCGCTTGCCAGTCGCTCGATACGTGACGGCAATGGCGCCATCGCGGGCGTCACGCTCAAGAGCATATCGCGTGCAAAAGAGGCTATCTGGTAGTCCGGCCTCGGGTCGGCGAACCCGCAGTGGTGACGCAACTTCTCCGAATACTCAAAGAGCACTTGATCGCCGACTGGCATGCGAAACCAGCCATCGGTCAGAGCAAACCAACTAAGGTGGAGGCCCTCCGCTTCGTTTCCCCATGGAGTGATCTCCGCCGGATCACGCAGTTCGAATTCAAACAAGGCCATTCTCGCAAACCACAAAGTCCCATCGATACCGCCGCAAGAGCCGCCCCCCCTTTTCGACAAGTGGGCGCGCGCGTTTCCCCCCCCCGCGACGTCAGCGTTTAGCGACCTTGATTTTGTCCTCTTCGTGCGACACTAATTTGGATTAGGTAGCACGAAGCTTACAACATGCCGACACCACACCATCCCTCCGCCGCCGTGCGCAAGACCTTGGGCAAGCTCGGCGCGGATCTCCGCGACGCCCGCCGCCGCCGTCGGCTACCGATGGCGGTCGTGGCGGATCGCGCCTTCACCTCGCGATCCACCTTGCAGCGTGTCGAAGAGGGCGATCCCGCCGTGAGCATCGGCATCTACGCGGCCGTGTTACACGCACTGGGATTATTGGAAGGCCTCGGGCAGCTGGCCGACTTGGCCGCGGATCCGGCAGGTCAAACGCTGGCCGACGAAGCGCTACCCAAACGCATTCACCTTAAACGTTCGGAGAACTGAGCCCCATGTCGGATTTTGAGGTTCATTTTTCTCTCGAAGGCCAGACCAGAAGGCTCGGCTTGGCGCGGTGCAACCGCGCCCGAGGCAAAGAAACCGTGCTTTTCGAATACGTCGACGAGTGGCTGCGAGCCTCAGACCGCTTCGCGATTGAGCCCGCGCTGCCCCTTACCCGAGGCGGCTTCGCTCCGCCGGCGGGGCAGTCGATTCATGCTTCGTTGAGCGACTCCGCTCCAGACACCTGGGGTCGCCGGCTCATGCAGCGCGCCGAGCGCCGGAAGGCCGAGCGAGAAGGCCGCGCCGTGCGCACGTTGATGGAGAGCGATTACCTGCTCGGCGTTGCCGATGAAACGCGGCTCGGAGCGTTGCGTTTTCGCCGCGTAGAAGAGGACGTTTTCTTGGCTCCATCCCGTTCCGGTGTTCCGGCTTTGGTGGAGCTTGGACGTTTGCTGCAGATAACGGAGCGCGTCCTCCGCGACGAAGAAACGGACGAGGATCTTCAGTTGATCTTCGCGCCCGGATCCTCGCTCGGTGGCGCGCGGCCCAAGGCCTCCGTTCTCGATCAGCACGGACGTCTCGCCATAGCCAAGTTCCCCAAGGAAACCGACGACTACAGCGTCGAGACTTGGGAAGAGATCGCACTGCGGCTGGCCGACCGGGCTGGGATCGTCACGCCCGGCCACGAGTTGATCCAAGTGGCGGGCAAGTCAGTGCTGCTGTCGCGGCGCTTCGACCGCGTGGACGGCCGGCGTATTCCCTTTTTGTCGGCCATGGCCATGCTCGGCGCCAAGGACGGCGAGGGAGGCAGCTACCCGGAAATGGTGGACGCGCTCGGCAGCCTCGGCGCGCACGCGACGCAGGATGCGCACGTCCTTTATCGGCGAGTGGTTTTTAACGTGCTCGCCTCCAACGTGGACGACCATCTTCGCAACCACGGTTTCCTCAGATTCGGCAAAGTCGGCTGGACGCTTTCGCCGGCCTACGACCTCAACCCGGTGCCACCGGATATCAAGGCTCGGATACTCACCACCAACATCGATCTCACCGAGGGCACGTGCTCGCTCGATTTGCTGGAAGCCGCGTCGGAATACTTTGCGCTCTCCCTGACCAAGGCTCGAACAATCATCAAAGAGGTCGCGGCTGCGACCTCCGCCTGGCGAACCGTTGCACGAGAGGTCGGCGCCCGCGCCGCTGAAATCCAGCGCATGGCCGGAGCGTTCGAGCACGAAGAACTCCGACGCGCGCTCGCGTTGCCATGAACATCCCACTCGCCGAGCCGCCCGCGCAACGATGGGTTCAAACGGCGCGTTGCGCTTCCCGCCGGCTCGTCCACTCAAGGCCGACATGGCTTTACCCCTGCCCGGCCCCGGCCCGCTTGTCGCATTCTGTCTGA
>CAMLQS010000462.1 GCA_946482165.1 uncultured Verrucomicrobiota bacterium | reverse complement strand
TCGGATACGAAAATTTTGTTGGCGCGTGGATGCGCGCCGCGGAGAGCGCCAAACCCCGCAGGCCCGACACGTTCATCACCGCTCTTTCGGACGCCGTCGAATCGGCCATCCGCGCGGCGGCGGAAGGCCGTGCTGCCGTCGAGGCGGCAATTCGCGCAGCAGACGAAGCTCGTGCTTCCGCCGCCAAGGAACTGGAACAGAAAGAGATAGCGCCCGGCGACGTGCGGATTGATCACGTCTATCACGTCGCACGCTCCGATCTACCACCGCCTCCCCGTTTCAACCCGCCGAAAATGGGTCTCTTGGCCCAAACGTTCATCCGTGCCAGAGGCATTCTGGGGCTTGAAATTCTCATCGGCGGGAAAGACTAACTTCGGCCCAAACCCTGCTCGGACTGTGTTTGCCGGTTCGCCAATCCTCATCACTTTTCACCTGCAATGATCCACTATGTCGTCGGCGATCTCTTCCGCTCCCCCGCCAAAGTGTTGGTCAACACCGTCAACACCCAGGGCGTCATGGGCAAAGGCTTGGCCAAGGACTTCAAGGCCATCTACCCGGAGATGTTCAAAGTCTACCGCGACCTCTGCGATTCCGGGAAACTCACGGTCGGCAAGCTCCAGCTCTACCGCACGCCGCACAAGTGGGTGCTCAACTTCCCCACCAAGCAGGAATGGCGGCAGCCCTCCAAACCCGAATACATAGAGGCCGGCCTCAAGGCCTTCGCCGCCGGCTACGCTCGAAACGAAATCACCAGCATCGCCTTCCCCCAACTCGGCTGCGGTCACGGAGACCTCGACTGGACCACGCAGGTGCAGCCGCTCATGGAGCAGCATCTCGCCAAGCTCCCCATCTCGATCTTCATCCACCTCTACCAGAAAGACGCGTTCCCGAAGGAACACGCGAACATCGCCGAGACCCGCCGCTGGCTGCACGGTGAGCCAGAGTGCCTCGGCTTCCAAGAAGTCTGGAACGACATCGTCAGCCAGTTCACGCCGGGCGAAGCGGCGCTTGCACTTTCAGATCGTCCGTCGGTGCGCGTCCGCCGCGTTCCCGATGCTTGGGGTGAAGGCGAAGGCCTACGCTTCGAGGGAGCGGACGAACTTCTCATTTCGAAGGAGGGTATGCTCGATCTTTGGCAGCATTTCCGCGCCGCCGGCGTCCTCATGCCGGCGAGCCTGCCGAATGGGTTGGAGAACCACTCCACCGCGCTCTTCGCCCTGCTCGGCCGCCTGCCCTATGTGCGGAAAGTGCAAGCCTCCGCCGGTCGCATGAAGCCGAATGAACCATTGACGACCGCCTTGCAACTTACGCCGCGCAGCGCCGCGGAATCCTTGGAACTCGCTCCCGAGGCCGTCGCGACCGCCGTCCATGCCTGAGATCGCGCGCAAGGCCGACGCAGCCCGGATCGTCGCCCATCTCGATGCCTTGGCCGCGTCCGATTGGATCGGCACGGCGCGTGTATGGTGGCCCCGATACATTTTCCATTTCGCCGAGCTCCGTAACGCCGTCTCCATCCTCGAATCGGGCGAACTGATCGCGCGCAGTTCGCGTCCCATGGCGGTGGATACGGCCAGCCCAAGCGTGATCGGCCACACCGACGACGAATGGCGCCGGCACGTGCGTTTTTATTTCCGCCCGCGAACACCGACACAATATCAGTGCGAAGGCTTCCGCCCGGTGCATCGCTACGGCAGTGCCGGAGCGCACTCGCCGATGCCCTTCGTGTTCCTCTTCGATGCACGAGAGGTGCTGACGCGCGAGAGCACCCGCTTCAGTAACGGCAACTTGGGAAAGTATGGCGTGACCGTTGGCGGTTCTGCGGACTTTTTCGAACAGCTCCCTTTCCCGGAAATTTATCACGACAGCGCGTTCTCACCGGAAAATCGCGACCTGATCATAAACCGGCGCCATGCGGAGATCATCGTTCCCGAGCGCATCGACCTCGCCCCTCTACGGCTCATCGCCTGCCGATCAGCCGCGGAGCATCAGACGCTGGTGAACTCGCTCAGTCCGCAGGCGTTGACCCGATACCTGCCAAAGATCGCTACCCAAGGGCATGGCGCCCTGCATCATCGGCGGTGGACCTATGTCGACGAAGTAACCTTGGAATACAACCGGATGTTGATTCGGTTCAACCCCAGCTCCGCCACCCCCGGTCCCTTTGCCGCGAAAATAGCGATCCGCAGCGGTGCCGCGGGCAAACTGGAGTGGAGCGATCCTGCCTTTAATACTTCCGGCCCGTTCACGCTGAATATCCCGCAGCACACCACGCCCACCTCCTACGAGATCGAACTTACCTTGGACGGAAACCGCGCCTATCTCGGTCGCTTCAGCCTAGACGACCCCCAGATGCCCGACATGCCGTTTTTTTAGGCGGGTCGTGAAGGGGTCGTCGGGTCGTAAGGGGTCGTGGCGTTGTTTGTTGATTCGCGTCCGAAAGGGCTCGCCTGACATTGGGCTTGAAGCTGTAGCGGCCGGTTCGGAAGAACGCGTCGCGGAGGCTGGTTCGAGCAAAAATCAGCAAACAACGCCCCGTCCCCTTTGGCTTGGCCACTGAACCTAAAACCGGCGATAACCGCGACTCATCTCGCACAACCTGCTGATCATCTGCTGATCACATCGACCGCTCGACGCACCTTCCAGGTGCGCCTTCGGATCGCTGCAATCACCATCCGATTCAGCACCTTGCGCGATCTTTCGCCGGGGCTATCGCCGGATTTAGGCTGAAAGGTGCCGCCAGATTGCCTCGATACGACCCTCTCGACTGAATTTCTACGTATCGGTATTCCGCTGAAGGAAACCATAAGTTTCGGGGAGGGGTGCAGGGGAGG
>CAMLQS010000461.1 GCA_946482165.1 uncultured Verrucomicrobiota bacterium | reverse complement strand
GGTCTCCAAAAACCGCTACCGCGCCGACCAGCTCTTCTTCGCCCCCGTCGTCATCACATTTACGGAGCTGCTTGAGATCAAAGGCGTTCACAGAACAACTAACTCCAATGGCATTAGCGTGGAGATGCCTTATGAGAGAACCTATCTCGCAGGCTCAACCGAAGTAATTGGTTACGTGTCTGCGCTGGAGAGTGAAAAAACAGCTCAAGAACTTCAAAGCTCGGCTGAAACGATGAAGCGCAAGATCGGTGCTCGCGGCCAATTGCACGCCGTCCAGCCGCGCGACTTCACCGAGGCCAAGCCCGAGGAGATCGGCCGCATCCCCTCGCCCGCCACCGGAAACCCCGACCTCACCCCGCCCCGCGCCTTCAACATGATGTTCCAGACGAACGTCGGCGCCATGACCGACGCCTCGTCCGTCGCCTACCTCCGCCCCGAGACCGCCCAGGGCATGTTCGTCGACTTCAAGAACGTCGTCGACACCGGCCGCGTGAAGCTCCCCTTCGGCATCGCCCAGACCGGAAAGTCCTTCCGCAACGAGATCACGCCCCGCAACTTCATCTTCCGCTCCCGCGAGTTCGAGCAGATGGAGATGGAATTCTTCATCCACGAGGACGACGACTGGGCCAAGTGGCACCGCTACTGGATCAACTGGTGCAAGGACTGGCTCAAGAGTATCGGTCTCCCGGATACGCACCTCTCCGAATACGACCACCTCAAGGAGAAGCTCGCGTTCTACTCCAAGGGCACGACGGACATCATGTTCAAGTTCCCCTTCGGCGTGCAGGAGCTCTGGGGCATCGCCGCCCGCGGCAACTACGACCTCGGCCAGCACGAGAAGGCCAGCGGCGTCCCCCAGGCCATCTTCGACGAGACCACGAAGAAGAAATTCGTCCCGCACGTCATCGAACCCGCCGTCGGCCTCGATCGCATCTTCCTCGCCGTCCTCACCGCCGGCTACGCCGAGGAGCAGGTCGTCGACGAGAAGGGCAACTCCGAGATGCGCACCGTCCTCCGCCTCAGCCCGCGCATCGCCCCGGTCAAGGTCGCCGTCCTCCCCCTCCTCAAAAACAAGGAGGCGCTCACCACCCGCGCCAAGGACCTCTACAAGAAGCTCCAGCGCCGCTACGCCGTGTTCTACGACGAGGCCGGCGCCATCGGCCGCCGCTACCGCCGCCAGGACGAGATCGGCACCCCGTGGTGCGTCACGATCGACTTCGACACCATCGAGAAGCCCGGCGACACCTTCACCCTTCGCGAGCGCGACTCCATGGCCCAGCGCCGCGTCACCGAGGCCGAGCTCTTCGCCCTCCTCGACGAACAGGTGTTCTGAGCGCGGTTCCATAGGGGCGCGGCTCGTCCGCGCCCGCTCCGCCGCAAATCCTCGCCGGACCCGCCCGGACCCGCGATGCCGCGCCTTCCCGATCCCGATTCCTCCGGCCCTTCCTCGCCGGAGGCGCTCGCGCGCTTGGTCATCTACCTCGACGGCTTCGACTCCGCGACCAAGGCCAAGGGCCGCGCCATCCTCTCCAACCGCCTCATCACCGAGACATGGATAGACGATCAAGTGATCGCCGGCCAAGTCCTCGGCAGCGCGCCCGCGCCCTATGTCGCCACGCTCCAGCTCGAGGGCCGCGACTGGGTCTCCGAGTGCGAATGCCCCGTCGGCCAGCGCTGCAAACACGCCCACGCGCTCGGCCTCTTTTGGCTCCGCGAACACCGCGTCTCCTCCGTCCCCTCCGCCTCGCGCCTCCCCGCCACACCGCCCCCCGCGCCCGATCCTTCCGTCGCGCCAAAAACGAAACGCCCCTTCCGCGAAGTCTGGGCGCCCGTCCTCGCCGAAAAGATCGGCCGCCCCCTGACCGACGAAGAGGCCCGCCTGCTCGGCCGCCTCTCCGCCCTCTTCTCCGACATGCGCCAGGCCAACGGCCGCCTCACCAAGGGCGATTGGCGAAAGCACGGCTTCGGCGACGCCCCGCCCGCGAATCGTTACGTCTACGGCTACTACGAGGAAGTCATGCCGGGCTGGTGGAACCCCCGCCAGCCGCCCGAGGACCCTTGGGCGCTCTGGCAATACGTCGCCTACAAATGGGAACACGAGGGCCGCCCGCTCCCCGAGGCCCTCCGCCCCATGACCGACCTCGCGAAGGTCCGCGCGAGCATCGGCCAAAAGATCCTCCACGACGAGCTCGAGGTCTGGCGGCGCACGTTCTCCGCGCCTTCCCTCGAGATCGAAACGGCCTCCGCCGCCTCCTCCCCGCAGACTCGCGACGAGCTCGCCAAAGCCGTCGACTTTCGCCTTCGCATCCAGCCCGACGCCCGCGTCCTCCTCGAAATCCGCCCTCTCAAGCCCAAACCCCGCCAGGAGTGGACTCCACCCACTCAAAAGTGGATCAAGGCCCTCCTCGCCGCCTTCCCCGCCGACACCGCCGCCTTCTCCCCCGCCGCGCGTCGCATCGCCCTCCTCCTCCGCCTCTCAGCCGCCAACCGCGGCGGCTACGGCCAGATCTATTTCGGCCGCGACGCCGAGCTGCCCCGCGAACACGTCCGCCCCCTCTGCGACGACGCCGAGTGCCACCCCGCCCTGCTCCTACCCGACGGCACGGCCTACCGCGTCGAAACCGAGCCCCTCCTCCTCACCGCGCGCCCCCTGCCCGAGGACCCCGACCGGCTCGGGCTTGAGCTCTCCGCCCCAGACGGACGCGTCCTCGCCGACTGGCCGCGCAACTTTTCCCCCGCCGGACCCGACGTCTACCTCGTCGGCGCTCGCCTTCACCCCGGCCCGCCCCGCCCGCCCCTTGCCCGCCTGCCGGTCGCCGCGCTCGCCGATCCCGCCA
>CAMLQS010000460.1 GCA_946482165.1 uncultured Verrucomicrobiota bacterium | reverse complement strand
GCTGCCTCTGCGGACACTTCCGCAAGGCGGGGCTGCGCATGGGGCCGTGCCGTCACCTGCTGGCGTTGCGCTGGCAGGCGATGAACCCCGCGCCCGGGCGCGGCGGGGCGGACGACTGGTTCGCCCGCCTGCGCGCCTCGGCGGAACGGAAAGGAGGCGCGTGAGGCAATCCCTTTGAGAGCGGCGGGCCGGTCTTGCCGAGACCATCCATACTGCGGCGTTCCGCCGCGGTTGCGTCTGCCCAGCCATGCTTCCCCACGACCGTTGTTCGTTTGGGCCGATGCGCTACCGTGCGCAGCGGCCATGACGACCCAAGGGGCCCGCTGCGCACGGTAGCGCATCGGCCCTTGGTTAACGGCCGCGGTCCTGAGCGAGTAGTCGGAAGACCACCCGCCGCTCTCATTCCCCCTTTTCGCCTCACGCCGCCGTTTTTAAGCCATGGGCTTGCTGAGCCTGATCGCCCGTTTGTTCGGCGGTGGCGCGTCGGCGCCGAGGCCGCCGACGCCCTCGGGCGAGCCGCGCGATCCGGTGGTGCCGCCCGGGATGCCGTATCGCGGAGCCGCGCCACCGCCGGTGGCGCCGCGGCCGCCGACGGCGGCGAAGGGCGCGGCGCCGGCATCGGCGCAGAAAAAGCTGAATCTCGACGCGGGGCAGTTCACGCCGGTGAGCCGCGAGGAGATGATGAAGAACGCGGCCACGCTCCGCTGGACCTGGGCGAGCGTGAATTTCGACCGGCGCGACCAGATCCCATCGGCCGGAGATCCGCGCACGGCGCTGATTGATCGCGCGCTTGTCGCGCAAGGGCTGCTGACGCCGGAACAACTCGTGGAGATCCACGAGGCGGGCGCGAAGATGAGGGAACTGCGGCCGGATTTGCGCAACGTGCAGAGCATCGCGGCCGACGCGGCGCTGGCCGCCGCGGCGGCGCGGCAGGCGCGGAAAGAAGAGAAAAAGGCCGAGGCGGAGCGGAAGCGTCAGGAGCGCGCTGAGGCGATCCGGACTCGGCGCGCGACGGACATCGTGTTTCTCGGGCGCGGCGTCTCGGGCGGGTTGGCGGACCGGCGCGCGAATATCGAGCGACTGCAGGCGCAGGGCTTGCCCGTGCTGGCGACGCCGGCGGACGTGGCGAAGGCGCTGGGCCTGGAGATTTCGCGGCTGCGCTGGCTGGCCTTTCACAGCGAGGCGACGGCGGTGACGCACTACGTGCGGTTCCAGATACCGAAGAAGAGCGGCGGCGTGCGCGAGCTGGCGGCGCCGCATCGCGATCTCGCGCGCTGCCAGGAGTGGATCCGCATTCAGATTTTGGAGCGGGTGGCCTTGCACGACGCCGCGCACGGATTCGTGGCGGGGCGGAGCACGCTGAGCAACGCGAAGCCGCACCTCGGGCGCGCGGCGGTCGTCAACGCGGACCTGAAGGATTTTTTCCCGAGCGTGACTTTCCCGCGGGTGAAGGGCGTTTTCCAACAGCTCGGCTATTCGCCGGCGGCGGCGACGGTGCTGGCGCTGCTTTGCACGGAGTGCCCGCGCAGCCGCGTGAACTACGACGGTCGCGAGCTGTATGTGGCGACCGGGCCGCGCGGTTTGCCTCAGGGCGCATGCACGAGCCCGGCGCTAAGCAACCTCGTGGCGCGCGGGATGGACAACCGGTTGACCGCGTTCGCGAAGCGGCTGGGCTGGACCTACACGCGTTATGCGGACGACCTGACGTTCTCGGCGGACGGCGAGGCGACGGGGCAGACGGCGCGTTTGCTGACGGGGATGCGGCACATCGTGGCGGAGGAAAATTTCACGGTGAACGAGAAGAAAACCCGGGTGCAGCGTCCGAAGACGCGGCAGACGGTCACGGGCATCGTGGTGAACAAGCGTCCGAACGTGTCGCGCGAGACGGTGCGGCGCCTGCGGGCGATTTTGCACCGGGCGAAAACGGAGGGGCTGGCGGCGCAGAACCGCGAGAATCATCCGCGCTTCGAGGGTTGGGTGCGCGGCATGATCGCCTATGTGGCGATGGTGAATCCGGAGCGCGGGCGGGAGTTGTTGACGGAGTTCGAGGCGCTCAAGCGGTGAGGCGCGAGTTGCTTCGCGGTGGCTGCCTGCCGCTCGCGGCGCCCGCTCCATCGTCCGCCGGGTGCATGTCGGGATTCCGCGAGCGCGTCCAACTTCGCATCTTGCGCGATGCTCCGCCGCCCGACTGCCGTTTCCGATTTGGCGGGGCGGGCGGGTCAGCGGGCGCGCGACTGGCAGGCTCGCGTCAAGGCCTCGACGAGCGCTTCAACGCGGATGGGCTTCATGAGATAGTCATTCATGCCGGCCGCGATGGCGTCGTCGCGATCCGACGCAAGCACGTCGGCGGTGAGGGCGATGATCCAAGGCGGCGGGCCGTCGTTGGTCCGGGCCGCGGTGGCGGCTCGGATCATCGCGGTGGCGGCGTGGCCGTCGAGCTCGGGCATCTGCACGTCCATCAGGATGACGTCGGGCGTGCGGGCGGCGACGGCCTCGACGGCGAGGGCGCCGTTGTGCGCGTAGCGCGCGTGCTTGTAGCCAAGGCGGCCGAGGAGCAGGTGAATGACGCGACGGTTCACCTCGTTGTCCTCCGCGACAAGAATGTCGAGGGGGTGGCGGCTCGCGAAACCGGCGTCGAAACGGGGCGCGGTGGCGGCGGGCGCGGCGACGGGTTCCGACGGGGCGAGGATGGCGGCGATTTGCCGGTGGAGTTGCGCGGGCTTGATCGGCTTGGCCAAAACGCCGGCGAAGTCCGAGGTGGTCGTGGAGTCGCCGACAGGGCGAAGAAGCAGCAGGGGCAGGCGGGCGCATCCCGGCAGGGCGCGGACCTTGCGGACCAAGTCGGCGAGGTCCGCGCCTTC
>CAMLQS010000459.1 GCA_946482165.1 uncultured Verrucomicrobiota bacterium | reverse complement strand
AGGACCTCCCTACACGTGGGTGGCTGAGCCGGATGCACGATCTCGGCCGAGGCGGGAAGGACTGGCATCAGCGCAAAAGCACACCAACCACGCGGGCTTGCATGCGAGAATGGCGCCTGGTCCGCGTGGGGGTAGGGCCGATTCAGCGTCTGACGGGGTCTCTATCTTTAAGGCGGATTTGCAGCTCGGCGCGGGCGGAGTAATAGATCCCGATCCCGGCGCCGAGGCAGGCGGCGAGCTTCGTCCAACGCAGGATGCGTTTGTTCGACGCCTCGACATCACGCAGGTTGTGTTTCGCTATCGGGCGAAACAGGACGCCGGTCTGCAGAAGGAACATGAGTCCTGCCGCCACCAGCGCCGCCAGGCCCGTGCCGAACGAATACACGAAAAGCCGCGTTGGCAGGGGATCCTCCCGTTCGGAAAACTGGTCGTAGTCCTCGTCCATGTGGTTTGGCCCCTCAGGGCGAGCGAGGGCCTTTTTCAACCGCATTGGCGGAAGCCGGGGAATGTGCGATTCGGTTTCGTGTTTCGTCGGAAAATTGGCGGCCGTCCTCGCTGCTGGTCACGCTGAGCGAGCCGTCCGCGGAGGCCGCGGACACGACGGGCGCCGCCTGACCCACGGGCGCTTCGTCCTCGAACAAGCCCAATAAAAAACCGGTGAGCAGCACCCCGCCAAACGTGTAGGCGGCAAGTGCGTCCGCCTTCCGATGCCGGTCCTCATGCGGGCAATCGAAGTCGCAGTCGGCCCGATGCCGCGGCGGGCTCTGGCATCCGGATAACGCGAGCAAGCCGGCGAGCACACAAACGGCGGATCTTCTCGGGGTCACGGCGCGCGACATGATTGATGGGCGAGGGGCGGGGGAGGGAAGCGCGGGGGCGAGGCGGGGACGGGGGCGTAGTGATGGAATAACTACGGGCGGCGGGGACTTCCGGATTGCGCGGCTCGGCATCAGACGCGAAGCGAGGCGCGGAAGCCGCGGGCGCCGTAGTAGGATTGCGCGCCGTTGTGGTAGATGAAGACCCGGCCGTAACGGCGGTCCCCGAACAGCGCTCCGCCGAGTTTCCGGATATCGTCGGGCGTCTTCACCCAGCTCGAGGTCTTGGTGTCGAATTCCCCGAGCTTCTGCAGTTGATGATACTCCTCGACCGTCAACATCTCGACGCCCATCGCCGTAGCCAGATCGAGCGCGTTGTATTTCGGTTTGTGCTCCTTGCGGGATTCCAACCCCTCGCGGTCATAGCAAACGCTTGCGCGGCCTTTGGGGCTTTCAGGCGAGCAGTCGAAGAAGACGACTTCACCGGTCTTTTGGTCCATCGCGACGACATCCGGCGCACCGCCGCTCGTCTCCATTTCGTTCAGCGACCACATTTTTTCCGGCGAGGCGTCGAGCCGCGCCCTTACCTGCGCCCATTCGATGCCCTTGTGGCGGCCCTCGTGTTTCCCGAAGCGGGCCTCCAAAATGCGGATCAGTTCCTCCCGTTCCCGGGGAGAAAGTTCTTTTTTGGCTGCGGCGGCTTTTTTTCCAGAGCTCATGCGCGGTCGCTATTCCTTGCGATGGATTGGATGGGCTCGGAACGCAATCTCCGGGCCGGTCCCTTTGGGGATGAAACGGCGGACGCCCCGCCGTTTCCGCGGCACGAATTGGCCGAGCGCCGCATGCGTTGGAAACTTGGCATCGGTGGCGCGCGGGTCTTTTTAAAGCCGCATGGTTCCTCCTCCGGTTCGCCCGGCCGCCCTCCTCGCCGGAGCCCGCTCCGCCCTCGCGGGCGGCCTGATTCTCGTGTTGTATGCGGGCGGATGCGCCAAGGCGCCGGAGCAAAACCCTGCAGGGGCCGCGGGCGCGGCGGCCGATACACTGGCAAGCGAAAAACAGGAGCCGGCGACGGCCGGCGAGTGGCGGGAGTTTCACAGCCGCGACGGCCGCGCGATCCGCGCGTGCATGCTCGATCTCACGAAAGACGGGCTCTCGATCCAGCGGGAGGATGGGCATGTGTTCACCACTTCGCTCGCCCTCTACTCCGACGCGGACCAGCTGCACGCGAAGCAGCGCAAACTTGATCGACTGGTGGCGGCGGCCCTGACGAAAACGAAAATCTCCGCGGAGAACCGGAAGTATGTGAAGAAGCGGGACCTCGTCACGGCGACGCTTTCGATGAAGGAAAGCATCCGCGATATCTACAAATCGCATATCGACCGGCATGGGACGCTCGTCGGATGCCGCACCCTGGTGGTGGGGCAGGAGGCGCGCGACCATTACGCTGCCACCTTAAAGGAAATCGAGGACCTGCGCTTCGTCCTGGGGTTCGGCGCGATGTTGGATGCGGGTATCGATTAGCCTATGGGAAAATCGTCCGCGGGCAGTGCGAGCAGCGCCTCCAGACGATCGATCACCTCTTCGTTGGCGGTGGCGGCGAGCGGACGCATTTTCGCGGCGAACTCGGGGCTCTCGAACTCCTGATCCCAAGCAAGTCGGGTTTTGCCGTCGGCCTCGGGGTTCAGGGTGACGGTGAGCCGATACCAAGGCTTCACCACGTGCTCGATCACGATGCGGGCGTCGCGCCGGATTTCGCGAAATACGCTTTCGTTGGCGAAATTGGCTCCGTTCGGCGCGTGCATGGCGAAGACCCAGCGCCCGCCGGGCGTGAACTCGAAGCGTTCGAAGGTGTTGGTAAAGCCCTTGGGTCCCCACCAACGGGCGAGGCGTTCGGGCCGCTCGAAGGCGGCGAAGATTGCCGAAGATTGCGCGGACAAAACGCGCTCGGTGCCGACGGTGCTTGGGTTGGTTTGGCGCATGAAACGACGGGCAAGTTCAGGGCATTCCAACCAGACTCATTGCCCGAAAGAACGCAAAGAACGCGAAAAACACGCCTCCG
>CAMLQS010000458.1 GCA_946482165.1 uncultured Verrucomicrobiota bacterium | reverse complement strand
TCGCCATACGAACGCACCGTAAACGTATCGGAACGAGCGACGAGGCGTGGCGCGATGAGTTGAAGGATGTCTCCTTGGGTGAGATATGCGGGGGACAAAGGTGGAATGTCACCGCCCGGTTTCGTATTTAATCCGGCAGCTGCAATCGCATCATCAAGTATCCCTGAATCCACAAAAGCGGATACAGAAGTAAAAGGCTTACCGTTCGCCTTTAACCGCGTTACCACCGCCGAGGCAAGTCCCTCAATTTCGCCCTTATTGAATTCGCGCAGACCAAGCCGAAACGCGGCCTCGGCCAAAGTGCCCGCAGAATTGAGATCATCACGACGCGTCACGTAATCACCCTCAAGGTAGGTGGCGGTGTGCGGAAGGCGGAAAAACACATTCGCAAGCGGCACGGTCTCGACGCTGCCGCCGTTTCGGTAACGCCAATTGGCTTTGAGTTCGGAATCAGCCGCGGTGGGAGTGGGCCAGATATAATCATCACCATCGGGCGCGGCGACGTTGGGGTCAGCCAAGCTCGGCAAGGCGCCTCCCAAAATGCCCATCCACGCAGCGACCGAGGTGGAATTGATGTTGAACGCATCCTCTATGAGCAAGAACTCAGCCGCTCGCGCAGACTGTAATCCCGTCGCAGTGGCGCCGGCCCCCACGTTCATCAGGTCTTCGTGCGGGGTATTTTGTGCCGCAGCCGGATCGAAAACCCGGAGCGCGGTATTGGCGAGCGGGCGGTTTAGCACCGGCAACCAAGAGTCTGCCGGCGGGTTCGCAACGTCCATCGCGGTGTCGCGAGGAACGGTCGAGATAAAGTGGGTGTCGAAAAGGCGATTGATTCCGCCGGAACCCGGTCCGCCTAAGCGATAGGTGCGCGAGTTGTTACCGCCACCCGAGGGGCTGAACGCAAGATGCTGAAGGGAACCAATGCTGGTGATTTCCTGCCGAGGGACATCATATAGGACAACAAACGCCGGCGCGGTAAACACCGGATTATTCAGTATTTGAGCATCCGAATCAAACGAGGGATCGTCGTTGGTGAAAAATGTCCGGAAAACGGGAACGGGACCTACATTTGCGGCTCGGACCACAGGTCCTAGAGGATTGGAGTTGGCGAGCCAGTTTTGTGTATCAGCGTCGTAGTCGCGATAGTCGCTCAGACGAAAATAATAACAAAGGGTGTGACTCCCCGGCCCCGAAGGCGTCTGATATTCAATGCCCCGTGCCGCAAACAGCGGCACGGTGGCCGGGGCCGGTGGCGGGTTGTTCCCCATGTGTATGGTAAGATTCAGTTCGCTAAGCGACTGTTGAATCGTTTCCAAACCAACCGAAGGCGTCATGCCGACAATATCCGCTCCGCCCGAGACGCGAGCTGGGCGGTTGGGGGAAGTGAACTCCCATACCTTGACCTCGCCCGGATTCCATTCCTGAGGCCCGGTCGTGGTAAGCGGGAAATACATATAGACCTCCCCTGCAACCGTGTAGGAATTCTCCCGGAAAGTTTGTTGGATATTGAGGAACTGGGGCGGGGTTGTGCCATCGCTCACGCTAAAATCAGATAAATACGTTTTCGAGCCACCCACCGGAATGACCGCGTAAAGAGTTTGAGGTGCCTTGAGGAGCACGTTATAAGGATTCCACAGCTCCACCGTGCCGGTTGTAGCAATTTGCAACTCTCCAGTTCCACTCACGCTGAGAGTCATGACGCACTTGAACTCGGAAGTGATCGGGACGACGGGATAATAGGCAGTGTTTGCCGGCGCGCCCGCATCAAAGGCCGTGGCGGGAGGCGCAACGATATCGGAGGAAAGGCCGAGAAGTCCGACGGTCGAAGAGGCAAGGGGACTTGTCGCGCCGCCCGCACGCCAGAAGTCCAAGAAGGTTTTAACACCTGGCTGGAACCCAGCCGCTGTATTCGGAAAACCATTCGCCGCCTCGAAGGTGAGGTCTTTGCGAAGACCGCCATTTACCATGTCGGTCAGCACCCCACGCGATTTCGGCGTGATGTCGTGGAACCGCTGGCGCAGGCGATCACGAATATCCTTCTGGTAATCGGCAACTTGAGCAGTAACGGTGGGCACGCCGTTTACATTGGGGATGACCGAGGCCACCGAGTAATCCCGCAGGACAGGAAGCTGAGTTAGCTGATCAACCGAATTGAGCTCGGAGAAAAATGCACTGTTATCGGGATGGGCGAGGAGCGCGTAGAAGCTCCGACGGTTGACAGGGCTGAAGATATCGTTCGCCGAGTTATCCCTTAACACGAGGTCGGCGCGAGTCGCTTGGAGCTGTAAACTGTTGAGAAATTTACGGGCAAGATATGACTCGTCTGCCGCAGCGGTGCCTTTGCCAAAGCCGGGATTATCGCGTTGGTTGTAATCCATTCCCCTCGGCGCCACCGCCAGTCCAGAATCGTCGTAATTGAGCAGATCGGTGGCCGCATCTGGGGGAAATACATTCAAACCGGCCGCCGCACGGTTGCCTGAACCGAGCGAAGCGCGGATACCATTATCGGCCACCCAGTAGGCATAACTACCAATCTGAACTTGGGTCCCCGGAGCGCGACCCGGAACCGCGCCTCCATCGACCACAATAGGCGACTTGCGGAGAATAATGCGTTCCGCAATCCCGTCCTTATAACCGGTTTGCGAGCCCGCATCTGAATTACCCCGCACGTCAACGGATCCGACATTCTCGTCGGGGGTTTTCGATGCGTCCACGCGCCCGCTCACCAGATAAACGTGCCCGGGGCCGAAGCGTGGATTGGCGGCGGCGCCGGTGGCCGGCGGGTTGGCGTCGTCCACCAGAGAACTAGAAATTGGGTTCTCCGCGTTACTGTCGTCAGTCGGATCAAGTATTCGGGAGGCGGCGTTGGTCTTCGATGTGGTAG
>CAMLQS010000457.1 GCA_946482165.1 uncultured Verrucomicrobiota bacterium | reverse complement strand
GCCGAACTCGACGCCGCCTGCGGCCGCACCCGCGCCGCCGCCAAACGCTGAGCGAGCGGCAGTGTGGGAATCCGAAAACCGCGATCAGAGACGCCTTGAATCGGCGCATTGTAGAACCGGGCCGCGGCAGCTGACCATGGGGCGCTAGGATCAGTAGTGCGGCCGCGCGCTGTTTATCGTCCCGCAATAACCACAGAAATCATGCTTCCCGTGCGCCAACATCGCATTGTTGGCCGTTTACAGCCGTTAACCCGCCGCTCTTCATTCGCTTAGTGATTTGCGACCATCACGCCTGCTATTTCGCCCACGAGCTCACCCGCCAAGCCGCGCAGGGTATCGACCAGCTCTCAGCCTCTCTCTTTGACGCCGCGGTTGATCTCAACCCCCACCAGATCGAGGCCGCACTCTACTTTTTCCGCTCGCCCACGGTGAAGGGTGTGCTCCTCGCCGATGAGGTCGGCTTGGGAAAGACCATCGAGGCCAGCCTCATCCTAGGCCAACTTTGGGCGGAGAAAAAGCGGCGCCTGCTCATCGTTTGCCCGGCCTCGCTCCGAAAGCAGTGGAGCTTGGAACTGCGGGAGAAATTCAACCTCCCTTCATTCATTCTCGACGCGCGTTCCCACGCATTGGAGGTCAAAGCGGGCAATCCCACGCCCGCCTCCCGCGACGCCATCGTCATCGTCTCTTATCAGTTCACTCGCAAGATTGAGGGGCAACTCCGGGCCATCCCATGGCACGTCGCCATCATCGACGAGGCTCACAAGCTCCGCGGCTGCTACCGCCCAAAAAACCGCCTAGGCCAGTCCATCCTGCGGTCCCTCGGCAGCGTTCGCAAAGTCCTCCTCTCCGCCACGCCGCTGCAAAACTCGCTCCTCGAACTTTACGGGCTTTCGAAGCTCATCGACGACGACCTCTTTGGCGACCTCGCCACCTTCCGTTCGAGCTACGCCGGCAAGGACGCCGACTTCGACGATCTGCGGCTCCGTCTGAAGGCGTGGTCCAAGCGGACTCTCCGCAGCCAGGTCCTCGAATACATCCGCTACACGGAGCGGAAGCCGCTCACCGTCCCCTTCAAGCCGGCCGAGAACGAGCAAAAGCTCTACGAAGCCATCTCCACCTTCCTTCAGCGCACCGACTCCTACGCCCTTCCGCAGCGCCAGCGCGAACTCACCACCCTCGTCCTACGCAAGCTCCTTGCCTCTTCCAGCTACGCGGTCGCGGGCACCCTCGAAACGATTCGCCAGCGCCTCGTGGACATTCGCGCCGGACTCGACGCCCCTCCCGATCTTGCCGAGCAGATCGTGGCCGACGACGACCTATCCGAAGACTACCTCGACGAGGCCGAGGAACTCGCCGCCGACGAACAACTCGCGGCCGATGGCGAGGACCGGCCTAACGAGCTATCCGACGCCGACGCTCCCCCAGAGTCCGCCGACACCCAGCCGAATCTCCTGCCCGCGATTCCCCCGGCCCCCGGCCAGGCCGCACCAGCACCAGCCTCCGTGATCGACCGGCAGAAACTCGACGGCGAGATCGCCGACCTCGAACGCCTCATCACGTGGGCGCGTTCCATTCAGCTGGACGAGAAAACCCGCGCCCTCGAAACCGCGCTCCGCCTCGGTTTCGAGCAGCTCGCCATCGCCGGTGCGCGGCGAAAGGCGGTCATTTTCACCGAGTCCCGCCGCACCCAGGAATACCTCAAGCGCTTCCTCGAAGCCATCGGCTACCTCGGCAAGGTCGTCCTCTTCAACGGCTCCCTCGGCGGCCCTGCGGAGCAGGCGATTTATGAGAAGTGGGAGTCGGTCAACCGCCCCCTCGGCCGCCTCTCCGGCTCCCGCGTTGCCGACAAGCGCCAGGCCATCCTCGAACACTTCCGCGACGAAGGTGAAATCCTCCTTGCCACCGAGAGCGCCGCCGAGGGCGTGAATCTCCAGTTCTGCTCCCTCGTCATCAACTACGACCTCCCGTGGAATCCCCAGCGCGTCGAGCAGCGCATCGGCCGGTGTCATCGCTACGGCCAGACCCACGACGTGGTCGTCATCAACTTCCTCAATCAGTCCAACGCCGCCGACCAGCGCGTCCTCGAACTGCTCACCGAGAAATTCCAACTCTTCCGCGGCGTCTTCGGCGCATCCGACGAGGTGCTCGGCAGTATCGAGTCCGGTATCGATTTTGAAAAACGAGTCCTGCGCATCTACCAGGACTGCCGCACGCCCGCCGAGATCGACGCCGCCTTCGCACGCCTTCGCGAGGAGATGGACGCATCCATCCAATCGCGCATGGCCGAGACCCGGCGCGAGGTCTTGGAGAACTTCGACGAGGACATCTCCCTGCGCCTGCGCGACTCCCTCAGCGCGGCCGAGGAACGCCTTGACCGCGTCTCGCGCGCATTCTGGCGCACCACGCGCCACCTGCTCCGCGATCACGCCGCCTTCGACGAGGCCGGTCATACATTCCGTCTCATCGCATCCCCCGTTCCCTGCCTCCAATCTGGCCCGTATCATCTCGTCGCCAAGCCCGCGAGGAACCGCGGCGACGCCGACACTTCGCCCGCCGTCCCGCCCGATTTCATCTACCGTCTCACCCATCCGCTCGGAGATTGGGTGCTCGCCCAAGGCAAGGCGCTCGCCCCCGCCCCTGCCGCGCTAATCTTTGACGTCTCCGGCTACGGCGCCCGCCTCGCCGCCGTCGAGCCTCTACGCGGCCGCTCCGGTTGGCTCATCCTGCAAAAACTCGCCATCGAGTCGCTCGGCACCGAGGAGCACCTCCTTTTCAGCGGCTTCGACGATGCCGGGGCCGCACTCGATCAAGAAACGCTCGAAAAGCTCTTCCACTGCGACCTTGCCCCCGGCACCGCGCCGACGCCTGTCGAACTCGCTCCGTCGGTGTCAGACC
>CAMLQS010000456.1 GCA_946482165.1 uncultured Verrucomicrobiota bacterium | reverse complement strand
GACGCCGCCGACCTCACCTTCGCGCCGCAGTTCACCGGCGACCTCTCCACCTGGACGACCGACGTCGTGCTGATCTCCACCACCGACAACGAAGACGGCAGCGAAACCCTCCTCCTCCGCGACACCGTCGCCCTCTCCTCCCGCCGCTTCGGCCGCATCCAAGTCACCAAGTAGCAGACGCTCCCCGCTCAAACCTACGCGCAGACTTGTCAGCCCAAGCCCTCCGGCATACCCGTTCCACATGTCAGTCACCGCAGCAAAGAAGCCGGCCAAACGCCGTGTCGCGACCAAACCTGCCCTCGCGTCAAAATCCAGCTGGTTGGGCTATGCTCGCGACCTGATCACGATTCGCCCCGGCGTCGATCTCACCAAGCCGACCTTGCCGGCGGGCAAGCACTTCGCGTGAAGCTCCGCTACCTGCTCGATACGCACAGCCTCGTCTTCGCCGCGTATCAGCCCGAGCGGCTCGGCGCCAAAGCCCGTAGAGCCATCGAATCCGCGGCCAAAGGCGAACTCGCCTTTTCCGCCGCGACAATGATCGAGCTGGGGCGCCTGATCGACGAAGACCAAATCGATCTCCATGGCCGAAAAGCCGAGGACGTTTTCGCCACCGCCTTCGCCCACGTCCATCAGGTGCCGGTCTCCCTTTCCGCCGCCATCAAAGCCCCCGTGCTCGGCCTCCCCCACGCCGATCCCTTCGACCGCCTGATCGTCGCCACCGCCTTGGACCTCGGCGTGCCGCTCATCACCAAAGACGGCAACATCACCGACTCCGGCCTCGTGCGCGTGGTTTGGTGAGCAACGGAACTCGTCTCAAGGCGTTGATGAAGCCCAAACGGAAACCATAATTGTCAGTCCCAACACCTCCGAAGGTCCTCTAAAAGCTCCTCAAGATCGCTGTGTTTTTTAGACAATACGTCCGTGTCCAAAAACGAACGGGCATGAACCCGAGTTAGTCGCATAACGTGGCTTGTGCAGAGCGCCCAAACGCGGTGCCCCATTTCGGTATCACGTGGCACAAAACTGCTGAGGAAATTGCGCGCTCTATCGACTGGATTGGGGTGATCTTTCCCAATGCTGACGTCGTGGGGGAGATACTCCGAACAAAGGCAACACAGCCAGATAGCTAGACCGAGCATCACGATGTCGCGGAATTCATCCTCGCGCTTTCCGAGTAAGTATCGGATCGCGAATGCGTCGCAAACGAGTTCAAGAGCTGGGCCTTTCAGGTCAGAATTCTGCTCAACCACGTGTCCAACTTCGTGCAAAAGCGTCGGCAAAACGACCCAAGGAAACACCCGGTTTGCTAACTGCACTAGATCATTTCCCTGAGTGGACGGAATAGGCGCGTCATCAGGCCATGTGACAATACGCTCCCGCTCCCGCAGCATTACCTTTATGAGCGGATCCCCCGCTGGAAGCGGAGAAACCGAGGACCGGAGCAAAAAATAAGTGGAGCACCATCGCTCACAGATCCAACCGTGGGTGAAATTGATGGCTCGGCATTCGAATTTTAGCGAAGCCTTGGACTGAAGCCCTTCCCATATCACCAGCTCATGGTTGGCACTGATCTCGGCGAGGCGTAACCGATTCACACCAGAACCGGGCGCAGGCTGTGGAAGATGCAGTGGCCGCCCCACGACGAATACTTCCCGTAAAATTTCGTGGAGCAAGAACTCCGCTACCTCGTTTTCCAAATCGGCCACTATTTAAGCGTGAGCGGAGCGTAGTTCCAAACAAGAGGGAACATCGAATGGCGCCCGCATTCCGCCCTCTCCCACTCAAGAAGACCGGCCCTTCTGCCCAGAAAACCATATCAATCGACGCGCCAATTTTTCAGTCGCGCTCTCCGCTCAAAAACAAACCACTCGGGAAACTCTCCCTCTTTCCCCCACCCATCCCATGAAAACCTGGTTCTACGCCGACTCCGAAAACCAAACCCACTCGATCAGCGAGGAGCAGCTCCAATCCCTGATCGCCGCCGGCGTCATCCGCCCCGGCACCCTCCTCTGGTCCCAAGGCCAGCCCGGTTGGTTGCCCGCCGCCCAACTCCTTCCCGCCCTCTTCCAAAACGCCGCCACCCCGCCGCCTCCGCCGCTGCCGGCTTCCGCCGCCGGTCGCCCGCCCTCGCTCCCGATGCGCGCGCACGACGTCGACTACGAGATCCACGGCAACGAAATGCAGATCGTCGAGATCGAGCTCGACCCCAACGAGACCGTCATCGCCGAGGCCGGCGGCATGAACTACATGGACGACGGCATCGTCTTCGAAACCAAGATGGGCGACGGCTCCGCCGCCAGCGGCAGCGGCTTCATGGGCCTCCTCAAAAACGTCGGTAAACGCATGCTCACCGGCGAATCGATCTTCATGACGCACTTCACCAACCGCGCGCCGGTCGGGAAAAAGCGCGTCGCCTTCGCCGCCCCCTACCCCGGCAAAATCATTCCCCTCAAACTCAGCGACTACGGCGGCGAAATCCTCTGCGAGAAAGACGCCTTCCTCTGCGCCGCCCTTGGCACCTCCGTCGGCATCGCCTTCCAAAAACGTTTCGGCGCCGGCCTCTTCGGCGGCGAGGGATTCATCCTCCAACGCCTCCAAGGCGACGGCCTCGCCTTCATTCACGCCGGCGGAACGATCATCAAGAAGGAGCTCCGCGGCCAGACGCTGCGCGTCGACACCGGCTGCCTCGTCGCCTTCACCACCGGCGTCAGCTACGACATCCAGCGCGCCGGCAACCTGAAGAGCATGGTCTTCGGCGGCGAAGGCCTCTTCCTCACCACGCTCAGCGGCCACGGCACCGTCTGGCTGCAAAGCCTCCCCTTCTCGCGCCTCGCCGACCGCATCCTCGCCAACGCCCCCGCCGCCGGCGGCCAGTCCACCGGCGAGGGCTCCGTCCTCGGCGGCCTCGGCCGCATGCTCGACGGCGATTGAGCCGATACCGCTCAAGCCGAAGAGGCGG
>CAMLQS010000455.1 GCA_946482165.1 uncultured Verrucomicrobiota bacterium | reverse complement strand
CGCCGTAGTTTCAGGCGCCGTCAGGCATCGCTTCGGCCTCGCTTCGAATTCGACTCCCTGGGTCCCCGTCCAACCATCACCCGTGTGGAGCGAGCCCCAGCCATCTCGATAATCGTCCCGGCCTTTAATGAAGAAAAACTCCTCGCCGACTCGCTACGTGCGGTGAAATCCGCCGCATCGCGGGCTTTCGGCGAGGCCGGCCTCGGGTGGGAACTCATCCTCTGCGACAACAATTCCACCGACCGCACCGCCAAGATCGCGCTCGGCGAGGGCGCAAAGGTCGTTTTTGAGCCGGTCAATCAGATCGGCCGCGCCCGCAACACCGGCGCCGCCGCGGCTGCGGGCGCATGGTTGCTCTTCATCGACGCCGATTCGCAGCCATCGCACGAACTTCTCGCCGACGCGGCCGAGCTCACCCGCCGAACCGATGTGCTGCTCGCCGGCGCCACGATGCGGCCCGACGAAGGCGGCGCCGTTTTCACGCTCTGTTGCGGCGTGTGGAACCGGATGAGCCGGCTCCGGCGTTTGGTGGCGGGTTCCTTTATCCTGGTGCGAGCGGACGCATTTCGCGAGGTCGGCGGCTTCGACCTTCGGTTTTTCGCCGGCGAGGAAATCGACCTGGCGTTGCGGCTTCAGAAGATCGTCGGCCGCCGCGATCGTCTGAAGACAGTCGTCCTCCACCGCCACCCGATCCTCACCTCGGCACGCAAGCTGAAGCTCTACGGCAAGCGCGAGATTCTGCGCTTCCTTCTCAAGTCCGTCTTCCGTCCCAGAAAGACGGTTTCCGACCGCGAGGCCTGCGCCCTGTGGTATGACGGCCGCCGATGAGACTCGTGGGAGACTGGGCGCTGTTTCGATCAAACGCCTCTTTCCGCGGACCGGCCCCGCTCTTCGGTTTGCCGGTGGTCCGGAGCATCGCCGGCGATGCCGGCCGCGCGTCCTGTCGGCGCACGGCATAGTGCTCAAACGAATACCGGCCAGTCGCTCCCCGCCACGAGACGGCGGGCAAATTCGCCGAGGCCTTGGGCGTCCGCGTCGCCAAAACGACCGACGCGCGGCGAATCGAGATCCAGCACGCCGAGGAGGCGCTCGCCGGCGAGGAGCGGCACGACGACTTCGCTGGACGAAGCCGGATCGCAGGCGATGTGCCCGGGGAAAGCATGCACATCGGGCACCACCGTAGTCTCGCGGCGCGCCGCGGTCGTGCCGCACACGCCCCGGCCGAGCTTGATCCGCGTGCAGGCGGGCTTGCCCTGAAAAGGTCCGAGCAGAAGCGCCCCGCCGCGAAGAAGGTAAAAGCCCGCCCAGTTGAGCTCGGGCACCCGGAGGGCGAGAAGCGCGGACGCGTTGGCCAAGTTGATCAACCAATCGCGCTCGCCCGCGAGATGCGCGTCGAGCTCGGCGTTGAGCGCCTCGTAAAACGAGGCCGTATCCGTTCCGGCGGGGGCGAACTGGTGCTGCACGCTCATGGGCGTCGAACTTGTTGGGAATCGCGCGCCGAAGCCAATCACGATTCGCCCGCATGCGGTTCCCCGGCACCGTGCTCGATCAACGTGCGGCATGCGTCGCCCGGACAGCCGGCCCTTCCGCTTGCCGCAAAGCAACCGGCAAGCGGGTGCCCGGCGAAGCGCTTGCCAACAATGAGCCAAATCCGGCCGTATTGTATCGTGCCCCTCGTCGCCGCCTTCTAGAATGCCGGGGTCAGCCACTCGGCGGACAGCCACGACCATTTATGAGAAACGACTACCTTCAGGCCGCACGCCAAGTGATCAGCGATCCCAATATCTTGATCAACGTCGTCTCACGGCGCGTAAAGCAGCTCAAACGCGGCGCCCGCCCACTGGTGGTATCGCTGGAGAAACTTGCCTTGGAAGACATCGCCCTGCGCGAGGTCGTCGAGGGCAAGATCACCTATAGTCTGCCGACCGAGGCCGAATTGGCGCAGCGATAAACCGAGGGCCGCTCAGAACACCGCGGGCGGTCAAAAAAAGAGGCGGGCGCGGAGGTGTGTCCTTCCGCCCCGCCTTGTTGTTCGCCGCTAAAATATCCAAGGGCGCAAACGCGACCCGAACCGGCCGGTTTATTCGTCCGCGGTCACGCAGCCCGGAGCGCGAGCGTCGGCCGCCACGTTCGCAGGCGCGGCGTCTTCGCTGCGAGTGAGGCCCTCGATGGCATCGCCGCCGGAGCGGGCGCGCCGTTTGCGCACGGAATTTTTAGCCCAGGCATCGAGCCAGGCGATCGGCGCCACCGGGCGCGGGCTGCGAAACATTTCGCCATCGGACGGCTCGCCGTGCGCGTAGACGGTGCGGGGAATGATGCAGGTTCGAAAGACCCAGTCGGCGACGGGAAGTCCAAAAAAGCCGGAGATGGACTCGTTGCAATCGGTGACCGCGTGATGACGCAGGTGGAATCCATAAATCGGGCGCCAGAACGCCCCCCAGACGCGATGAGTGAGAAGCGGCGACCATGTGTCCAGCGACCAGTGGTTGATCGCGTGGAGAATCTCGTAGAGCGAAATCGAAACGGCGAGCGCGACATAGCCGCCGAAAAACCAGGGGAAGGCGGGCAGCAGCCAATGCAGCAGCACCAAGATCGGCGTCATCACCGCGGAGAACACGGCGAGCGAATACCAAGGAAAGAACGACGCCTCGCCCTGCTCGGGCTCGATTATGGGGAATTTGTTCTCCACGCAGAGGATCGCGCGCCCGTCGCGGGCCGGGCGCCGGACCACGTGGGTGAGCGCGTGATGAAGCGTGTGCTGCCGGTAGAGACGACGCAGCAAAGGCAGCGCGGGCGTGTGGAGGAGGTATCGATGAAAGAAATACTCAAAAAAGCAGTTGAGCAGACTGACCGCCGCGAAGGCGACCGCGGCGCGTCCGAGCGAGGCCTGCAACTGGGCGTCCCACACGGACGGCGCTAGGAACCAGAGCGCCGCGAAAAGGACGGCGAGCGTGGCGGCGACGG
>CAMLQS010000454.1 GCA_946482165.1 uncultured Verrucomicrobiota bacterium | reverse complement strand
CATGTCTCTCCGCACCGCCTACCCCACGCTCTTCCGTGTCGCCGCCCCCCTTGCGCCCTCCCGCTGGTGGACCTGGCGCACCGCCCGCCGCCTCCTCCTCGCCTGCGCCGTCTTCGCGACCCTCATCGTCCTCGCCTACATGGTCGAGAACTGGCGCGCCCGCCGGGCCTTCGCCTCCGTCGCCCGCGATGCCGCCGCCGCCGGCGTCTCCTTCGACCTGCGCGATCTCGCGCCGCCGCCGGTTCCCGATGCGCAAAACCTCGCCAGGATCCCGCTCCTCGACGCCCCCCGCGCCAAAGACGCCTACGACCGTTTTTGGGATAATCTGCAGGATCGCCTCCAGCCACGATTCCCCGAGGGTGCCAAAATCATCCGGTCCCTCGACTTCTCCCGGCCTAACCCTCACCGGAACATCCCCGTCGACCTCGCCGCCATTCACTCCGAATTCCACGCGGCCTCCGGCGACGAAGGGAGCGTCGCCCTCGCCGGCTATCTGGAAGGCGTCGCGCCCCTTCTCTCCGAACTTGGCGAGGCCGCCGCGAAGCGCCCGCATCTCCGCTACGACTACGAATGGGAAAACTTCTACGCCATTCCCCTGCGCCACCTCACGGCCCTCCGGGTCGCCGCAAGGGCCGCATCGCTCCAAGCCCTCGTCGATCTTGAAAACCGCCGCCCCGCCGCGGCCGCCCAGACCCTGCTCCTGCCCCTCCGTCTGAGTTCCGCGCTCCATGCCGAACCCGTTCTGATTTCCCAGCTCACCGCCTCCGACCTCGGCTCCATCCCCTTGAACGGCCTCTGGCAGGGGCAAATCCGCCACCAATGGACCACGACCGAACTCGAGCTCTTCGCCCGACACCTCGCCGACGACAATATCCTCGCCGGCTTCCGGAAGACCTACGCCATGGAAACCGCCGCCGTCGTCTCCATCTGTCTCCAACTGGCCGGCCCCGGTCTCGATTCCATGCCGGATAACGAATTACTGGACAACGACATCAGGCGCATCCTCAACCGCATCTCCTTCTGGGCGCCCTCCGGCTGGGCCGTCCAAAACGCCGCCAACGTCGCGGAAACCTACCTCCACGATATCCTCCCGTCCGTCGATGTGGCCGCCGCGCGGGTCGATCCGCTCCGGTCCCGGATCCGATACGGCGAAAACATGCTCCTCCAGCCTTACCATGTGATCATGCGGATCCTGCTCCCCTCCTTCGACGGCCTCACGCTCAAAGCCGGCCAGGCCAAGACCACCCGCGACCTCGCCCGCATCGCCATCGCCCTGGAGCAACACCTCCTCACCCACGGCGCCTATCCCGACTCGCTCGCCCCCGTGCTCGCCGCCGATCCCGCGCTCGCCTCCCTGCACGATCCCTTCACGGGCGAAGCCTACCGCTATCGCCGCGACGCCGACGGCGGCTTCACCCTCTGGGGGGTCGGCCCGAACGCCCGCGACGACGGCGCCGCCTTCCTTCCGGAAAAACGGGCCCGCAATCCCTACGAAAGCCCCTCCGACCTTGTCTGGCGCGTCCCCGGCCGATAAGCCTCCCGCGCCTCCCGCCCGCCCGCCTTCACCGCGCCCGATACCGCAACACCGCCGCGCCCTTCCCCTCGCTCGTCACGTAGATCGCCCGCCCGCCCGCGTCCCCGAAGCATACCGCCTCCGCCTGCGCCAACCCGTGAGGGGCCAGCCGCAGCGGCGCCCGCGCCAGCGCCGTCTCCCACGATTCGTCACCAATTCTTGAATACACCAGCACGTCGCCATACGTGACGACCGCCGCCGACGAGCCGTCCGCCGCGAAGTCCATTCCCGTCGGCTGCGCCCGATACGCGCCGCGCGGCGTCGGCAACAGCGCTTCCGTCCCCTCCGCCGCCGGAAACGAAGCGATCTCGCCCACCCTTTCCATCGGCGCCATCGGCCGCCCCGGCGGCGTTGGTCTCAAGGGCAACACATAGAGCCCGTGCGGCTTCGTCCGCTTCGCCAGCAGATACACGCGTTCCGCCTTCGCATCCACCGCCACCGCCTCCACGTCGCGAGGCCCGTCCGGATAGATCACGGGAATCCGCCACGCGACCTTTGCCACATGTTCCGCGCCCGGCCGGAGCGTCGCCGGGGCCGGCTCTTCGACCACCAGCAGCGAACACTCGCCCCGCCCGGCCTTGTTGTCGCCCGTGTCGGCGATCAACAGCCACGCCTTCCCGTCCAGTTCGAAGGACGCAAGATCTTCCCAATCCTCGTTCTTGACCCCTGCGACCCGCAACTTTCCACGCGCGGCCCCATCGCCCGCGATCGCTTCCAACACAGGCTCTCCGCCGCTGTCCCCGTGCGTCCAAAACAGTTTCCCATCGCGGCGGGATACCGCCAACCCGCTCGTCTCACGCCGCTCCGGGGACATCGCGCCAATAACTTCGGGCCCCGACCACGCCGGCGCCGGCTCCGCCAGCCCCACGGCGCCCGCGACCGCAGCCAGCCCCACGGCCAGCGCCAAGCGCAGCCTCAACGCCAAGCGGCTCGTTTTTGGACTGCGGCCCTTCAATCTCGTATCCATTGAGCGAACATCCTGGGCGGTCGCGTGACGGACAAGCCTGGCTATCGCTACCATCGTCTCCCGGACGGGCCTCGTCTGATATTCCCTGGAAAACGTCTCGGCGACCCACCCGATCCTAGGGTTTCACACCTAGCCCAAACATAAGCAGCCCAAGGACATCGCACCCCGTTTGCGAAAGCCCCTTGCGGTGGGTAAAACAAATTTCAATAAGCAGGCATAACTTCCGGCTTTAGCCCTAATTATGCCCGCTCTCCGCTTCCTTTCCCGAGCCGCCTCCGCAACGGCTTCCCTCTTCGCGTTTTTCGGCACTCCGGCCTTCGCCGCCGACTCCTCGCTCGACAGTGCATTCGTCACCGAGATCAGCCCCGGCCTGACGCCGACGAGCTATCCTACCTTCAACGACGGCACCGGCGCCGTAAACGCCGTCGCCCTCCAGTCCGACGGCAAGATCCTCGCCGGTGGCAAC
>CAMLQS010000453.1 GCA_946482165.1 uncultured Verrucomicrobiota bacterium | reverse complement strand
CTGAATGGTGCGGAGCTTGTCGCGCTGCCGCTTGAGGAGCGCCAGGCGCGGCTTGCCGAATGGCTTGGTGCCAAACCGCCCGCGCCCTTGGAGTTGTCGCCTTGGTTCGACATCGAGCCGGCCGACCTGCTCGCCGCGGCAAAAAAACAGGGCCTCGAGGGTATCATCGCGAAGCGCCCGGGGTCTCTCTACGAAGTCGGTCGGCGCAGCGGCGCGTGGCTCAAATGCAAGGTGCTCGGTGAACAGGAATTTGTCATCGGCGGCTTCACCCCGCCCGAAGGCAGCCGCCCGCACTTCGGCGCCATCCTCATCGGCTATTACGCCGAGAGGAAATTGATCTACGCCGGCAAAGTCGGCACGGGCTTCGACCGCGCCTCGCTCGAGGATTTGCACGCGAAGTTTGTGCGCCATCGCCGCGCCGCCTGCCCGTTTGCCAATCTGCCGATGGAACGCCGCCCGCGCTTCGGACGCGGGATGACCGTCTCCGAAATGCGCCACGTTACCTGGGTTCGACCCGACCTCGTCGCGCAGATCCGCTTCGCCGAATGGACCAATGACGGCGTGCTGCGGCAGCCCGTCTTCCTCGCCCTGCGCAAGGACAAGGCCGCGGTCGACGTGCGCCGCGAGGCGGGCCCGAGCCGAACGGGCGCGTAGATGCGGGGTGACTCCAAGTCGAATCGAGAAATGCGGCGATGCTGGCGCGCAAGCCGGCAACTGATTTTTCTACGGGTGACAGCCCAACGAAGCGCTGCTTCTTGGTAGGAGCAATGGCGTTTCACTTTTCTCGCTGCGGTGAAGCTCGGCCGTCGTCCGTTCAGGGCAACCAAACGGCGAGGCGCGCCTACACCACTCCGATGAAAATTGGGGCGGTGATGTTCGTCCTCTGCGTTTTTCTATCTTTTGTCCGCAACAAAGGCAGCCTGGGCCCGCCTGCGGCAGAGTTTGGTGAATATTTCAATATCATGGTCGCGCTGCGGGAGGGACGCGGCTTTTCCGATCCTTTCGGGATCGGATCCGGCGCGACCGGATGGATGCCGCCGGGCTACGCCATTCTTTTGTGGCTAATCGACCTCGTGAGCGGAGTCCCCGCGGAACGAGAGCCGTTCACCCCGCTGTTTATCCCGTTAATATTCTGGATAAAATGCGCCTGCCACGGGCTCGCGGCGGCATGGGGCTGGACCATTTTGCGGGATTGGCGCGTCTCACCCGCGGTGCGCAGAAATTTCTTCGCTGCTTGGCTCTTGGTGGTGGGGTTTGGGCAGTGGGATAACGTAACCTATTCAGTGCAAGACGGCTGGTGGATCGCGTTTTTGGTCATACTCTGCTTCCGCGGGGTGACCGATTTACGACGGGGGCGGCGGCGCATGCTGACCGCTGGACTGATTCTGGCTGCCTTTTCGAGCCCGGTGGTTTTTCTGGCCACCGTGCTGACACTGGTTGTCAGGGCGCTCTCGTTGACCTGCACTTCGCGGCGCGTTTTTTGGCCGTTAGGAGTGCGCCCGCTGATGCCGGCGATCTGCATTGGGTTCGCGTGTTTTCTAGGCTGGAGCGCATGGACATGGCAAACGACCGGGATTCTGGCGCCGGTGAAAACCAACGGAGGATTCGAGCTCTGGCAGTCCTTGATGCGAACAAGCAATGGAGTGCCGACGCACTCAACTTTCCAAACGCATCCGATTCTCAGCGTCGAAGCGCAGCGCCAATATCTTTCCGAAGGCGAAAAGGCGTTTCTGGAAAGCCACTCCCATGCGGCGCAGGCGGCAATTTGGGCCGACCCGGAGCGATATTTCGGACACGTGCTGCAGCGGGCGAAAAACGCGTTTGTGCTCATGCAACGGCAGCAAGATACGCTGCGGACGAAAGGAAACATACCGGTTCCGCAGCAGGTGGAGCTTGTGAACGCAGGTCTGATGCAGCCCGACAAGGAGCCTGGAACGTGGTTATTCCTTTTCCTCGCGGAGTCTATCCAAGCGCGGGAGGCGCGAGAGACAACGATGTCGAGCGAGGCCCGCCTATTCCTGCGCGAAGCGTCGGCAATATATAACGAGACGCAAGCGCACGACGTGTGGTGGAGCAAATGGCGACTTCCCCAATTTTGCGTGAGCGGCTTGGTCTCGCTGGCATGGTGTATCGCATTGCTTGCGTCCGGCCGACGCTTGCGGAGAAAGGTGGCGCTCGCGCTTTTTTTCTACCTGAGCCTGTTGCTCCCCTACGTCCTTCTCAGCCATTATTTCCGTTACCAGGAGGGCGTGATGGAGCTGCAGGTGCTGGCCGTAGCCTTGGCAATGGGGCTGTTGGTGGGAAGACGGGGAGAACGTATCGCAAGCGGGCCGGCAAAGGCCGTGGCTGAGCATCCCTGATTTTAGGACCTCCCCTTAATCGGCTCGCGGTGGACTGAAGCGGCACCCGTGCTTATCGCACCGAGATCCAACGGTTCGCCGCAGCCTTATATCCGGCGATCACTGACCCACGCTACTCCCGACTTGGCGATGCTTTCCATGGTGCGCCGGGTAAGCACGGATCGGTTCTCTTGATAGTCGGTAAACGGCTTTGCCGCCCTGCCCGACTTCGCCAGCAGCCACATCGGTTTGTCGTCGTCTGAGCGGATTTTGAAGAGGTGCCATTCGCCCTTCAGCTTCTTGCCCGCGAAACGGATTTTCAGGTTACCGGAGGCATGGCTGCCGCCGAGCAGTTCGTAGGTGCCGATGTCCCACACCATCACGGTGCCCCCGCCATATTGGCCCTTGGGGATCGTGCCCTCGAACTCCATGTAGCTCAGCGGATGGTCTTCGACCTCGATCGCTGCGTGCTTCACGCCGAGCGCCGTGGGAAGACCCTTCGGAACGGCCCAAGACTTCAGGACGCCATGCATTTCCAGCCGCAGATCGTAATGAAGCCGCGTCGCGGCGTGCTTCTGAATGACGAAACGCGCACCGTTTTTCGCCGAGCCCGCTCGCGAGACTTTTCGCGACGCGGGAGCGATCTTGGGCGCGGGCTCGCGCGTGCGGGTGAAATCCCGTTTCGCCTCGTAGGCCGAAAGGT
>CAMLQS010000452.1 GCA_946482165.1 uncultured Verrucomicrobiota bacterium | reverse complement strand
CTCGCCGGCATGGCCTCCTATCTCGACGCCGGCTCCATCGTCGCGCTCGGCGTCGGCATGGTGAATTTCGAAAAAGCCTTCGCCCTATCGAAAGGCGAGGTAGGCACGCTCGCCGCCATCGGCCCCAACGCCATCGGTTGCGCCGTCGGCGCCATCATCGGCGGCTGGCTCGGGGACAAACTCGGTCGCAAGCGCATCTACCAATACGACCTCATCGTCTACGCCGTCGGCATCCTGCTCGCCGCCTTCGCGATGAATCGCGAGATGCTCTTCCTCGGCACCGTCATCGTCGGTCTCGCGGTCGGCGCCGACGTGCCCACCTCGCTCGCCCTCGTCGGCGAATTCGCCCCCGCCAAGGCGCGCGGAAAACTCCTCGGCTTCACCCAGATCTCATGGTGCCTCGGCCCCGTGGTCGTCTTCGTGTTGGCCGCCCTCTTCGGCACCTTCCTGTCGCCGGAAAACCAGCTGCTCGGCACGCGGATCGTGCTACTCCACCTCTTTGTCGTCGCAATCGTCACCTGGGCGCTGCGCCAAGGCCTGACCGAGTCCGTCGTATGGAAAGAGGCGGCGGCCTCCACCACCGCCGTTCGCCGGAACATCGGCGCGCTTTTTTCCGGGCGAAATCTGCGCGCCCTCATCTGGACCGCCACGATCTACCTTTTCTGGAACCTCGCCGCCGGCACCGCCGGCCTCTTCGGCCCCTACCTCATCGAAACGCTCAAGGCCGGCGGCCCCGTCGCCAGCGTGCTGCTCTCCTGCTCCGGCTTCGTCATCGCCATGCTGGCCACCGTGTTCGTGTTCATGCCCCACTCCGACGGCAGTTATAAAACGCGCCGCCTCATGTGGGGCGTCGGCGCGATCGTCCAGGTCGCGGCTTACGGCATGCTGCTGTTCCTGCCCTTCAGCATCCCGGTCGCGCTTGCCAATATCCTGCTCTTCTCGGCGGGCGGCGCGCTCGCCGGCGAGGCCTTCTACAAGGTCTTCAGCCAGGAATTGTTCCCGACTTTGCTGCGCAGCACGGCCCAAGGCATCACCTTCGGCGTGGCGCGCGTCATCCTCGGCATCTGGAGCTTTTTCGTCCCGGTCCTCGCCGACAAGGGCATCGGCCAGATCGCCGGCTTGCTGACTCTCTTCCTCGCGATCAGCGGCGCGGTCGGCTTCTTCTTCATGCCCGACACCTCGGGCAAGTCCCTCGAACAACTCGAAGCCGAGCGCGCCTGATCGTTTCAACCCTTCCGCATGTCCGATCTTCGCGTCACCCGTCTCCGCTGCGAATATCTCGTCGATCCGCTTGGCATCGACGACACGGCCCCGCGTCTTTCCTGGTGCCTCGAAACGCCTCGCCGCGGAGCGCGCCAGCTCGCCTACCGTATCCGCGTCGCCAGCACGCCGGACAAACTCGCCGCCGGCGCCGCCGACCGTTGGGACAGCGGCCGCGTCGAGAGCGCCGACACGTCCCATATCGTCTACGCCGGTTCGCCGCTCCGCTCGCGCGGGGTCTGCCACTGGAACGTCGAGGTCTGGGACGAGGCTGGGGTGTCCGTCCGCTCCGCGCGCGCTCTCTGGACGATGGGTTTGCTCGCGCCGTCCGACTGGTCCGCCCGTTGGATCGCCGCCGATCCCGAGATCATCCGCCGCGACTCCCAAGCCGTCGCGCCGACGCTGACCGAGCCGGGCACGCCCGCCGTGTTTCGCCGCGTGTTCGATTTGCCCGCCGCCGCCTCCGTGCGCCGCGCCACGGTCTATGCCAGCGCGCGCGGTCTGTTCGAGCCGCGCCTCTCCGGCAAGCGGGTGGGGGACGATCTCTTCGCCCCCGAGTGGACCGACTATTTCAAACGCATCCACTACCGGACCTACGACGTCACCTCATTGCTCGCAGCCGGTCGTAATGAACTCTCCGCCACGCTCGGCGACGGCTGGTGGTCCGGCTACGTCGGGTGGCAGGAGCAGCGCGGGCGCTACGGCTCTCTGGAGAACAGCCTCCTCGTGCAACTCGAGGTCGAACTCGTCGACGGCACCCATCTCGTGATCGGCAGCGACGGCTCGTGGCAATGCGCCACCGGCCCGATTCTTTCGTCCGACTTCATGATGGGCGAGAACTACGACGCCCGCCGCGAGCCGCGCGACTGGCTGCCCGCCCGCGAGGTCGCCGCTCCGTCCGCGCTCTTGGTCGCGCAGCGCTCCGAGCCCGTGCGCATTGTCGAAACGCTCGCGCCCGTGTCGCGCGTCGAAATCCAGCCCGGCGCCTGGATCTACGACCTCGGCCAGAACATCAGCGGCTGGGTGCGCCTCAAGGTCGAGGCACCCGCCGGCACCCGCATCCAGCTCCGCCACGGCGAGCGGCTCAGTCCCGACGGCGCGCTTTACACCGAAAATCTGCGCCGCGCCAAATCGGTCGACACCTATATCTGCCGCGGCGGAGGCGTCGAAACGTGGGAGCCTTCGTTCACCTTCCACGGCTTCCAATACGTCGAGCTCACCGGCCTGCCCGGAGCGCCGCGGCCCGACGCCGTCACCGGGTGCGTCATCCACTCGGCCACTCCGCCCGCCGGTCATTTCGAGTGTTCGCACGCCAGCGTGAATCGCCTCTGGCTGAACGGCCTCTGGTCGCAGAAGGACAACTTTCTTTCCGTCCCGACCGATTGCCCGCAGCGCGACGAACGCCTCGGCTGGATGGGCGACGCGCAGGTCTTCTGTCGCACCGCGATGTGCAACATGGATGTCGCCGCCTTCTTCACCAAGTGGCTCGTCGACGTCGAGGACGCGCAAACTCCCGAGGGCATTTTCCCCGACGTCGCGCCGCGCCTGCGCGAGGACATCAACTGGGTCGGTCTTCCCAATCTCGGCGGCGCCGCCGGCTGGGCCGACGCCGGCGTCATAATCCCCTACACGATGTGGCGCGTCTACGGCGACCGGCGCGTCATCGAGCGCCACTACGCCGCGATGGTAAAGTGGGTCGACTGGATCGACCGCCACAACCCCTCCGGCCTGCGCCTCAACCAGCTCGCCAACAACTACGGCGACTGGCTCTGCATCCCGAGCGACACCTCCTTCGGCACGCA
>CAMLQS010000451.1 GCA_946482165.1 uncultured Verrucomicrobiota bacterium | reverse complement strand
CGGCCTCGATTTTGACTACGCCTACGACGAGATCGGCAACCGCTCAACCGCCACGGTCAACGGGCAACCTTCGACCTACGCTCCCAATGCGCTTAATCAATACGACCAGCGCACCGTGCCGGGCGTTCTGCAGGTCCAAGGCGCGGCCCCCTCCGGCGCGAAGGTCGCGGTGAACAACACTATCGCCACCGTCGCCCAAGGCCGATTCGCCGCGCAAGTGCCCGCTTCGAATGATTCCAGCCCGGTTTATACTCGCGTCAAAACGGCTGCGGTGAACCAGTCCACCTCCCCGCTCAACTTCGCCTTGGAGGACCAAGGGGCCCTCTTCCTCGCGAAGTCGCCCGAGGCCTACAGCTATGACGACGATGGTAACCTGACCCGCGACGGCCGCTGGGATTACGTTTGGGACGCGGAAAACCGCCTCGTGCGCATGAGCACCCGCGCCGACGTCGCCGCCGCATTGCCGACGCTTCCCCGTTGCCAGCTCGACTTTGTCTATGACTCCGCTGGCCGTCGCATTGCCAAGAAGGTCTTCTCGGTGTCATCCGGTGGCGCCCTCACTCAGCTCAGTCATCGCAGTTTCCTCTACCAAGGCTGGAACCTGATCGCCGAGTTGGATGCAACCTCCTCCCCGCAGGGCCTCGTCACCGCTCACGCGTGGGGTTTGGATTTATCCGGTTCGCCCCAAGGCGTCGGCGGAATCGCCGGCCTGCTCTGGACTTGGCAGGCGGTCGCTGCCCCTGACGTTCCCGTCGGCTATTACGCTCCCGCTTACGACGGCAACGGCAACATCACCGTGTGGATCAGCCTCGCCGCCTCCGCTGCCTCCAATGCCGCCCGCGTCGTCGGCCTGCTCGAATACGCCCCCTTCGGCGAGCCCCTCCGCCGCTCCGGCGCCGCCAAGGCCCTTCCTTTCGCCTTCTCTTCCAAATACACCGACCAGGAATCCGGCCTCAACTACTATGGCTACCGCTATTACAACGCCACCTCGGGCAGGTGGCTCAGCCGGGATCCCATCGGGGAGGGCGATGGCGCTAATGTTTACCTTAACGTTAGAAATAATCCTGTTCTCTTTGTGGATATCCTAGGTCGGTCCATTTGGGGCGGCGCGAGCCTTTACGGCTCAACAGCAGCGATGGCTTTGCTGCAAATTTGGGGTGATGCAAGAGGTCATGAGCTTTATGAGCATTACTTTACGGCCCGAGGAGCCCCTTTCAGTAGATATAATGATATTCTTTGGCAGATTTACCTTGAGAAAAATGAGGCCTTGGAGCTTGCGATTTGGTCGCAGCTGACCGACGATATTGCTAGACTCCATAAGCCCTACCAACCTTGGAAAGGGGATGTGGGGGGGCGGATTGCGGGACGTCCTGCGTTGACGGATCATCGACTCGGCTCCGGTTATCATGTGCTAAATGAGGTCACCGTCTACTACAAGGGCAAGCTGCAGTATGATTGCTATGAAATCTTCGGAGATATGGAGTATCGAATCGAGGACAGGGCCGATGCCAATATCAACTGGTCCGACTTCGCAAATACCCCCGCAGTCGCGACTGCGGATCTTGTGTCGGTAGGGGCGGCCATGGCGGCTTCACTTGGCCACGCAAAAAGTTTCGACGTTCGCATCTCTTGGAAAAGCTTCTTTTTTCTTCGGACCTTCATGAATGGATCGCCTATGTATATCAATTCCTCGAACGACTACGGATTCCCCTTTGGTCCGGATTCTCAATGAGGAAGATGCTCCAGGCTGTTTTATTGGGGTTTGTGATATCCTGCCTTGGATGCCAACCTTCCGATGAAAGCGTTTATCCACGCGGAGCAAATATAAGACTCCGGGGCAATATCCGGGGCATAAAGTCTCCTGACGGTAAATGGGGGGTCTTCATGATAAACTGTGGCGCGGCGTCCGACTTGGACCCTAATTGCTTCGATTTAATGTTAATGGGCGTGTCGCCTGAAACCCAATCCGCGGCCCCCCTTTCGCTTTATAGGACGATTGGGGTGCGATTTGACTTAAGGAGGATTCCTCATGCGTATTGGACTGGGGAGAATGAATTTATCATAGAGGGTGTCGGTTCGTTTTCGCCGGATCAGGCTTCCGCGTCGTTCGTTTTTTCGCCCGAGAATAAAGATGATCGACCTGCGAAGTGATGTGATGCATCCGGCTCGAATGGCGAGCGCGGGCGAGGTTGCTAAATATTTTATCCGCCTTGGCTTGGCCATAGAAAAACCGCAAGTGCGCCATCGGCGCGAACGCAAGACAAGGTTGCCGTTCATGGGCACGTCGCACTCGGCACGAGTTCCCTTCCATTCGAAAGATGCGATCTTCTATTCATGCTCTACTAAATCATCCCGATTCTTTCCGACTGATTTGGATTTGGGCTGCTTTTTGCGCAACGACGGCCCGGGGGGCGTTGGTTTGGGAAGCTCTCCAGGTTACGCGTGATCTAGCCGCATCCGAAGAGAAAGCCTTGGTTGAATTTACATTTAAAAATACCGGCACCACAACGGAGTCCATACTCAGTGTCGACGCCGATTGCGGGTGCGTCACACTGGAAAGTCGCAAGCAAAACGATTTCGCTCCCGGCGAGGGCGGCAAGATTGTGGCGAATGTAGAACTGCGGAAAAGGCGCGGCGTTATCGAAAAACATATTTCGGTGCTGACGACCGATTATCCGGACAAACCGACGATTCTTACGGCTCGCATCGTGATTTTGCCTCCGGCGGAGATGGGCAAAGGGGAACTCGTTTGGGGAACGGACGAAGCTCTACAAGAAAAGGAGGCGCCCATTATTCTTAGGACGAAGCTCGAAGCGCGGCTAGTTCCTTTATCTCCAGAGGCGAGGGAATCACTGCAGGTGGATTTGCTACCGGCGAACGGCACGGAGGGCCCGCGTTTGCGAGTCAAGCCGCGCAGAGCCGGAATAAGCGGCATCTATACGATCTTCGTAGAAATCAAAGGCGCGGGAGAAAACTTTTCACTGCCCTTGCTCGTTCGACTCGGCGGCTAGCGGGAGTATCCAGTTCGAAGGCAATGAATCCGCAGCCAAATCAACCTCCGCC
>CAMLQS010000450.1 GCA_946482165.1 uncultured Verrucomicrobiota bacterium | reverse complement strand
AGCATCTTCGTTAGATCCGGGAGGCGCCTCCAAGTTACCCCGCTCGTAGGCTTCAATAAGACGTGCACCTTCATCGGTGAGCACTCGAACAAAGATATCCACGAAATCAGGAAACCCGGTGCTTAAATTGGCCGGTGCTAAATTGCCGTCATCGGGAATTCCAACTCCCCCATTAAGCGCATCAAGTTGGGCCGGTGTCAGCGCCGTGACGGCGAATCCGAGGTTATTTTCCGAAGGGGCAAAAGGGGCTACCCCGCTTGCGGGAAACATGAGCTGTAGCGTGCTCGGATCCGTTGCCGGATCGGTGGGGCCGGGAGGCACGCGACGCCAGAAGCGGACACCGAAATCTATCACATTATTCGCGATAACGGCATCCCGATCAGGTTTACGGATGCTGCCAGAGTCCCCAAAAGCATCGTTTTTGGTAGCGACTGGTGTGTTAGGGCGATTGTAACCGCCCTGGGCGTTCAGTGCCAAATTAAACCCGGCGTCAGCAACGGAATAAGGATTTGCCGTAGTTTCTCGCCCAGAACGAACTTGTGAGCGGAAAAAGAGATAGCGGTATTCGTCGCTGTTACTCCGTGGTGGCATTCGCACGATCTGATAGGAAACGGCGATCGGCGCGACGTCCCCGTCGCTGCTCGTCGTGGTTCGATTGGTAAAGAAACGGAGCCAGACGCCGGCTTGCCCAAAGCGGTGTTCCTTTAAATCAATCCACTTACCCGTGCTTCCTTGTTCGTCAAAACGAAGGGAGGATAAATCCTTGCCATAATCCCCCAAGGCACCGCGGCCAGGTTTGGGATTCTCGGCGGCAGCCCCGCTTAAGTCCCAGTCCGCGTCGCTAATCCCTGTCTGGCCCGCTCCGACCTGATCCGGCTGGACCGTGGCGAGCAGCCAGACGTTTCCGTCTCGCCGCCAGACGATGGACTGAAAATCCTCGCGGAGAAAGCGCAGCACCGTGGACGCTTGGGTGCGAGCCGTGACCGTGCCGGTAACCTTGTCGAAGGTGCCGAGCACGGAAAAACTGATCTGCACCATCAGGCCGAGGACGACGAGCGTGATGGCGGTGGCGACGAGCAGCTCCACGATCGTGAAGCCTGCTCGGGCGACTGTAAACCGGCGCGAAAGGATCGAACGACTCATGGCGTGAGAGTGATGTTGAACAACATCGTGGAAAGCTGCGCAGGCGGGACGACGCGCCACGGCAAATTGGTTTGATCGTTGTAGGCGGAAGCACTGGTAGGCGTGGCCGGCCCGTTGGGCAGCCGGTAAGGCCACATCACCCGCACATTAAGCGGGACGGCGGCTCCGTCGTTCTTGTATTGAGGGTAAATCGGCCAGCCGACCTCCACCAAAAAATAGCGATCACGGAACGGCAACCCGGCCGGGTTGTCGCCGGGGGGGGGGGCCGTCTCAAGCGCGTTCTCTGCGGCATGCTTCGTCGCCACCGTGGTATAATAATAGGAATCGGGGTCGTAGCTGGAACTGTAGGTTTCGTTCCACGCTGCATAAGGATCCTCGCCGGTGATCAGGACGCGGGAGCCGTCGTTACTAGCAACCAAGAAAACCCGGTCGCTCGCTGCGTTGAGCGAATCGGTGATGTTTTTGAAACCGTAACGCTCCAATTCGAACCGGATATTGTCCGAAAGGCGCTGCGCCACCTGGGCATCGAGCTGATCGGCGATCCGCTTCGTGTTGGGCAAAATAAGCCCGACAATCGAAATGACGGCAACGGCGAAGATCCCCACGGCAATAACCACCTCGACGAGGGAAAAAGCTCGGGCCTTGGCACGATGAGCGGAAAATGGGAGGGAAGAAAGCATGGGATACCTGAAAACCGGCGATGAATGGAGGCGATAAATCACTGCTTAAACCCCGCTTTTTCGTTTACTACGGTCGGGATGCCGTAGGCGCTTAGCACCAACCCCCGTTGAGAATCTGAGTCCGTGAAAATCAGCCCGCCGGTGTCTGAGTCGGCCAAAGAAATCACCAAGGTCCGGCCGTCCACCAGTTGCCCTTGCGAATCAAAGGTGATCGTTTTGTAGCCCTTAAAACTGTTCGAAACCGAGGGGTCGTCCTCGTAGTTCTTCGCGTCTGCGTCCCAACGCCACACATCCATGGGGGCGGCGGCATTACCTTGAGCGTCAGTCCTGTCATGGTTGGCCCAATCACCGGCAACTGCGTATTTGGCAGGAAAACTGCCACCCAAGTCAGGGGGCACAAAATAGACACCACGCGGTAAGTCCAAGATATCGCCGCGGATCACGTATTTATCAGGGGTTCCATCTGGCGGGGAATTGGTATCCTCGAAAGTCATCACCGCCGCACGATGCAAATAAGTCGATGCAACCTCGGGCTTCGACGCGTCGTATTCGCCCCACACCACGATCGTGGCGTTGTTAAGGCGGATCGAAGCTTGAGCGCGAGCCGAGGCAACGAGAGAGGACAGCGCGGACTGTCCGGATTGGAGCGCCGCGCCGCGGTCCCCGCCGCGCAACGCCACCCCGGCGATCCCGGCTAGAATTGCGACGACGGCAATGACCACCAAAAGCTCGATCAGCGTAAAGGCGCGGCGCTGGGGGTATGCAAATGGCATGGTATTAAGGCCCGAAAGGGAGATTTTAAATGGCACTGAAATATTGGCCTCTTACCAACTCCAGACAGCCTCTTTGGCGAGGATGTCGCCACCGCCAGAGACGCCTTTGCCTGCACTATAGAATATCGCATCAGCCCGAACGCCTCGTCCGGAGGCATCGGCACTCGTGATATAAGCGGTGATTACGGCGGCTTTCAAGGTTCCGCGGCCCCCGAACGCATTGACGTCGGGATAAGCACTTGCGTTTCCTTGAAGATCATCGCTATTCACGAATCCGTCCCCGTTGCGATCTACAATCACCGCGATCTCGACGTTGCCAAAAGCGTCTTTCAGCGCGCCATTAAGCAGGTCGCCGTCCGTCGTGCTTGTGAACTGCGTGGCGTCAAAAGTGCCGAACTCGCGGTGCTTTTTGTTCTGCGCGGTGGCGGCGTTACCCTCCGCGCTCCTGAAGTCGAAGCCCCCCCCCGAGACGGG
>CAMLQS010000449.1 GCA_946482165.1 uncultured Verrucomicrobiota bacterium | reverse complement strand
TTGGGTCTTCCCTGCAAATACCAGTCGGGCAGCTTCACGATGCCGTGAGGGTCGTTGCCGTGCTCGTCCCTCAGCCCGAACTGATCTTCCGCCGGCAAGGACTCGTCGCCGATCAGACGGTTGGTCCAGAGGTTCGTCACCCGGATCTCCAAGTCATTGTCTCCGGCCCGCACCAGATCGGTGATGTCGGCACGGTAAGGCTCTTTCCAAACCACGGGCACGGCCCGGCCATTGACCACGATCTCGGCGAGGACTTCGACACGTCCGAGATCGAGGATCACGCGGCGGCCTGAACCGAGCCACTCGCCCGGCACGGTCATCTTCCTCCGGTAGCTCGCCGTGCCGGAGAAATGTCGCACACCCGGATTCTCGTGCAGGTGCAGCGATCGCAACTCGGGCAACTCGATCCGCTCCGGCGCGCCACGCCCGGCTTGAAACTCGACCGACCACGCGCCGTCCAACGCGAGCGGCCGGCCGGGCCGCGCCGAAACCGAGCCGACACCGGGCAGCTCATAACGCCCGGGCTCCCAGGCAAGAAAGGTGAGCCCGCCCCTCGATGTCCGACGGCTCCCCGTGCCGGCATCGCGAGCAAGCGCGCTCACGACCGGAGTCTCCGGCGCCGGCACTCCTTCGGCCGCCAGCGCCCGCAACTCCGCCTCGTCGAGCGCCCGATCAAAACTCCGGGCCGGAACGTGGTTCCCCTCGAAATAGAAGACATTTCCACGTGAGGGCGGCGCCGTCTCTTTCGCCGCCTTCGCCAGAGATTCGAGGCCCGGGAAATACAGCGTGTAGTCCACCGGCGGCGGCGGGGAGCCGACCCCGCCGTAGATCTTCTTCCCCGAACGCAGACCCTCGCGGACAAACTCGCCGTTCACATAGAGCGAAGGCGTGCCGTCGCGGTAAACGACCGCGACGTGCGTCCAGCCCGATACCGGACGTTCGGCCATCAGGACGGCCGGACAGGAATCCCACGCGCGCTCGATCACGAAGATGCCGTTGCGGCCGACCGCGAGACCGGCCGTGGCCGCCCCGGCGCCGAAGCGCGCATCGCCGGGATCGGCCGGGATGGCGTAGAATTTACCGACCTCGTCGATGCGGCCGCCGACGCCCTCCTTGGGCATCGCGCGCAGATCGGTGTCGGGCTTCACCCAGATCGCCATCGTGAAGGTGCCGGCCGGCGCGGGAGCCATGGCGGGCGGCTGCGATACCGTGGACACAAGCGGGCGGCCGTCTCTTAGCAGCTCGGTTCCAAGGGGTTGGCCCGGGCGGCGGAAAAGCACAAAGATCGCCTCGCCGGGCTCCAGCCGCAACGGCAGATCGGTGCGATCCGCCCGGGTGGAAAAGATCGCGGCGTCGCCGCGTTCCCCCGTCTCGGGACGCCAGATCTCCGGCTGACGGCCCGCCATTCCACGGAAGGACGCAAGCCCCTCCTCGATCCGACGCTGGCGATTGGCCACGAAGTAAAGATCGCCGTGGTCGAGACGACGATGCTGCCAGGCGAGCGCGCTATCGGGCAGCGGTGACTCGAAGAAAAAGTCCGGCGCGACGCGCGCCCGGGCGAGCGCGTCGCCGATGTTCGTCACATCGCCCCAGACCCGCCGGCCGGTCTCTCCCTCGCGCGGCGCGCGCCAGATCTCGGCGACGTCCGCCAGCATGGCCGCCTCGCTTTCGGGAAAGCCGAGCAAGGTGGGCGAGAAGCGCGGCCGAGGCCCGGCCAGCGCCGCGCCCGCCTCGACAAACTCGCGCAGGCGGCGAGCCAGCTCCGGGCTCATGGCCTCGAGCTCTTTGGGCAACACGAGCAGGCGATAGCGGCCGCCCTCCGGCAGCACGTAGTCGCCGTTTTCGATGCGTATTCGATTCAGCAGCACGTCGGCGTTGACGAGGTCGTAGGCGTAGCCGGGCGGGAGCACGGGCATCGCCATCTGCGAGGGATCGGGTGCGCGCTCGCCGGTGAAATACAAGACATCCGCGACCGGCCGGCCCTGCCTCAGCACCTGCTGCACGCGGGCGAGATAGCGCGTCCATTCGCCGGCCTTCTCATACCAGGTGTTGGTGCGTTCGAGATGCGAGCCGTAGGGCCCCATCGTCATGCCCGGCATGGCGTCCGGATGCGGCTGATGGGCGTAGCGGTGGAAATAAAACTGGTTCACGCCGGCCGCCATCATCTCGTCGCCAAGGATCTTCAGCGCGTAGGGATACTCGAGCCAGCGCGAGGTGCGGAACTCCCCGGTGAAAGCCTCGGCCGCCACCACGGGTTTTCCGTAGATGTGCGCGGCGGAGGTCACCATTTTCACCGGTCGGTTCGGCGTCCATGGCGTGCGGGTCCAAAACTCGGTCATCGGCACGTCCGGCAGGCCGGACACGCGCAGCTCGTCGAAATTGCCCGGGCCGTAGCCTTCGACGTAGAAGGTCAGCCCGCTCGCCCGGGCAAGCGCGGCGGCGCGGCCGTAGTAATACTCGGCCATCATGTCGGCCTGCACGCGGCGAAAATCGTAAAGAAAACGCTCGGTCCGGGCCGCATCGCCCACCACGCGGCCAAAAAGCGCGGGGACGTAACCAACGATCGGATACCCGGAGCGGCGTTCGAACTCGGCGGGGAAGTTCCGCGTCCAGTTCTGCATGCCCGCCTCGTAGCTGTCGATTTCGAGGGAACGCAGCGGACCGGCGCCGCCGGCCTCGGCGTCGGCGAGCACGCGTTTCACGACGGTGTCGAAGTGCAGCTCGATGCCCGCGGGATCGAGCTTGTCGCACTCCAGCCCGCGCCCGGCCGCGGAGGCGGCGACGTTTTCCTTGCCCGTCGTGGTGTGGCCGACGCGCAGGATGGTCCAGGCGCCGGGCGGCGCTTCCCAGCGCAGGCGTCCGTCGCGGGTGAAGGCGCTCAGATCGCGCACGGAGGCGGGGTCGATACCGGAAAGACTTTTTTCCGGCAGGCGCAGCTGGCCGGCGACACGATAGTCAAAGTTGGCCTTGGCTCCCCAGTCGTGGACGCGGAGCGCGCGGTGGAAATGGAGCTCGCCGACCGCGCCCGATCGAGTCGGGGTCAGGCGGAGAAACCGCGCCGTCACCGGCTCGGCGAACTCGCGCACGCCCGGACCGGCGATGCCTTGGCGCGGGGGATT
>CAMLQS010000448.1 GCA_946482165.1 uncultured Verrucomicrobiota bacterium | reverse complement strand
CGGTGCACAGGGACTGGTTAAACCCGTGGCAGCAGTTGGAGGAGCAGGACGAGGCGGACTGGGAGGCCTTGGTGTTCATGGGATGTTTTGTGGGGGGGGATTTTAGAGTTTGGAGGTGGCGTTTCGTGCGCCGGGGAAGCGGCTCATCTGAGCTGAACGACGACTTTTCCCCTGGCGCGTCCCTTATCGAGGTAGGCGAGCGCTTCCTTCGCTTGGGCAAACGGGAAGACTTTATCGATGACCGGCCGGATGCGCCGCGCCTTGAGCAGCTCGGCGATCTCGGCGAGTTGGCCGCCATCCGGATGCACGAAGAGGAATGAATACTCGGCGTCTCTTTTCCTCGCCTTCCGGATGATGCCGGCGCTCAGCAGACCGAACACGGATTTCATGAGAAAGTTCATGCCACGAGCGCGCGCGAAGGCGGCGTCGGGCGGGCCGATGAGCGAGACGACGCGGCTTTTCGGTTTCAGAATGCGGAGCGATTTCTTGAGCGCATCGCCTCTGACCGTGCCGAGAACCACATCGTAGTCTCGCAGCACCGTCTCGAATTCCTGCCGCTTGTAGTCGATCACCTCGTCGGCGCCCAGGTTGCGGAGCAGCTCCACAGTGCCCGTGCTCGTGGTCGTCCCGACCTTGGCTCCGAGGTGTTTCGCGAGTTGGATCGCGAACGTGCCGATGCCGCCGGCGCCCGCGGGGATGAACACTTTTTCGCCGGGCCGGAGTTGTGCCCGCTCTTTGAGCGCCTGCCACGTCGTCAAGCCGACCATGGGGACGGAGGCCGCCTGCGCGAAATCCAGGTTCTCCGGTTTGAGCGCGGCGGCGGTTTCGGGCACGACCGCGAATTCGGCGAGCGAGCCCGTGCCGAGGTCGAAGATGCTGGCGAAGACGGCGTCGCCCGGCTTGAAGCGGGTAACGCGGTTCCCGACGTCCGCCACGACGCCCGCCAGGTCACTGCCGAGCACGGCGGGGAGTTGAAAGCGAAGGATGGGTTTGAACGCGCCCTTCGGAATCATGTTGTCGACCGGGTTCAGCCCGACGGCATGGACCCGGACGAGGATCTCGTTCGGTTTGAGCGCGGGCAGCGGGATGTTGGCGAACACGACTTGGCCGGGGTCGCCGTATTTTTTGAAGACAAGCGCTTTCATGGTTTGGCGTCCGGGGGCTTCGAAACTTTGCGTCCGCGCGTGGGCGGTGGCGCTCTGCGTGCGTGGTGCGTTCATGCGTCAATCCAGTTGAAACTGCTTGCGGAGGGTCCGGTCGAAGAATCCGGCGGGAGCGAAGCGGCGCAGTCGGCTCAAGAGGAGGCCCTGGCCGACCGGGTAACGCAGTCGAGGCGACCGCGACGTCAGCGCGGTCCAAACCGCCTCCGCGACGATTTGGGGGTCGTCTCCCTGCTCCACGTTTTTGTTGGCCAGATCGATGAGCCGGTTCTTCTCCGTCGAATAGACGGCAAGCTGGTTTTGGGGGAACTTCGCGTTCCCGTTTATCCGGGTCTTCGTGTAGGCGGGCTCGACCAACATCGCGCGCACGCCGAAGCGCCTGATTTCGTGGTCGAGCGACTCGGTGTATCCTTCCAGCGCATGTTTGCTCGCGGCATAGATTCCCCAATACGGCGCGGGGATAAATCCGACCACGGAGCTGATGTTGACGATGCGTCCGTGCCGCTTCTCCCGCATCGCGGGCAGCACGGCGTTGGTGACGCGCAACACTCCGAAAAAATTGGTCTCAAACTGCTGCTTCGCTTCATCGATGCTCGTCTCTTCGAGTGCGCCGACGGCGGCGTAGCCCGCGTTATTGACGAGGTATTGAACCGGACCGGCTTTTTGGGCGATGCCTTGAATCGCTTCCTGGACGCTCGCCTCGTCGGTCACGTCCAGACGGACGATCTCGACGCCTGGGATGGGTTTTGCTGATCGCGGGTCGCGCGCCGTTCCGAATACACGGGCGCCGTGTTCGGCGAGGAGTTGTGCGATTTCCCGGCCTATGCCGGAAGAGATTCCGGTGACCAAGGTGACGATGTTTGCCGCTGGCGTGTGCATAGGGGATGGGACGTCTGATCGTTGTTGTTTCCGAGGGACAGGGGAGGGGGAAGGGAGGGAGCGGCGGGGGCTTTTGCTGTCACGGAGCGTGACTGGGCCCGATGTAGTGTATATACACATGTGAACGCGGGAGCGTCGGATCTCGGCATTCGGGCGCCTGCTCTTTTATGGCCTGCGCCGCCGTTTCGAGGTCGGTGAGGATGGTGGACCAGCGTTGTTCGCCGAGCGTTTTGACCGCGGCGCTTTGGGCCGCCCGCCAAGCGGGCATGATCTTTTCGATCTGTTTCCGGCCTTTGGCGGTGATCGCCAGCTCCAGTCGGCCGCCGCGACCGCCGCCCTCGGCGGTCGCCAGGCCGTCGCGCTGCAAGGGCCGGAGATTCCGGAGGAGCGTCGTGCGTTCAATGCCGAGGGCTTCGCTCAAATCCGCCATGCTCCAGCTTTCCTTGGCCTTGAGCGCGAGCAGAATGGCCGACTGCGTGGCGCGGATCCCGTGTCGGCGCAGTTCCGCGTCGAAGAACTTCGTCATCGCCCGCGCCGCCCAACGCAAGTTGAAGCACACGCAGTTTTCCGTGACTGAAAAATCCCGTTCTTTCGGCATCTTGTGTGTATATGCACACATAATCCGGGGCCGTCAAGCCGGCGTTGAAATTTTCGGTTTCAGGACCAAGCGCTCCCACGCGGCGAGCAGCGCGGCGGCGATCAGCAGGATCGGCGAGGCTAGGACGAAGCCGTAGTAGGCGAAGAGGTGGAGCAGGCCGCGCCAAACGGTGCCGGACCAGGCGCTCGCGGCATTGGTGCCGGAGAGGAAGGTCGCGTTTTCGCGGAGGCCGGAGACCTCGCTGACGGCGTAGAGCGCGGCGAGGAGAACGGCGCGGGCGGCGAGGCCGCGCGGGGACAAAAGTTCGAGACCGGAGAGCGCGGAGCGGAGGCGGGAGCGGGAGGCGGCGGGACGGTGCGAGTTCATAGGGTGTGGGTGCCGGCGTTGGGGTTGGTGTTGGCGGACGGGGTTGAGGTCGGCGACAGGACCTTGCTCCAGATTGGGCCGAGGACGCCGGCGTAGAGCATGACGGCGTCGCCCACCAGGTTGCTCGCGG
>CAMLQS010000447.1 GCA_946482165.1 uncultured Verrucomicrobiota bacterium | reverse complement strand
TGTTGCAGAAATGACAATCTTACGAGGGGTTGATCGGTTGACAGGGATAAATCGTTAGCTAACGGTTTATCCAATGCCCTACGACGCCCTCAGCCAAGATCGCCTTCGCCAAGCCCTTCGGCGCTTGGGCGAGTTGGCGCAGGCGGAAGGCGTCGAACTCGAACTCGCCCGCTACGGCGGCGCCGTCTTCACCTTGGTCTATGGCTCGCGCGAAAGCACCAAGGACGTCGACGGCGTCATTCGCCCCTCCGAGATTGGCCACAAGCTGGCCCGGCAGGTCGCCCGCGAACAGGCTTTGCCCGAAGACTGGCTGAATGGCGACGTCGCCCAGTTTCTGGCCGAACGGGAGGAGCGTCGGCCTTATCCGAAGGACGATCTCGGCTCCGGGTTGGTCGTCACCGTCCCCACCGCGGCCTATTTGCTCGCCCTAAAACTGCGGGCCTGCCGCCCTCCCCTGCCCGGTTACCCGGGAGACGAAGCCGACATTCTTTTTTTGCTGCGAAAAATCCGCCCGACTTCGCGCGAAGACATCACCGCCCTTTTCGCGCGCTTCTTCCCGCACGATGTCCTGTCGCCCCGCGCGGAGGACATTATCGACGCCTGGCTGGCCCGCCCGGACTAGGCGCTGTCTTCAAAATAAACCGATGCTTCGTGAGGCGAAAACCATGCTCGGCCAAGGCGACCGAGGCGGAGGCGGGCCAACGGCCCGTGCCGCCGAGGGCAACGCTGGCCCAGCTTGGTTTCCGTCTCACCCGCAGGGCACTGGCAAAGCACCGGGTTATTTTGAAGACAGCGCCTAAACTGCGATGCAAAACCGCCCCACCAGTCTTTCCGAGGTAGCCGCCCGCTCCGACTCGCTCGAGCGTTTCGGGCGCGAGCTGGCCGACTGGCTGCACACGCTGCGCTCGCTGGGTTCGCGGCCCGCGCTGGCCGCCACCATCGCCGACGCGCCCGCGCTGCTCGCTGGCCGTTTCCCCGAGGGCGCCTTGGCCGACGCCACGCTGGCCGCCTACGCCGACCTGCTGGCCGATCGCGTGGGCATCGCGCCGCCCGCCTGGTGTTTCGCCGCCGAGCGGGTCGCGCCTGAACCTTGGTTCGCAAGCTCGGGACCGCGCAGTCGAGTGCTCGCGCTGCGCGACACGCCGCCGGCCTTCAAACGCCGCAACCTCTTCTCCGCCGCCCCGGACCTCCCCGTTCGCCTGCGCGCCGGCCGCCCGCCCGTATCCGCAGAACAACGACGGGCCAAAAACGCAGAGCGTCAGCGCCGCTTCCAGCAACGCCGCCGCGAACTCATCCGCAGCCTGATCCCCTCGGCCTGAATCACTGGTCGGTGGCCGAGCGACGGGGCTGGCCGAGTTTTGTTGCACATAATCAAAGAGGGCCGGGGGAAGAGGTCGGGGCGTTGTTGGTTGATTTTGGGGGGCAAGCAACGAAGCACGGCAGAGTTATTCAGGTGGAGCCGAATTGATCAGCTTGGGGTCGAGACTTGCTCGGAACTGGGACCACATCATCGCTTACATCGCCCACGGCATCTGTCGCACATGAAAAGACTGCTTACCTCGCTACTCACACTTACAGGTATCACTGGCTCGGCGCAGCCTGCTCCCGTGATTCAAAGCCTAGATCCGAAGGCTATTCTTTTCTCAGTTCCTACTTTGTCCAACGACATCGCTGCATTGGAAAAAATGGAACGGACACCCGACGCGACGGACCTCGTCTTTCATGAAGATGACTGGACCCAGGTCGAATTCATCCCAAAGAGCCTCTTGCCCGAAATCCAGAGAATGCTGAAGGAATACAAAGCGTTCGAGCAGGCCAATCGGGTCCCGGGCAGTGGCTGGCGGAACGTGTATGTCCGAAAGATTCAACGTCAGCCTCTGGTCGCCGATCCTCAGCCCGTCCAACAGCTCGAAAAGACCTTGGGGGCAAAGGCGGGAGGCGTTCTGGTGCTGTATTCAACCGGCACCACCGGTGGACGAGTGAAAGACGGCTTTGTTCTGCCCTTGGGCGGAAACGTCACTCTCTACGGCTACACCACCAACGAAGGCATTCCGGTTTTGGGAGCGAACGTCGGACAAAACCCTGACGACATCAAATTGGTCCAGGCATTCACCAAGCTCAACTCCTCCGCCGGCTTGGTGCTGGTGGACTGGCGGGCGCAGATGCTGTTGGTTTCCACAAAAGAGTCGGGACAGATCGAAGTCTGGCGGCCGTAATGAATTGCATCGCCTGCTCTGGTTGGCCTCCAGATCACTGTTCGGGCGGGCGACGGCGGCCGACCACCATTTCCCTTTCCACTTGGTAATGAGCCACCCAGAAGACGAGTCTCTGCCCGCTTACATGACAGAACTCTATACCGCCGTCTTCATGGATCGCGATTTCACCAAAGCCGCGGGACTCGTCGCCTCGGGCCACGCGATAGACGAAGAGCCCACTGACGAGGGGTATACCTTGCTCCATCATTCAGTTCAAAGAGGCGACATCGATGCGCTTAAATTTTTGCTCAAGCATGGCTGCCCAAAGGCAATCAACTCCTTCGATTATGTCAGCCATACGCCCCTGATATGGGCTGCAGCAGAAGGCCGCCTCGAAATGGCGCGGCTCCTGATAGAGGCCGGGGCTGAAGTAAATGCGCACAACGAAAAACGAATCGGGGATACGGCAATCCGCGAAGCGGCGCGGGTAGGAGACCTAAGGATGTGTGAGATGCTGCTGAAAGCGGGCGCCGATCCGACAATACCCGGCTGGATGCAAATTGACGCCGTGTTACAGGCAAAACTGGCTCTGGGGGAAGATCCAAGCTCCGAAGTTCGTGCTCGAATCTTATCCTTGGTTTCAAATCGCAAACTTGGCGATCAGGCCGGAGCTTGATGCTTGCCCGCGCGCTACAGGGCGACCGAGCCGACGGGGTCCGGCCGCGTTTTGTTGTGAATCCACACTCCAGCCTCAATTACTTCGTCGGCGACGCCTTCGTGGGCCGCCGCATCGCCCTCAACCCCGCTGGCGAAGCCGGGACCGAAGTCCGCTTCGCCAACGTTCCCCTCGGCCATCTCGCCTAGCTCGGTCGCTTCAAATCCGCCGCCTATCGCCGCCCTCACCGGCCCCCGCACCGAACTCAAACCGCCGCCTCCGACGGCA
>CAMLQS010000446.1 GCA_946482165.1 uncultured Verrucomicrobiota bacterium | reverse complement strand
GAAACGAGGACGGGATGATCTTCCACTCGACGAAGGCGTGTTCGCAGGCCTCGACCACGGCGTGCAAACGCTCGCGGGGGAGGTCCGTGCGCGCGGCGATGAGCACATCGATGTCGGCTGCGCGCAGGGCGGCGGCTAGGTCGGGGCCGGCCTCGACAAGGGTGAGGTCCGGCACGGGGAGCGGGTCGTCGGGCAGTGGAATGACGCCGGCGAAAGCAAGGGGGTGGGCCGGGCTGGCGGCGAGATCGGTGGCGAGGGATCGGGCCTCTTCGTTCCAACCGAAAATCGCCACGCGCTGTCGTAGCCGACCGACCCAGTCGGGACGCGTAAACAGGGCGTAGACGAAGCTGCGCCAGGCGAACATCAACGCGAGGACGAGGATGTAGGCGAGGACGACGAACCAGCGCGAGATCGGCGGATCGAATTTCAAAACCAGCGAGAGGCTGAGGTAGGCCAGCAGCCAGAAAGTGGTGCCTCTGATGACGAGGTTGAGGGATTGAAACTTCCGAAGCAGGAGCCGCTCCTCGTAGAGCCCGAGCTGCGCGTAGGCGGCGGTGAGGAACGCGGTCCCGAGGAGGAGGAGGGGCAGGTATTGGACGTAGGTGGCGTTCGGGACCTCGAGACCGACGCTGCCGATGGGCGTTTCGTAGCGGAGCCAATAACCGAGCGACAGCGCTCCGAAGGCGACGAGGGTGTCTCCTGCCACGAGGATGGCGGGAAGGATCACCTTGCGCAGGCGTGCGGAATGCGGGACGGCGTGCATCGGAGCTAGAACAGGGAGTGAATCGCCATCAGGGGGCAAGTCCTGCGCAGTCGAGGAGCAGGGAGGCGGAGAGGTAGGATCGGGGCGGCAAGCTGGCGGCGAGTTCGGGCGGAAGGTTCGGCTTCAGTAAAATGTTGGCATCCGCCGGGGCCGGACCGTCGGGGTGGCCGTAAAGCACTCCATGGCCTGAGCGGATGCGGCGATAAGCGGAGGCGGCGTCGGCCGGAGGGCCCGCGGAAACCAGGCGCGCGGCGAAATCGGGGGCGAGTTTGTGTTCGGCGAGGAATGCGGCGGCATATGAGAGAGCTTGGTCGCGGTGCGGCGCCAGCTCAGGGTCCCGCCAGCGTGGGGACCAGGCGAAGTCCGGGTCGAGCAGCGTCTCGGCGGCGAGCGGTGGCACCGGCGAATCTTCGGATCGGGCGCGAAGCCGGGCCAGCGCCAAGCCGAGCCAGACGCCGGCGCGGGCGGGGGCGAGGCGGGCCGCCGACGTGAAGTGGGCGGCGGAGGCTTTGGCGTCGGCGGGTGCGGGCGAGAGGAGGAGCCAGCCCAGGTTGTAATGGGCCGATTCATTCGCGGGGTTGAATGCTAGCGCCGCACGGAAAAGAGCGGCGGCTTCGTCAGGGGCGGGCGCGGGCACGTCGCGGAAGGGATGACCGGTGGCGAGGTGGGAGGCGAGCTGATCGGTGAAGAACGGGTCGGCCGGCGCGAGTTGATGGGCGCGGCGGAGATTCGCGACGTAGGCGGGGATTTCGCCCTCGGCGGCGGAGTCGAGAGCCGAGGACCAGGCTTCGCGGGCGGCGAGATCGCGCGTCACCACGGGAGCCAGGGCGGCCACGACGGCGAGGCCGGGGACGAGGAGCCAAAGACGGCGACGGGGATCGCTTGGCGCCGAAGCTTCGCCAGGAAGCGCCGCGAGGGGCAGGGCGGCGAGGACGGCGAAGGCCGGCGTGGCGAAAGGATGGTCGAAGAGGAGGAGAACTCCGCCGCAAACGAGCATGGCGAGGAGAGGGGCGTGCTCGGCGCGACGCGTGAGCGCGGCTCCGCGGCGGGCGATGGCGAAGAGGAGAAGAGCGAGAGCGAGAAGGCCGGGGCCGCCGAGGGTGGCGGCGGTTTGCGCGAAGTTATTATGAAGTTGAAGATAGTTGTCGGGCACGCCGGGCAACGTGGCGCGGACCGCGGGGAACGTATGCGGCACGGCTCCGGGACCCCAGCCTGTCAGCGGGCGGAGCGCGGCCAGATCAAACCCGCCGCGTATCATGGCGACGCGCTGGTCGTTGCTTTCGCTCGAAGCGGCGGACCAGGTTCCGGAGGTCGCCAGTTCGCGAAGGCGGGGATTGGAAAGCACGGCCAGCCCTAGCGTCAGCGCGCCGAGAGCGGCGAACAGGACGATCTTGCCCCGGCGGAGGAGAACCGCCGCCGCGCCGACGGTGGCGGCGGCTGCGAGGGCGAGAATGGCCCCGCGGCTGGAAGAACTGGCGGCGAGGGCGGCGGCGGCGAGCGATCCGGCAACGTGAAACGCGCGGACTTTTGGCGCGTGGGCTCTGATCGCCATGCAGGCGAGCCAGCAAGCGGCGAGCGCGAAGACGGAGCCTGTCGTGTTGGCATGGCCGAAGGGCTGTGCATTGCGAGAGCCCGTGTTCGGAATCCAGAGAAAGGCGCTAACCAAGATCAGCGGATAGAGGAACGACGCGGCGAGAAGGTCGGCTCGCGGGTGACGCAAGACGGGAAGCAGCGCGTAGGGGAGGGCGATCGCTCCGAGAAAAGGGAGAAGGGCCGGCGAGAGGGTTTCGCGCAGCGGCGAGCACGCGGCGGAGACGACGCCGGCAAGCGCGAGGATTCCCAAGGCAAAATCGATCCCGCCGCCGAGGCGGGCGCGCGGCCGGCCGAGGATCAGGCGAGTGAGCGCCACAAAAACGGGAAGCAACCAAAACGCCGCGGCGCCGAGGGCGTGGGGCCAGGTTTGGATTCGGGTGGAGGAAAGTGTCGGAAGCGTGAGCGGAAGGAGCAGGGCCAACGCCGAAGCTGGAGTGACCAACGACCAATGACCAGAGGCCAACGACGGAGACGGAGACCGCGGCGCGTGCGGACCAGGGGCGGGAGGATGTGAAGTCACGGATTGGACGCTGTGGTCGCGGTAGGACTCTGGCTTGTTCACGCGAGGCCGCGGCGGAGACTGGCGTGAAGGGGGGCTGGATTCGCGTCGCGCCGGAAAGGATGCCGATGGAAGGCTTGGCCGATGTAGCCGGTGCCGCCGAGAAGGTAGATCATAGGGCCGGAGCAAGCGTGAGTCGGAGGCGCGGGGGCGGGAAGAGGATTTTTCAAGGCTCCTTCGCCGAGGCGATTCCCGCCAAAAATTCGGGGACGGGCGGGGCGCTTGACCGGCGCGGGGGGCGGCGGAAGGGTGGCCGGATGGATTCTGCGG
>CAMLQS010000445.1 GCA_946482165.1 uncultured Verrucomicrobiota bacterium | reverse complement strand
CCCCCCCCCCCCCCCCCCCCCCCCCCCCCCCCCCCCCCCTCTACGCCATCCCCCGCCCCCCGCCCACCCCCCCCCGGCCCTCCACGACGCTCTTCCGATCTGTCGGTCCGCTCCAGTTCGAGGTCGTGCAGGCCCGCCTCAAGTCGGAATACAACGCCGAGTCCAAGCTCGAACCCGCCCCCTGGACGCAGCTCCGATGGCTCTCGCCCCACCCCGCGCTTGAAAACCCGCAGAGCCTGATCGTAGCCAGCGGCGTGGCCTTCGGCAGCGACAAATTCGGCAACCCGATCGTGCTCTTTCCCAACGACTGGACGCGCGACTACTTCGTCGAGAAGAACCCCGAGCTGCAACTCCACGAGATGCCCATCGAACAGACGCGAAGCTAGACGCCGTCTTCGAAATAAACCGGCGCTTTGCCAGCGCCCCGCGGGTGAGAGGGAAACCAAGCTGGGCCGGCGTTGCCCTCGACGGCACGGGTCCGCTGGCCCGCCTCCGCCTCGGTCGCCTTGGCCGAGCGCGGTTTCCCGCTTCCGCCGGGCCGAGTTATTTGCAGACGCGGCCTAACGGAATGGCGTCAGGTTGGCGTCCTTTCGCCGCCAAGGTGGATGGCGCGAAAATCGCCGGTCTGACGTTGCCACGCCCGCCCGCCCTCCTTCTCCTCCCTCACCTCCGCACCACGACATGAAATTCCCGCTTCTCTTCGCCTCCGCCCTTGCCGCCCATGCTTTTGCAGGCGCCGCTTCCGCCGCCTCCCTCACCGCCAATTTTCAGGCACCCGTGACAATCGACCTCGCCCTGACTCGGGACTCCGAGCTCAAGAACAAGCCGATCACCGGAGGCCAGGCGATCTCCAGCAAGTTCATCACCGTCCGCGTCACCGCGCGCGACTTCCTCGTGAAGCTCATAGAAGACGGCGAAATCATGGGGCCGATCACCGGGTGGAAACTCGTCGCCCGTTCCACGAGCGATGATGCGCCCGTCCTCGGCCATCGTCTCTTCGCCGTGAAATCCGGCCAGCCCGATTATGCTTTGGACACGGGCGAGACGACCGTCCTCAACTTCGCCCAGCCCCAGACCCTCAGCGCGATCGACATCCGCTCAATCAGCGAAAAAATCGTCTCCGGCAACGACGTGCGAAAATTCACCGTCTCGGGAGTTTTCAACGCCCCGATCGCGTCTCTGCCGCTTTCGGGCCTCGGCGAAGCCAAACTGGTCTACCGCCCCTTTTCCCTCGGTTCCACCAGCGCATCCGTTCCCGTTCCCGAGCGCATCGATCTCGCCCTGAACGGTGGGTTCTCCCTCGATGGTCCGTCCGGCGTGGAAGTATATGTCGTCAAAGGCGGCATCGTCATTGGCGCCCACCGCGTGACCAAGCTCCAAGCCGCCGCGGCCGACTGATGCTTTCGCCGCGCCAGATCGCCCTCGCCCTGCTCGCGCTCCTGATCGGCGGGGGCGCAGCCGTGTTTTTCCGGACGCCCGAACCGGCGGGGGTAAAAACGCTCCCGCCCCCCGCCCCCGCGTCGGATACCGAAGTGGCTCCCGCCCCCTCGTCGGCCTCTCCCGAGCCGGTCGTGGAGGGGCCGGCCCCGGCCGCCCCCGATATTTCCCTGCCGACCGGCGATATCGCCCGCGACGCGATCACTGAACTGTCGATCACTTACGATGCGGCCGCCGTGCCGGCGCTCGCCCGCTATCTGAAGCATCCGGATCCCGATATACGGGCCGCCGCGCGCGACGGCCTGATCAATCTCGGCGAGCGCGCCGCCATCCCCTTCCTTGAGGCTGCGGCCAAGACCGCTCTCGCCGACGAAGCCGTCCTATTGCGCGAAGCGGCGGAATTTCTGGCCCTCCCGACCTGGACCGAACAACGCGAGGCGCGGAAAAAAGCCAAGGCGGCCGGCGCCACCGGCCCGTGAAAGCCGGCGTATAGATTTATTCCGGAGACAGCGCCTAAACCTAGATCCGACTGCCGGATCTAGGCTAAACGTAGAGATAGACGTAGATCGCAAAGGCGACCGCAAGAAGGCCCGCGCCGGCGGCCACGCCCCAAAGCAGGTTCCGATTTCGCGCCGCGAGCGCGAAGGTCGCCACGATCACCGCCGCCTGCGCCGCGAGCATGCCGAAGAAAAAGCGCTGGCTGCGAAGATGGTGACGCTCCGCCTGCGCGTTCGCCTTTCCCACCTGAAGCTCGTATAAACGCGCGACGTCGGAGGTAAGCTTCGCCTCCTCGTCATACCGCGCCGCGTTAAAAGCCAGGCGCTTTGCCACCGGAGCCTGCTCCAGCTCCTTAACCTTGGGCGCGGTGAGCGTGTCATAGTGCGAAGAGCGCGTCTTGGCCTCCTTCAAGGCGGCGTCGATTTCCTGGTCGCGAATCCCGAGCAAAAGCGGGTTCAGCGCCCCGGGCGGGGAGTCGCCGCGCAAAGCCTCCAAACCCGACTTCACCGCCGCGGACACCTCGACTGCGGGCGGAGGCGGAGGAGCCTCTTCCCTCGTGCCGGCCGCGCCCAACACTTCCAGCGTGTTCCGCTGCATCTCGCCGCGCATCCGCTTGGCTTGAAAAAACGCCCACTGGTCGCCGGCTCGCGACTGAAGCTGGGCGCCGTAGGCGCGCTGATATTGCGCCTTGGTCATCTCGCTCGACGCCAGGCCCGCCAGAAGCGTGGCGATCACGGTCATGATGACCGGCGTCGCGGCCAGCGCCCGCCCCATGAGCGTCTGGGGAAGGTCGGCTTGGGCTTTGAGCGTTTCGAGCGGAAGCGGCTTGGCCATGAACGCGATTGCACGCGCTCCGCAAGCTGAAGGCAACCGCAAGCGCGGCGCCTCGCCGACCGCCGCTCAACGCGGCTGGCGGGCCGTCTCCAATTGGGCCCGTTTTTCTTTCAGTTGCAGGCGGAGCCTCGCCGCTTCGATCCGATCCCGCGGATCACTGCCAAGCTCGGCGCGGCTGAGGTCCAACTCCAAAACCGCGATCTCGCGTTGCAGCTTCTCCACCGGATCGGTCGGCGTCTTCACCAAGGAAATACCGCCCGACTGCTTCGGTGCCTGCGCGGATGCGGACACCGCCTTCTGCGCGGCTTCGGCTTTCGCCTCGGCATCGTCCCTCGCCTTCCTATCCGCCTCCGCGCGCGCCTTCGCCTCGGCTTTGGCCAACGCGGCGGCCTGGCGTTCCTCTTCCCGACGCGCCGCCTCGGAAGCCTCCGCTTCGCGCTTGGCGCG
>CAMLQS010000444.1 GCA_946482165.1 uncultured Verrucomicrobiota bacterium | reverse complement strand
CTTTTCCATTGGCAAGCAGTCCTTCAGCGCGGCTGAGTATGTTGCTCGGCGCCTAGATACAACTTGGGCCGATTTATTTTGGAGACTCCGCGATAAGGATAGTAACCTCTACGATGAGGCGCTGATGAATGTGTTCCGTGTCGTTGCTTTAGTAACCCGGAGTCCGGATGATGTAGACTATTTAAATGACATCTCTGTGCTGCGCTTAGAAGAACCTTCTTACACGGATTTCCATGTCCGCGAATGGCTCGATCCTCAATTTACCCTGACAATTATCAGGTTATTTGATTCTTGGAGCGCCGATAACGGGAAGCTTACATCACTGCTTCCTGATGCTCGGTATTTCGACGAAAATGCGGTTTTTAATAAGATTGTTTTAGGCGGAGGAAGTCTTGTTTATGCAGAGTGCATTCAATTCGCTGCCTACGTAGGATTCATAGTAAGGCACCATGAGGCAATTAATGCATCCAAGTTCCAAGAGTGGATGCGGGTGGTGCGAAACTTATCGGTAAATAGTGACTATAATCGAATAGATGATTTTCGGCGCAGTATCCTTGGAATTAATCAATTACTGGAGCATTCAAATGATGTGCTTCAGCATTTCTCGACGATAGGCACTCCGGCAACTGGGTTTAGCCCCCAACAGATCACTGAAGAAAAACTCAAGGCAGAGCTAATATTGTCTCATGATGCTTGGCGTGAATTAATAAACCGAGCCGAAAGACACGGATATCTCCGTGGGCAAGTAGAATTTTTATTGGACTTCTGTGGTGCCATAGCATCAAGGGGCAACTCAACGCCTGATAAATGGGGTGCCGATCTTCATATTTCGTTACAGAATAAATTCTCGAACTACTTAGCTATAGCCGAGCAAATGTTCAATGCCGCGGGGTTGAGGCATATTGAAGGGCATCAATGGCAGCGAGCCTTGCTCAGCATTGGTGATTATCTTTTGCCAAGTCGCCGCAATATTTCATTTCTTGTCAACTCAGCTGCGGATCAGGCGAGTTGGAAGCGATTACTCAAAGGCACGGGTGAGAAGGTTCCGGAGGCACGCAAAATTCTTCATCAACTTTGGGATAAAATAAATCTTGAACTACCTTTAGAATCACAACTGGAAGGGATTTATACGGGGGTTACAAATATCACCCCATGGAGAGCCGCCTTTGTCCAAACCCCGCAAGCACTCTCCTATTGCGAGAATCAGTCAATTCGCTGGAATTCGCCAGCCGAAATTTATTTGCTCAGCAAAACCCAAATGAACGGTTCGCACGCCGAGCTTTTTACCTTTTGTTTGTATCATAACCTGCTTTTAAAGCTCTGTAATCAAAAGCGGCTGGGGCAATTAAAACTATACCAATATTATTTAGCCATAGGGCGAGACAAGGAGCCCGGTGCGCGATTTGGTTTTCGTCACGGTGCTCATGAGGTGTATATTGAAGTCGAGTTTAAGGCCGGATCGTTTCAGTTATATATTCATCGTAATGGGCTTGAGAAATGGCCGGAACTATCGCCCTTACTAATCTCATTCGGTTTCGTAGATGTAGGTTGGGGTATCGCAAAAAATTGCTTACCCGAATCCATGGAATTTACTATTGTCGGCCTAGCTGAATGCCTATCTTCTGGCTTTCCATCCGATACATAATATTTGCGTGGCGTCGAGCCAAGGGGGGCGGGGCGTTGTTTGTTGATTTTGGCGACCAGAAGGGACGATCTGAAGACGTCATACCTCGACTTTTGACAACGAGCCCCGGGGTGGCCCATTGCCGAACAACGGGTGTTCATGCCGCGCGGAAGACGGCATTTGATAATACCCGACATGACGATCCGCTGGAATCGGGTGCCAAACCAATAGCAGACGCCATTCTTACTGGGCTGTAAGAATGGGACTTCGAGTAAGAATTACTTGCAGTTCTTACCGGAAATGGCATTTTCACTCTCCGATAAGAACGTGAAAACCAGTAAGGACAAAGTCATCCGATATGTCACTGAACTCGCAACAGAGTTCGGGCGCTTGAGCGCGGAAGGACCGCGTTTGGATGGTCTGCAACTTTCTCCGGCGGGCCATCCCGAGCACGCTACCATCGTGCTGGATGGGCGGACGTTTGCTTTTTCGATCCGCTACGAACTCACGCCATCCCCTCAAAATTTGGCCAAGTGGTTTCCCGACGGGGCGGAGCGTTGCTTGCTAGTCGTGCCCAATTTGACTCCGGCGCTGCTTGCGGCCTGCCGTGACCTTCGGCTCAGCGCCGCCGACTTGAACGGACGGCTCTTCTTGCGCGGGCAGGGACTGCTCGTGGAGTTGCCCGCGTTGCCTGGGCGTCGCTACCGGTTCGAGCTGGAGCCGCGAAACGTTTTTGTCGGCAAGAGCGTTCGCATCGTGCGCGCGTTGCTGGCCGATCCGCATCGTTCTTGGAAACAGGCCGAACTCATCACGCGCACCGGCGCGACGTCAGGCCTGGTATCGCGCATCGTCACGCATCTGGAGCGGCAGGGGGTGCTGGAGCGCTCGGGCGCGAGTAAACGGCTGCAATCCTACCGCGTCGTGTCGCCGGACGCCCTGCTCGACGCGTGGGTCGAGGCGGACGATTTTTCACGCAGGGTCTCGACTCAGCGGTTTCATTGCCTGGAACAAGATCCCGTGCGACTCGCGCATCGGCTGCGCGACGTGCTTGCGCCCAACGGTCCGCACTTCGCCTTCACCCAATGGATCGCGGCTTGGCTGCGGCATCCTTACACGGAGCCGCCGCTTGTCTCGCTCTACGTGTCCCGGCTGCCGGAACCGGAGGTGCTTGCCTCACTGGGGCTCCGTTCGGTTTCCGAAGGCGGGCGCGTCTGGTTTCATCTTCCCGTCGATGAAGGCGTGTTTCGCGAGACGCGGGTCGTGGACAACTTGCCCTTGGTTTCCGACGCTCAGATTTACCTCGATCTGCAAAACACGGGGCTGCGCGGACCCGAACAGGCGCGCGCGCTTCGCGAGTCGTCCGTCTTCTGTCGCCCATGAAATTCGACACCTATTCCGACTACGATCCTCGGGCGACCTCTCAGACGTTGCCGGCGTTTCTCACCGTCTGGCCGGGGCTGGGCAATTATCACGACGAACTGGTGCTGCTTGGCGGCATGGTCCCGCTTTACCTGTGCAAGCATCCGACGGGCGAACGGGCTTTGCCGCGACCGGCGACGCTTGATGTGGATTTCGGCATCTCGCTCGGCGCGAGCGCGGGGCAGTATGGCACCTTGT
>CAMLQS010000443.1 GCA_946482165.1 uncultured Verrucomicrobiota bacterium | reverse complement strand
ATGCTCGGCTCCAAGACACTGGGCGTCGTGGCCAAGCTCGATCTCGTCGAGGTCACGCTCGAACCGTCGCTCGAACTCGGCGACGCGCCCGGCCTCGCCGGCGCCGTCTGTCCGGTCGAATACAAGACCGGCGCCCCGCGCGAAGGCGAAACAGGCCGCGAACTCTGGCCGGCCGACCGCATGCAGCTCGGCCTGCAAATCCTCCTCCTGCGCGAAAACGGCTACGCCTGCACCGAAGGCGTCGTGTTTTATCGGCAGACGCGTCAGCGCGTCCGATTCGTCCCCACGGCCGAAGACGAGGCCTGGATCAAACGCGGCATCGCCGCCGCCCGCGCCTGCGCGAAGGGAGCCATCCCGCCGCCGCTCGACCATTCGCCCAAGTGCCCGCGCTGCTCGCTCGCGCCGATCTGCATGCCGGACGAGACGCAGTTTCTCCAAGGCGCCCTCCCCGAACCCGAGCCGCCGCCGCGCTTCATCATCCAGCTCAACCTGGACGGCTTTGTCGCGGCCGACGCGCGTCCGCCCGCCGATCTCGCCGCCCTCGCCGCCGAGTTGTCCATCGACGATCCCGCGTGGACCCGTCTGCCCGAAGCCCGCCTGCCCCGCCCCGCCGGCTCGGGCGAAGTGCGCCGCCTGATGGCGCCGGACGTGGACACGAAGGTGCTCTACGTGAACACGCCCGGCGTCTCCGTCACCCGCAAGGGCGAGATCGTCGTCGTGAAGGACCAGGGCGGCTCGCTCGCCGATGTGCGCATCAAGGACCTGCATCACCTCGCGGTCTTCGGCTCCGCGCAGATTTCCACCGCCCTCGTCCAAACGCTGTGCGAGAAGGAGGTGCCGATCTCGTATTTCTCGATGGGCGGCTGGTTCTACGGGCTCACGCGCGGGCACGGTTTGACCAACGTGTTCACCCGCATCCGCCAGTTCGCCTGGGCCGCCGAGTCGGAGAAGGCGCTGACGCTCGCGCGGCTTTTTGTCTACGGCAAGATTCGCAACCAGCGCACGCTCTTCATGCGCAACCACGTCGAGCCCCCGCCGGTCGCCCTGCGCGCTCTGCGCAACGCCGCCTCCGCCGCGCTCGTCGCGCCCAACCTGCCCTCGCTGCTCGGTGTCGAGGGCGCGGCGGCGCTCGTGTATTTCCAGAATTTCAGCGGCATGATCAAAGGCCGGGCCGAGGAGGACGACGAGTTGCCCGGCCTCGAGGATTCGGTGTCCAGCCGAGTGCGCGACGCGCAGAAGGAGTTTCCCTTCGATTTCACCACGCGCAACCGCCGCCCCCCGCGCGATCCGGTCAACGCGATGCTCTCGCTCGCCTACAGCCTGCTCGCGCGCGATTGCACCGTCGCGGCGCTCGCGGTGGGTTTTGATCCTTACGTCGGGCTTTGCCATCAGCCGCGCTTCGGCCGCCCCGCGCTGGCCCTCGACGTGATGGAGGAGTTTCGCCCGCTCATCGCCGACTCGGTGGTGCTCACCGCGATCAACAACCGCATGATCACCCCGCTCGACTTCGTCCGCGCGGGCGACGCCGTCAACCTCACGCCCGACGGACGAAAACGCTTCTTCCTCGCGTATGAAAAACGCCTGGGCGACACGGTCACGCATCCGCTGTTCGACTACAAAGTGAGTTATCGTCGCGCGATCGAGCTCCAGTTTAGACTCTTGGCGAGAACACTCACCGGCGAGATCGAATGTTACCTGCCCTTCATGACGCGATGAGAGCCTGACGCCCGCCGACCATGAGCCGCACCAACTACATCGTCACTTACGACATCGCCAACCCGAGGCGCCTGAGGAAGGTGTTCAAGGCGTGCAAGGACTACGGGATGCACCTGCAGCTGTCGGTGTTCGAGTGCGACCTGACGGCGGCGGAGAAGATCGATTTCGAGAGCAGGCTCCGGGGTTTGATCGACCGCGAGCAGGACCAGATTTTGTTCATCGCGCTCGGCCCCTCGGAGAGTCGAGGGGAACGGGTCATTACAGCGATCGGCATGACCTACATCAAAATCGATCCGCCCTGTTTTGTGGCGTGAAGTTTGGATTTGGGGCTCGGGCTTACGGCCCGCGCCCTGTTCTTTGACATTTTCAACGCGAGCGGTGAATCGATGAAGCGCCACGCATTCGCGCTCGCACTTTAGGCGGGAAGAGGTTCCGTGATTTCCTGCTTGGATGTTCAGTTCTTTGTTTACGACCGGCGTAAACCTCTCGCAAAGCCCTCGGCCCGTGACTTGGTGTCAATAGGATACCAACTCGGGCCCTCCGCGCTCTCACGAGCGCGGCTCCGTTGAAGCTCGCCCGTGCCGCCGTTGGCCAGGCTGAGCGGATCCCCTCCGCGCTCTCACGAGCGCGGCTCCGTTGAAGCTCGGCCTCGGCCTTCTTCTTTGCCTCGGCTTCGGCGTCCCTCCGCGCTCTCACGAGCGCGGCTCCGTTGAAGCGATGACGGAAGCTTAGTCTTATCCGGAGGAGTGACGCCCTCCGCGCTCTCACGAGCGCGGCTCCGTTGAAGCAATCCATCCGCGCCCAGGCCGCTCCATTTCATGGCCTGCCCCCTCCGCGCTCTCACGAGCGCGGCTCCGTTGAAGCACGGCGATTTGCGGGCACTCGCGAGAGGAAATCATCCCTCCGCGCTCTCACGAGCGCGGCTCCGTTGAAGCTTGATCGCGGTGACCTTCACCTGGCGATTGCTCCGATCCCTCCGCGCTCTCACGAGCGCGGCTCCGTTGAAGCACACCAGTGGAAGAGTTGCCGGGCAGGACGACAGTGCCCTCCGCGCTCTCACGAGCGCGGCTCCGTTGAAGCAATTTTGGCGCGGATTGGCGGGCGTGTATTACCCGCCCTCCGCGCTCTCACGAGCGCGGCTCCGTTGAAGCCAGGCGGCGCGGGCGAGCGCCTTGATTACGCTCTCCTTCCCCTCCGCGCTCTCACGAGCGCGGCTCCGTTGAAGCATCGGCGAGTGCGCCGAGGTCGTCGTCTTCGGGAGGCCCTCCGCGCTCTCACGAGCGCGGCTCCGTTGAAGCGGGCCGATGGCCAGGCCGCGGATCGCGGCGCTGTTCGCCCTCCGCGCTCTCACGAGCGCGGCTCCGTTGAAGCCCGCCCAAAGGGTGACAGTGACGGCGTAGGCGTTGGGATTCCCTCCGCGCTCTCACGAGCGCGGCTCCGTTGAAGCCCGACGAGGGACCTTGCCCGGGGTGTCGTTGCGATCATCCCTCCGCGCTCTCACGAGCGCGGCTCCGTTGAAGCAGGTCGTCGGCGTCGTGCCTTCGATTCACCGACCATCCCTCCGCGCTCTCACGAGCGCGGCTCCGTTGAAGCCGTCCGCGTGCTGCACCGCAAGC
>CAMLQS010000442.1 GCA_946482165.1 uncultured Verrucomicrobiota bacterium | reverse complement strand
AAACCATATTGACCGTCATGGTTCACTCAGTTGCTTCGATTTCAGGTAGTTGCGTCGAATTTCCGTCGGGGGTTGGCATTCACTGAAGTGCCTCATCCTTAGCTGCAATTCATCTGCCCACTGGAAAACCGGAAGAACCTTCCCCTTACCGCGCCATCCGCGCCGTCTTCGGCCGATCAGTGCCAAAAAGAAAAGCCTCCACGGGCGGAGGCCCATGGAGGTCGATTTCGGTGTTCAGGTTAGACTCGCGCCGATCTTCCGACGTGCGGAAGAGGATCGGCAAACCACGTCACTCAAAACAGAGTCGCCCCCGGCGAATACGAGATCGAGGAATTCACCACTCCAGTGCCAAGGAGGCCGACGCCTTGATTGCCCCCGCAGGAGTAGAGCAATCCGTTCTCCAGCCGGAAAAATCCGACGATGTTGGTCATGCAGGCCTCGACGACGTTTTCCAAACCGGGAATCGGGGTCGGAAGTGCGGCGGAGTTCACCGGTCCCAAGCCCAAAGTCCCGTAAGGATTGCTGGGGCCCCAAGAGTAGACCCGGCCATTACCGTCGATGGCGTAGGCATTTCCGTTTGCGGTCGGATTACAGTTAATCGACACCGTCCCCTCCAACTGGGTAATTTCAGTGGGTATCTTTTGATTGTTCATCATCTGTCCGTTGCCCGGATAACCCGTGCCCCAAGCCCACACGGTCCCATCGCTTTTGATTACATGGACCATGTTGCCTCCGGCATAGATCGATTTCACGTTGTTGATCCCGGCGATCTGCGAGGGAACCGAAAGATGGGAAACCGCATAATTCCCAAGCGCTCCGTAAAGGTTGCTTCCCCAACCCCAGACCGTGCCGTCCTTCTTCAAAGCGAGGCCGAAGGACTTGCCCGCCGCGATCTGCTGCACGGTCCCTAGGCTGCTCGTGTCGACATAAGGAGTGAAATACGGAGTCGATGACGCGATGTTGCCCTGCTGCGTCGGCGTGGGGCCGGTGCCAGCCAGTATCCAAACGGTGCCGTCGCGTTTGAGCGCGTAGGACGCGCTGCTCTGCCCTCCGGCCAAGGCGACCACGTCGTTTATCCCCTGTATCCCAGTCGGCGCTATCGCCGGCATGGAGGCGCTTAGGTAAGGACGCCATTTTATCAGATCGCCGCCGCCGAGCAGGCCGATGCTCAGGACGTTGGCGTTGCCGTAGGGGGCGACGTAGCTGTTTGCCCCCGAGTTGAGACTGACCACATTCGAGGGCGCGGAAAGCGGGGATGGCGTCGCGGTATAGTAACCGCCCCATGCGAACACAGTGCTCGTATCGTCCAACGCATACATATACGGTCCGGTGAACAGCTGCATACGGAATAACTTGTCCGATTCGTAGAGGCCCAAGGGAACGGAGAACGATCCGCTGCGCAGGCGCGGCGGGGTGGTCGGCGGCGGCTCGCCCGCGTTCCACGGATCCATTTCCATTATTCGGAAATCCGCGCTCGGTCCGGGACTGGGGAACCCGGCGGCAATCGCTGAACCGCTCGGAGATCCCGCCAAGACTCGCGCCTGAGTCGCCTCGGCCACTTGGACAGGCGTGTTCCGTCCGCCAAGAATATAGCCTCCAATGGTTTCGGAGTAATAATTCATAACACCCGCCTCGTTACCCCAAGCCCAAAGGGTATCATCGGTCTTCTGAACCATGACCGAAAATTGCGAAGCGGCGATCTTGGTCACGCCCGTCATTCCCGGGACAGGTTGCGGGGGAACGATTCTGCCCACGGCGATGTATTCATTGCTATCCGGACTCCAGATAAGTTCCTGGTGCTCGCTCCCGTCTCCGATCGTGCCTTCGGAATTGTCGCCCCACGCCCACACCGAAGAATCGGCCTTGAGCGCGACGGAGGACAATTGTCCGGCCGCCACCTTCACCACATTGGACAAGCCCGGCACCTGCACCGGCAAAGTATAGATGCGGACGATGTATTCGCCGCGGGCAGTCGAGTGAACCAATTCAGCCGAATCGTTTGAACCGCAGCCCCACACCGTGCCATCCGACCTCACCAGCAGGCTGAAACTGTATCCCGCAGAGATGCCAACCATACCGGAGGAGACCATTTGATGGGGGGTGTGGACCGGCACGCCCGTCGGATCCGCAGGCGGCCAATAACGCGGGTAGGAAAACTGGCCATTGCCGACTTCGCCATCGAAGTTGGCTCCCCAGGCCCAGACGCTGCCATCGCTCTTAAGTGCCAAGGCATGCGCGCGGCCGGCGCTAATCGTGACGACGTCTTGGAGTCCAGGTATCTTGACGGGCGTGCTCCGATGCTCGTAATCGCCCAAGCCAAGCTGGCCGACCGTGTTGTTGCCCCAGGTCCAGACGCTGCCATCCGCCCGCAGAGCCATGTTGAACCCGCCTCCAGTGGAGACGGCGACGATACTGGAGAGTCCGGGAACGCGGTGAATGCCGTTTCCGTGCACCCACTCCAAGACCGTCCCGTTGGGATTTATAATCAAACCGGTCAAAGCGGTAAAATCGGCGCTGTTGTCCTCGTCGCGAAGGAGCGGAAAGGTGGCCAATGGGAAGCTGGCATGGCTCACCAAGGGTGAGGCGAACACAAGAAAGACTTGTGCAATAATCAGGGCCAAATGGCCTGATGGAGTTCGAGGGAGCTTCATACGTGTTTATATTTGCGTATAACAGGTCAGGTAAACGCGCCCGGACCTAGACGGACTATCCCTTGATTGGACAACACTCGAGGGATTTTCACGTAAACCTAAATCCGGCGATAGAAACGTGGCAAAAACCTCGGAGGTGATTGTATGGCTGGGTGATGCCGCCGTCTTTTCCGCCAAACGAAGCTCACCCAGAGGGTGAGCAATCTAGCCGCCCGCCCGCCCGCCGACGACGATGGGGCCGAGCCCGCGCCTGTCTGACTAAGGCGACTCCGAAGATTCGTTAGTTGTTTATTATCAAATTTAAACCGATAAAATGGCGTGTCCTAGATTTGATTTCGCGGCCCCACTGATCGCCACATATTGGCGACATGAATCACGGACGCACTGTTCTGGCCCAGATCCTCGATAGCCTGGATCCCAATGAGTTTCGTCGTTGCGCGGATCGACACCCGATGGCGAGAGAGACGCCGAGGCTGTCGGCCTACGATTGTTTTACCGTGATGGTATTCGCGCAAATGACTTATCGGGAAGGACTTCGCGACATCGAGGCCTGCTTGGGCTCGCGGCCGCGACTGCTCTGCCATTCGGGTATTCGAGGCACGGTCAAGCGTTGCAACTTGGCCTATGCCAACAAAAAACGTGCGGACGCACTATTCGCAGAGCTCGCCATGCTGCTCATGCGCCGGGCCCGGCGTCTCTATCCCCGCGGAGTTGGGTTTGGATGGG
>CAMLQS010000441.1 GCA_946482165.1 uncultured Verrucomicrobiota bacterium | reverse complement strand
TGCCTTTGGGCCTTACCATCAATCAAGCCTATCAGCAACAAAACCAGTTCAAATTCGAGACAGCAAAAACATCCAGGAAATTTTTGGCGGCGGCTCAGGCGCCGCAGCGGTCCGGAATAACAGGCAAAGCTACGTATTTGGGCGGAACGATTTTGGGGCGCTCGGCGTAAATCCCGCCACTTTTGGCGATATTTTCCGCCCCATGCGTCCCTTGGATTGGCCAATCCCCACCCACTCTCTGCCCTATATCGCGCTCGGAGAAGCATATTCCATAATTGTAGCGGATAATACACTCTTTGGTGGAGGATTTGACGGATGGTCTGGAGCAACCGGCATAACGGGCACAACCGCAGAATTTCCAAATATCGGCCCCTTGGTTCCATTTGGTCAGATAGTTCACAATGAATCGTTCATGGCAGCAGCTGTGCCGAACTCCGCCCTAACCGGAATGAACGTCTCCGAAAACTACTCGTTAGGTTTAAGCAACACAGGAACTGTTTTCCAATGGGGGACACTTCATGGAGCCGTCGAACCGGGTCCATTTAAGACCGAATCGCCTGTCCCTGTGCCGGGCTTATCAAATATTGTATCAATCATAAACGATTACAGTCAAAACGTCGCCCTCAAAGCCGATGGAACAGTCTGGCAGTGGCATGATCAGAACCTGCCCACCCAAATCCAAGGCCTTTCTAACGTCATTTCCATCGCTGGGCGATTTAATCAATTCATAGCACTAACTGGTCCAGATCACCCCACTCCAAATCTGCGGAATAGAGTATACACTTGGACCGACAACTCTACTCCGACGATAATCCCGGCTCCAGCCATCAACGTGAAAATGATCGCCGCAGGAAGCATGCATTTCCTTGCGCTTACCCAAGCAGGCTCCGTTATATCTTGGGGATACAACAATTTCGGGCAACTAGGTGACGGCACCACCATAGATAAATTTAGCCCACAGACTATATCCTCCATAAATACCGTGACAAAAATTGCGGCCTCCGACTGGAACAGCTATGCGATTTTATCAAATGGCACGCTGTGGGGCTGGGGCCTCGCAGGCCCTCAATTAGGGTTCAGCATGAGCCGCGTAGTCCCTATCGCGCTTTCACTAAAAAACAACCCAGCAGACACCGACGCAGATGGAATGTCCGACAATTGGGAGACATTTCACTTCGGAAGCCTCAGCCAAGCTGCTTATCAAGATTATGATGGGGATGGTCTTCTCGATATTCAAGAATACTATTATGGCTCTTCGCCGACCGCAACCGACGCCGACGGCGACCTAGTAAACGATCTTGCCGATAGTGACCGCGATTCGCCCACCAACGCGAACTCATACTCACTCTCGATATTATCCGGCGACAACCAAGCCGGTGAATCAGGCACCAACGCAGCATATTCATTGAGGCTTCGCGTCCTCCCCCCCTCTCCCACTGTTTACATTGGAACAAGCGATCCCTCCATGCGCTTGGCCGCTACTCCCTCAGCGCTGGCTGGCGGCACCGATTCCGTGGTCATGTCCACAGATTATAATGGCTACCTAGACGTTTACTACCGGCATCGCGCAACGCCCGGATTCGAATCAATTCATGTTCAATCCGGAGTAGATTCCATCATCGCCCATGGCACCGCCCTCAGCTCTTCCGAGATGATCGATTCGGACGGTGATGGCCTGCCCGACGGCGCAGAATCCATAGCCGGCACCATCAATGGAGTAAAAGATACGGACGGCGATGGCGTTAAAGACGGGTGGGATTACGCTCCGACCTCTTCCACGCTCAGCGAGCCACCAAATACGTCGCTTCTGAACATGACCCTTGTGACACCGGGCACGGCCGTCCGCATCTACTAACGATTTTTATAGCATCATGTCCGCCTCCGTTAAACTTTTTTTCGTATCCCTTGCCTTGGCCGGTGTGCTGGCTCCTCACGCCCAAGCCGAGGCGCCCGCTGGCGTCGATATGGCCGCTGGTAGCGCAACGCCGCCCGCGTATATCCCTCAGATTCTTCCTGAGATCTTGCAGCCGGTAGGGACTCCAGACCCCGCCGATACCCGAGGATTGGCCGCGGCGATAGCCGCCTATCTGTCGCAAAGCGACCGACAAGACCTCTTTGGGCTGGAATCCTACGCCCGCCAATATCCGCGCTCGGCGTGGACCCCCAGCCTTTTGGTCGGCCTAGGCCGCGCATGGTATGACCAAGGCCGGTATTCGCGCGCCTTGGAGGCCTACGAGCAGGCATTCCGTCTGACGAAGAAACGCGAAGAGGGCGCTGGGGTGCACGCTCTAGCCGGGGCCCATTATGCCAAGATGCTTGCCCGGGTGGGACGCCAGAACGAGCTCGCGGATTTCTTCGAAAAGGAAGAGGCGGCAAAAGCGACGGCCGCAAACACAACGGAGTTGCTGGCCCAAGCGAAGGGCGGCCTGTGGACGATGAAACACCGTCCAGGAATGTCTTTCCGATGTGGATCCATGGCGCTCTACAACGCCGGGATCGCCACGAACTCGTCCAAGTTTCAGGCCAAAGCACTCCTCGAAGCCGATTCGCCTGACAACGGCTTTTCCCTTCAGGAATTGGTCGGGCTAGGCGCACAAGCCAACTTCCCCGTTCGGGCCGTGAAACGGGTCAGACCAAACGCTGCGATTATAGTGCCCGCGGTTGTGCACTGGAAGATCGGACATTACGCCGCGATCACCGAGCGCAGTGGCGACCGATTCATGGTGGAGGATCCAACGTTCGGGGAAAACCGTCGCACGCTGATGAGTGCCTCCGCTCTTGAGGAAGAAGCAAGCGGCTACTTTTTGATCCCGGCGACCGCAGCTCTGCCCGATGGCTGGGTGGAGGCGGCAGGAACCGAGCAGACATCGATCCGGGGCCGAGGCTTTAGCAATCCCCACGATGCCCAAGCCACAACGGCCAATGACAAGAGATGCCCGGAGTGTCCCGAGGGCGGGAATAATCCCCGCATGGCTGGATACTCGATCACCTCGATGTTGGTGAGCCTGAACATAACCGATACTCCGATCGAATACCATCCTCCGCTGGGCGCGCCCCATGTTGTGACTATCAGTTACAACGAACGGGAGACCATGCAGCCAAGCGCTTACACCTACGGGAATTTCAGTTCCGATTGGTCGTGGAACTGGGCCAGTTCCCTCACCGTTACAAATTTTTCGTCTGAGACCGCCGATCCGGGAGACATCGATGTGTCCATGCCTAGTGGCGGCGGCTATACTTTCAGGAAAGAAAGCTTCCCCACCCCACATGCGGCGATCGGCAACGGCCGCACCAAAACTACCATCAATTACACTTCTAAATATCAGCGTGACACGCGCATTCGCTTGAAACGCAGCGGCGTGGTGGATGTTCAAACTGGCTCGACCTTGGAAAAATATGCTCCGCCCTACGTTCTGGAATATCCTGATG
>CAMLQS010000440.1 GCA_946482165.1 uncultured Verrucomicrobiota bacterium | reverse complement strand
GCCCGGGCTTCTTTATGCACCACCGATCCGTCGCACTTGCCCCGCGCGCCGGCCCGCCCCCAGCCTGGGCCTTCTTCGCGCATGCCGCCCGCCGCCTCCGCTTCCCACGCCGCCCCCCTCTCCAACCTCAACGAGAAGAGTTCGCGAGCGCGCCACGGAAGCGTCCCACGGCACGAAGAAGCTCGATACCGCCATCCTTGCTGGCGTCCCGATTTCCGTTCTCCCCGGAGTTCCAACAGGGGGTTCGCGAAATCGCCCGCTCCATCCATGCGCAGTGGGACAACCTGAGCGTCTAACACCAAAAACTCCGCACCGCCCGCAACCACCCCTCTTGAGCGGTGAAATCGCAGTTTAATTCACCTTATGAAAGCCGAAGAACGCACCGTTTCCAATATCCTCACCGAGCAAACCTGTTACGAAATTCCTCCCTATCAAAGGCCGTATTCATGGGCGAAGGAGAATGCCCAACAGCTGCTGGACGACGTGTGGGAGGCCTACGAAGCGAAGGACACCGAGTATTTCATCGGATCTCTCATCACCATCGAGAAAGAGCGGGATCGGCGCTACGACGTAGTCGACGGCCAACAACGATTGACCACCCTCAACCTGATTCTCGCGCGCCTGCGTGACCGAATCACCGACGAGGCAGCCAAGGCGGAACTAGGCAAGCGCATCCTCCCGCGCAACGTCCTGACCGGGGAAGCCGAAACGGCCCGGCTCATCCTCCGAAGGACTGATCAAGGGTTCTTTCGAAAGCACGTCCTCGAATCCCAGCCCTTGTCACCGAAAGACCGAGAATCAATCAACGCCCCGCAGCGCCATCTGGTGGAGAACATGGAGACCGTGGATGCGTTCTGCGATGGAAAGAGTCAGCTCGTCCTCAAGCTCTTCGCCAATTATCTCCTGTCGAAGGTCTATGTCGTTTTTGTGACGACCCAGTCGTGGCAATCCGCCTACCGCCTCTTCAACGTCCTAAACGCTCGCGGCATGTCGCTCTCCAATGCCGATCTTATAAAGAACTCATTGTTCAGCCTCTTGGGCGGACATGCAAGCCGCAGCGAGGAGCTGGAAGAACGCTGGCTCGAATTGGAGGAGTCGCTTGGCATCGAACGACTCGACGCCTTCTTCGGCCACCATCGCACCGCGCTAGTCGCTTCAAAGGCCCGGGGATCGCTGCACGAGGAAATCGAACCGCTCATTCGCGGCACCGAAGGCGGCCCCTTCGTGTTTCTCGACGCGGTCATCAAATCGGCGGACAACTACATGCAGATCGTCGACGCCGACTTCACCGAGGCCGCAACGCTTCGCGCTCTCCGTGCATTATCCAGGGTCGAATACGACGAATGGATCCCCCCGCTGCTCGCCTTTTTGAACAAACCGGTCACTAACCTGCCCGAATCCGAATTCGCCGGGCTATTGGAAAAAATCACCATGCAAAACTGGGTGCGGCGGCTCGGCCGCACCGCTCGGCTGACCGTGTATTACCAACTCATCAGCGCCATCAACGAAGGAAAGACGGCGGAAGAGGTGCGGCAGATCTTTAAAAAGAACGCTCAAAACGAAGAGTTTCTCAGTCTTATCGCAGGCGAGGTTTACGGAAAGCCCTTCGATGCCGCCGTGCTGCTCCGCCTTGAGGAAGCCGATCAGGATGAATCGGTGACAAAAGCCTATAGCGGACGCCTGACTATCGAGCACGTGTTGCCACAGTCCCTGAAAGACGCCTATTGGCAGGACCGGTTCACAGTAGAACTGCATCAGCTATGGCTCCATCGCCTCGGAAATCTTGCCCTGCTTTGCGGGCACAAAAACTACAAAGCACAGTATTACGATTTCGACCGAAAGAAGAAGATCTACAGTGACCGGAACAAGAAGGTGTCCTTCGATATAACCAAGGAGGTTTGCGACAGATCGGAATGGACCGCAGCTGAGATCAAAAAGCGCCATGATCGGCTCGTCGAACTGGCCAAACAAACGTGGTCGATTGATTGATCAGCTGTGGATCGGCGGCCATCGACCGAGCGCTTGCGGACCGCGCGGCTCCCCCGAGAATAACCGAATTGGTCAATTGAGATTTGAGATCCAACGCCACGCAGGCGGGAGCTTGCGGCGCAAAAGCTTTCGCTCGTAAAATTCGCCCATGCTTTTCGACCGTCAAAAACGCCTCCTTGCCCTCGTCGACGCCCTCGGCGGCGAAGTCGGCGCCTTGGACTTCCAAAAGCTCCTCTTCCTCTACTGCCGCGAGGTCGAGACGACGGAGCCCGCCTACGAATTCGTGCCCTACAAATACGGCGGCTTCTCGTTCACCTCCTACGCCGACAAACGCCGTCTCATCGAACGCGGGCTGCTCGCCGAGGAAGAGCGCGCATGGAAACTCACCCCCGCCGCCCGCACCGCCGCCAAAGTGCCGCCGATGGTCCGCATGGGCATGGATGGCTTTGCCCGCCGCCACGCCTCCCTGCGCGGTGATGCGCTCGTGGCCGAGGCGTATCGACGCCATCCCTACCACGCCACCCGGAGCGAAATGGCCGCGAGACTCTTTGCCACCGATCCCGCCGCCCGCGCCGCCATCGAGGCCGCCCGTCCGCCTTCCGCCGCGCCCGGCGTCTGCACCATCGGCTACGAGGGCCGCACCCTCGAAGGCTACCTAAACCAACTTCTCACGTCCGGCGTCACCCTGCTCTGCGACGTCCGCCGCAATCCGCTCAGCCGAAAATACGGCTTTTCCAAGGGCACGCTCTCCAAGGGCTGCGAAGGCGTCGGCATCCGCTATGAGCACCTGCCCGAGCTCGGCATCTCCTCGGAGGAACGTCGCGAACTCCACACCCAGGCCGACTACGACACGCTTTTCTCCATCTATGAGCGCGACAACCTGCCGAAGCAGGGCGCGGCTCTGGCCAAGATCGGCGCGTGGGTGAAGGAAGGCCACCGGGCCGCCCTCACCTGCTACGAGGCCGAGCCCTGCCAATGTCACCGCCATTGCGTGGCCAAGGCGCTGGAGCGGGAATTTGGCGTGCCTTTTTCACCCAAGCATTTGTAAATCGCTTCCCATGCCCCGGGAGCGCATTCTGATAACGGTTAAGACCTATCCGACGCTCTCCCAAACCCACATCGAGCTGGTCTGCACCGCCGGCCTGCGGGAAGACGGTTCTTGGGTCCGCATTTATCCGGTGCCCTTCCGGCTGCTGGAGCATGGCAGACAATTCCCCAAGTGGACGTGGGTCGAGATGCCGCTGGTTCGACGGACCAAGGACCGCCGGAGGGAATCGCACAGCCCCTCGGACCGAAACGACATTCAGATCCTCAACACCATCGGGACCGCCGACGGGTGGCGGGAGCGCCGCGATTGGGCGCTCAAACGCGGCCGCGTCTGGCGCAATCTCACCATCCTGATCGCCGCCGGCAAAGCGGGCGAGGTCTCTCTCGCCACCTTCAAACCCGCCCGTCTGCTCGGCCT
>CAMLQS010000439.1 GCA_946482165.1 uncultured Verrucomicrobiota bacterium | reverse complement strand
GGGGGAAGCCCTTCGCCGGTGGCGAGCAAAGCGACGCGTGGCGCGAGATAGTCCCTGACGTTGGTGAACCCGATGTATCGGTCGGAGTGAGGCGTGAACGAGCGAGCCCGCACCTCCGGATCCTGCAAAAACTGCCGGGACACGCAGCCGGAGAGGCCAAGTGCCACGGCCGCCAAGGCAAGAACGACGAAGGACGACCGTGTTTTCCGGGCCGAAAGTAGAGATGTTAACATGGCGACCTTATCGAAGATGGGGTGCGAAACGGAGGAGGGCCATCATCTACTCGTTATCCAACGCGTCGACTCCAGCCAACTCCTCCCAACGAAGGCGAAAACGTTCTCCCACGCTTTCGCCTCCCTCCGCACGTCTCGAAGCGCATCCTGCGCCCCATCCCCTCTCCCATGCGTCCCGCCTCTCTCGGTCGCCCCGTCGCGTTCCTCGTCGGCCTCCTCGCCTCGCTCGCCGCGACGCGCGCCGAGGTCTCCCTTCCCCGCGTCCTCGGCGACAACGTCGTCCTCCAGCGCGACCTCCCCGTGCCAATCTGGGGCCGCGCCGCTCCCGGCGAGGCCGTCACCGTGCGCTTCGCCGGCCAGGAGAAGCGCACGACCGCCGACTCCGCCGGCGCCTGGCGCGTCGACCTCGATCCGCTCCCCGCCTCCGCCGAACCGCGCGAACTCGTCGCCTCCGGCACCAACACGCTCGTGCTTCGCAACATTCTCGTCGGCGAGGTCTGGCTCTGCTCCGGCCAGTCCAACATGGAATACGCCGCCGGCCTCGACTACAAAAACATCCCCGCCGCATCGAAAACCGACGCCGCCCTCGCCGCGGACATCGCCGGCCCCGGCTTCCCCGCTATCCGCCTCTTCCGCGCCGAGAAAAAACTCCAGCCGCCCGAGGTCGTCAGCTCCGGCTGGCAAGAAGCCCGCGCCGACGCCATCGCGCCTTTCTCCGCCGTCGGCTTCCTTTTCGCCCGCGAGCTCCACCGCGAACTCGGCGTGCCCGTCGGCATCCTCCAAGCCGCCTGGGGCGGCACCCGCATCGAGGTCTGGACTCCTCCGGATGGCTACGCCGGCCACCCCGCCTTTGCCAAAGAGGCCGCAGCCGAACCGTTGCTCATCGACGGCCTCGCCCCCGGCAAACAATACGCCGCCATGGTCCGTCCGCTCGCGCCCTTCGCCCTCCGCGGCGTGCTCTGGTATCAGGGCGAGTCCAACATCGTCGAAGGCAACGACGGCCTCCGCTACGCCGACAAATACGACGCGCTCGTCGCCTCCTGGCGCGCCGCGTGGGGCCGCCCCGATCTACCTTTCTACTCCGTGCAACTCGCGCCCTACGCCTACTCACGCCGCGAGAAGGACAAGCTCCCGCACTCCGTCACCGCGCTCCCCGAGCTCTGGGAGGCGCAAGCCCTCGCCACACGCATCCCGCGCACCGGTCTCGTGCCCATCCTCGACCACGCGCACAACCTGCGCGACATCCACCCCACGCAAAAACGCCCCGTCGCCGAGCGCCTCGCCAAACTCGCCCTCGCCGACACCTACGGCCGCACCGGTCTCGTCCACGCCGGCCCCATTTTCGAAAAACTCGAGGTTCGCGAGGGCACGGCCCTCGTCCGCTTCCGCACCTCCTCCGCCACCGGCCTGAAAAGCCGCGACGGCCAACCGCTCTCGCACTTCGAGCTCGCCGGCATCGACGGCGTCTTTGTCCCCGCCGAAGCCGTGATCGAAGGCCAGGGCTCCGATGCCGGCATCGTCGTCGTCTCCAGCGCCTCCGTGCCCGAACCCAAACAGGTCCGCTTCGCCTGGCACGAGACCGCCCAACCCAACCTCGTCAACGCCGAGGGCTGGCCCGCCTATCCCTTCCGCAGCGAAGCCCCCGACTGGCGCCCGTCGGGGATAAACCAACGATAGGGGAATTCGAATATAACCTCGGCCGATAAGAATCGGTTTAGGTAGGGCGGGACACGCCGGGCCCGCCGCGAGTTCACGGAAGCAACGACCGCCACTTCCGACCGAACGAACGCACTCCCTGTTCGCCGTCCCGCAATTTCCCCCGTTTTTGAACTGTAAACCGCCCCGAAGCCTGCATCTAAACGTAACCCCGCCTCTTAATTTGTCCTTTATCGCGCAAGCCTCGTTGCGGCCATGCCCCTGCCCCACGTCCTCCTCGTCTTCCGTCATCGCTATAACCCGATCATTCATCGGGCCGTGGCGCGGCATGCCGGGCGTCGGCGTTGGCACCTGAGCCTCCGGCTCCATCTCGGGGACAGCCCGCTCGCCGGCCTCTCCGCCCTGCAAGGCGTGCTCATCGCCGACACCTTTGGCGACGCGTTCATCGACTCCGTCCTCCGCAGCGGCGTGCCCGTGGTCAACCTCTGCTCCAATCCCGCCGACTTCCCCGGCGCCCGCGTCATCGGCGACAACGCCGCCATCGGTCGCCTCGCCGCCGAACACCTGCTCGAGCGTCACCACCGGCACTTCGTTTATTACGGCGAACAAGACTCCGCCGCCAGCGATCAGCGTCGCGACGCCTTTGCCGCCGCGCTCGCCGCCCGCGGACACGCCTTGGTCGAAATCGATGCCACGCCGCGCAGCGACGATGCCGCGCTCGACTGGAGCGCCGAGCTGGCGTGCCTCCACGCCCAGCTCTCCCCGCTGCCCGCCCCGCTTGCCGTCTTCTGTTTCAACGATCTCCAGGCCAGCCACATTCTCGACGCCGCCCTCCAATTCGGACGCCTCGTTCCCGAGGAGATCAACATCCTCGGCGTCGACGACGATCCGCTCATCTGCGAAACCTCCACCGTGCCGCTTTCCAGCGTGCGCCACCCGCTGGAGGAGGTCGGCGCCCGCGGCGCGGAACTGCTCGAGGCCATCATGGCCGGCCGGGCCGCCCGCGGCACCCGCGTCACCCTCCCGCCCCGGGGCGTCGCCACCCGCCGCAGCACCGACTTTGTCGCGGTCGAGCACCCGACGCTCCGCGCGATCCTGCTTCATCTCGACCGCCACCATCACGGTCCGCTCGTCCTCCCGGAACTCGCCGCCGCGGTCGGCGTTTCCCCCCGCACCGTGCAACAGCTTCTGCAAACCCATCTGCGTTCGACGCTCACCGAGGAGCTGCTCCATCGCCGCATCGCGCACGCCTGCCGCCTGCTCGCCCATCCCGGGCCCTCCGTCGCGGAGATCGCCGCGAGCGCCGGCTTCGTCAGCACGCCCCATTTTCACCACGCCTTCAAACGCCGGCTCGGCCAAACCCCGCGCCAATACCGCGAAACCCTGCTCCGCGCCCGCGAAACCTCCACCCCGGACACAGCCGCCTGATTTCCCATTCCCGCCATGCTCCGCCGCCGCATCCTCTTTTTCGTCGCCCTTCTTCTCCCCTTGCCCGCCTGGGCCTCGCCCGTCGTCCTCCTCGGCTCCGACTCCGCCGCCTCCGCCACGGCCCCCGCCTTCCCCCTCGTCGCCGACGGCCGGGCCGCCCCCCTCGTCCTCCC
>CAMLQS010000438.1 GCA_946482165.1 uncultured Verrucomicrobiota bacterium | reverse complement strand
TCGCCGTCGACATCGCCGAGCACGTCGCCGGCAAAAAAGCCCTCGAAGCCGCCGCGCTCAAACTCGCCGACCGCCTCGTGCCCGCGCTGGTCAGGTGACAGGCGATGTCCCTTCGCCACCTTATGCCGATCCTTCGCCACACCGGGTCCCTGCTCCGGTGGCTCGCTTCGCTTTTTCTCTGCCTTTTCTCCAATCAAGCCTTGGCAGAGGGGAAAGCCGCCGTGCGTCTCGCCATCGCCCCGATCGGCTGGGAATTCTTCGACGGCCAGGAAGCCCTCGGCGAATCGCTCACCCCGGTGCTGCTCGCCGCGCTGTCCGACGATCCGCGTTGGACTATGGTCGAGCGGGCTCAACTCGCGGCTATCGAGGCTGAATGGGCGCTCAACCAGCCGGGCGTCTCCGACACATCCGCTTCGGTTGTCCGCGGACGATTGCTCGGCGCGGATTGGATCCTCGTCCTGCGTCCCGACGCATCGCTCGAGCGGCCCGCCCTCCATGTGGAGGTCGTCGACGCCCTTCGGGCCGAGCCGATGGCCGTTCGCAAAGCGAGCCTGCGCCTGCGGCCCCGGGCGCGCTGGTTTCGCAATCCCCCGGCCGGAGATCTCGCCGCAGTCCTCGTCGCCGCCCGCCAAGCCCTCGACGACGCTTTTTCGGTCCGAGCAAGCCGAGCCGGTCCCCGTGCCGCCGCGCTGCTTTTTATTCATCCCGAAGGCACCGGCCTCGCCACCGATGTCTCCCGCTTGGTCGAACAAGCTCTCGCCGACGCGCTCTCCAAGGGAGATCGGCCGGAAGATTGGCGCTTGCTCGGATCGCTCCAACCCGACGCCCCGCGCGGAGAGGGGCTCTTGCGCGCGTCGGGTTTCGTCGACGAACACGCCTGCGTTCCCGTCTCCGCGGTGGCCGATGCCTTTTTGTGGGGACGACTCGAGGCCCCCGGAGATAGCACCTTGCGCCTCCGATTCTGGATCTGGACCGGCTCGGGACACGCTGAGCTTCATGTAGCCGAGGGCGACGCCACGATGATAGCCGCGAGCATGCGCCGCGTTCTATTTTCCCTGCCGCCTCGCCCGGCCGTCGCCGCCGAAGCCCCCGCCGCGGAGGCTGAGCGACGCCAGCTTGCCCGCGAACTCGTCGCGGAAGCGCGAGCCTTGACGGCTGTCGTCGCAGCCCGCCCCGATTCCGGAGGGCCCTCGATTTCCACGCGCCTGCTCGAACTCGCGGCGTTTCTGGAACCGCTGGACCGTGAAATTCAGGAACTTCGCATCCACTCCAGCTTGCGAGATCTTCCCGCGGATGTCTTCGGACAGCGCGACCATCCGGTTCAGGCCGATGCGCAGCGGCGTCGGATCGGCATCGGGCTCGACTACATCCGCCTCGCCGAACATTTCTGGCGCCTGCCGGACGACCGTTACGACCTGCGCCTCTTGGAGGCCTCGTTTATCTACAGCCCTCGGGAAACGCCGGGTTATCGTGCTCGCGCCGCTCGCGCCGCGCCCCTCGTAGCGCGGATGCCCATCTCGGAGCTGGAACACCATCAGAATCTGTTCGAGCGCTGGCTTCACTGCGTGCATACCCCGGACGAAGACAGTTTCACGATCCTCGAGGTCGCGCTGCCGCTCTTCGCACGCTTCCGTCCAGACCGCATGGAGACTCCGCCGAACGGAGGACTGACCGGCTGGATTCCGACTTTTATCGAGGCATACCCGGATGACCGAACGGTTCAAGCCCGGCTCCGCTCCATCCTTGAGCGGCTGCCACGCAGCAAGACCGCGGATGATCCGCTCGCATCGCATCGCCTGCCCACTTCCGCGGTCAAAAACTCGCCCGCGCCCGAGCTGCCCAACCCGCCTCCCTCGCCCACGAGGCGTTGAAACATTCCCATTTCCCCATGTCGCCTTTCCCGCGCTTGCTCAGCCTCATTCTCGTCGCAACCCCGGCGATCGCCGGAGCGTTGCAGTTGCCCGACGCTCCGACGCCACCGACTCCGGCCGTCGAGACTCCGACTCCGTCGGCGGCGGAACTGGCCACGCTCGCCCAATCCGAGAAAAACGCGCGGCTGCGCGCCGCGGTGCAGGGAGACGGGAACATCGCCCTAGTCGCCGCTCTCCTTGCGGCTGGCGCGGATCCTCTCGACCGGTTGCCAAGCGACGAAGTCCCTTTCATCGCCGCGATCAAAGCCCGCCGGATCGACTACGCCCGGGCGATTCTCGCCGCCCGGCCGGGGATCGCAAAAAAACCGTGGCCAGGCGACCTCCGCGCTTCCACGGCAGGAAACGTCGCGCTCTACCACGCCCTGCACCAGGGCCAGACGGCGTTCGCGCTTTCCCTGCTGAAAGAAGAACACGTCGCACGCGATTCATGGAGACCGGATGTCTACGGATCGCCGCCTTCCGCGCTCGCGCTGGCCATCAAACATTGGGACACGGAGCTCGTGCGCCTGATGGTGGAAGCCGGATGGGATTTCGCCGCCGACCTCCCCGAGGGATTTTTTATCCTCCTCGACGAGTATGAAGAACGCCGGGAACACGAAGCGGCGGCCCGCGAAATGCGCGCGAGGGCCGCCTTGCGATCCGAGGAATCAAGGAGGAAACTGCTCGTCGGGCTGCGCGAGCAAATCGCCCGGTCCACCGATGCCGCGGCCAAAGCCCGCATGGAGAGAAACCTCGCCGGCGTGGAGAAGTCCATCGCCGGAGAACAAAAACGGCACGGCGCCGATGCGCCCCCGGATACCTTGGAAAAAATCCGTCTCCTCGCATCCTTCCGACCGCCAGGGAAAACGGAGCCCCTCCGCGTGAACGACACCCGCTTGGACGGAAGTTCCCCTCTCTCGCTGGCGATCAAGCACGACTGGCCTGAGATCGTCGCCATCCTCGCGGCGGCCGGAGCCAAACTCGAAGCCGGACTCATTGATCGAAAGCGGATCATCGATTATGTCGCGGACAAACCCGACATGCTGCGCGCCCTCGCCGGGGCGCCCGCCGAGATGCCCGGGGACGCGGGCGTCGACGGCGCCGAATACGTCGCCGCCATTCGGCGCGGCAACACCGCCTTGTTGGACAAAACCTCGATCACTCCCGCGCTTCTTGCCTACCGCGATCCGCATAAAAAATCCGCCCTCCACCACGCCATCGAAGCGTCCAACGACAAACTGGCCCTGCTTCTCGTCGAAGCGGGCGCCGACATCGAGGCCTCCTCCGGCGGCGGACAAACTCCGCTCGTCTACGCCGCCTTCCAGCGCCGGCACGAAATCATGCGGGCACTCCTCGCCCGCCATGCCTGCCCCGACGGCTCCGCACCCGGGATACCTTATCCGCCGCTCATCGCCGCCGCCGCGACTGGCGACTCGGAAGCCGTTCGCATGCTCCTGGCCGCCGGTGCCAACCCCGACCGGCGCGATCCGGCGGGTGTGCCTGTTCTTGTGAGCGCCGCCATGCATTCCCCTTCGGTCGAGACCGTCCGCCTGATTGTCGAGGCAGGCGCCCGGCTCGACGTGGCGAT
>CAMLQS010000437.1 GCA_946482165.1 uncultured Verrucomicrobiota bacterium | reverse complement strand
ACGATCCGCGAGGTCAACCGCGGCGGCAAAGGCGTGAAGCTCCTCACCCTCGCCGAAGGCGACAAGCTCCTCAGCATCGCCAAAGTCGTCGAAACCGAGGAACAGCAAGCCGCCGCCGAAAGCGCCCCCGAGGCGTGATCGATGAGGGGCGCGCGCCTTCCACGCGCGCGCCCCGGGATGGCGATGCCGAGGCCGGCAGGCTTCCGAGAGGGTGCAAAAAACAAGCCGTCGGCCGATATGCGCGAACAAAGCCACGAAGACGCCAAACCAGCCGTCCGCAAAATAAGCGCGCCCAGCTGGGCATCGGCCTGCGAACGGACACCGCGATGACCGCCCGAGACGGCAACGCGGTGCCCCGCTCCTCTACCGGCGGCCGCAACCGAGTCTGGCGCTACGCCTGGCGCATCACCGCCGGCCTGTTCGTCATCCTCTTTGTCACGCTCCTCGCCTTTTCCTTCGACGACGAGCTCCTCGACACCAGCGCCCTCCGCTACGAACCGCGCCAAATCCCGGACGCTGAAAACGCCTACCTGCTCGTTGCCGATGCGACTCGCCGCTTGGGCCCCATCGATGAATTCGACACGGCGGGATTCGACGACGCGGTGTCGGGCGCAAACTGGGACGAAGTCGAAGTCTCCGAATGGCTCCGCGACCGCGACCACGCGATAGAAGCCATTCGCAAACTAGGAAGTTTTCACAGGGCACAGTTCACCCTGTCTACAGACCTCGAAATCACACTCGGACTTCCGCCGACGATACATCTCCCCGCATACCTTGCCGCTTTGCGCTCTCGGCAGCTTCAGCGCTCCAACGAATATTCCGCCGCCACCGCACTCCTCCTCGATTGTTTCCATGCCGCAGACCTCATGGAGCAAAGCCGTGGAGACGCGCTGCACTATCTTTATTCGCTTAGGATCCACACCGTCGCCTGTGATGTGGCCTCCACACTGATTTCAGATCCTCGCACTCCTGCCGACGATCTCATTCGCCTCCGCGAGCACTTAACCGTCTCCCGCCCCGCCTCGGACACCTTCGCCCAAATGCTCGCCGCCGAGTATCGCAAAGCCGAGCTTCTGGTCCGCGTGCTTCCGCGCCCCGATCAATGGCCAAAGAATTGGGGGCATCCATCCGGACAAAGATTCACCTATCGCCTGCCCTTCCTCTTCAAACCCAATCAAACGCTTAACTACATCATACCCCACACCACCAGATTGGGCACGGCCATAGACCTCCCTCTAGACGAGCGTAAAGCCCTCGCCCTCTCCGGCCCCGCCGCCCACGGTTTTCTATGCGAGCAATACGACGACTGGATTAACCGTGACGGGAAGCGTCTCGCACACGACGGACTGCTTCCGACGCTAAGCGCCGTCCTCGACCATCGCCTTCGTCAGCAAACCCGCATCTCCCTCGCCGAAACGCTGATCGCCCTTCGGCTCTACCACGATGCCAACGATCGCGAATTCCCAGCCTCGCTCGCCGAACTCGTGCCCGCCTATCTCCCCGCCGTCCCGCGCGATTACTTCGACGGCGAGCCCATCAAATATTCCCGCGAGCTGCGCGCCATCTGGTCCGCCGGCCCCGAGGGCGACTTCCGCCTCGCCGACGCCGACCAAGCCGTTGACGAACGCGAACTCATCCTCCCGCTCTGCTTCGACGGCTCCTACCTCCCATGGCCGCGTCGCGACCCGAACGCGCGGCCTCCCTATTCTGACGAGAACGAAAGCGGCGAGCCCTCGGAGAGCCCGCCGCACACTGCTGCAAATTAAACCCTTTGCCGCGTGCTCACAGCCGCTGTAGGTGGAAGCCGCCGTCCACGTCGAAGCAGGCTCCGGTCGAGAACGGGAACCGGTCTTCCGCAATGGCCCGCACGGCGCGGCCGATATCCTCCGGCTTGCCCCAGCGGCGGATCGGCGTGATGCCGCGCTCGTCGGTGATGATGAGCTTGTCGTATTTCTCCTTCACGCCGCCCGTCATGTCCGTCGCGATCACGCCAGGGCGGATCTCGTAGACGTTGATCCCGTCATTCGCGAGACGGTCGGCGAACAGCTTCGTCATCATCGCGAGCCCCGCTTTCACCATGCAGTAGTCGCCGCGGTTGATCGACGCGGTGTAGACCGAGATCGAGGTGATGTTCACGATGCGCCCGCGGAAACCTTCCGCATCCGGGGCCTGCGCGAGCATCTGCTTCGCCACGAGCTGAGACAGAAAAAACGGCCCCTTCAGGTTGATCGCGAAGAGGCGATCGAAGCTTTCCTCGCCCGCGTCGAGCAGATCCGCGCGCACCTTTGGCGCCACCCCGGCGTTGTTCACCAGCAGGTCGATGCGGCCGAACTCCTTCACCGTTTCCGCCACGACCCGCTCACGATCCGCGGCCACCGAGACATCGCCCTGCACGATGAAGCCGTCGCCGCCCGCGTCCTTCACCAACAGCAGCGCCTCGGCCGCCGCCTCCGCGTTGCCGGCATAGTTGATCGCCACGCGACCGCCGGCCTTTGCCAATTCCAACGCGATGCCGCGACCAATGCCGCGCGAGGCGCCGGTGACCAATGCCGCAAAACCCTTCGGGGACGTGTTAGCCATAGTGCCGTCACCCAAATCCCGCCCGGCCCGCACGCCAAACCCAAAGCCCGGCGCGCTTCGGCCAAAAGCGGTTCCGTGCTAAGCCGTAGAGATTCAGTGGAAGGCAGAGTAGCGAGGTAAGGTGGCGAGCAGATTTCAGAGGCGAACGACCAAGGAATACCCGGAGGGTATTTCGCCGGAAGAGAGCCACTGAAAGGTGCCGCCAGATTGCCTCGATACGACCCTCTCGACTGAATTTCTACGGCTAAGCCGTTTTGGAGTGCGGCGGCACGACGCCGCTTTCGACGGCGAGCCTCGGCTCGTCGCCCCGCCTCGCCGGTCGGCCCGCGCCGACTCAGGCCCTCTTCACCCGCACCGCCCGCTTCCGCTCGGGAAACACTTCCCGGCACAGCAGGCAGGTCATGCCATCGCAACCGCGGGCGGAACAGTGCTCCCGCCCGTAAAAGATGATTCGCAGATGAAGCGCGTTCCAATGCGCTTCCGGAAAGAGCCGCTTCAGATCACGCTCCGTCTCCTCAACGCCGCCGCCCAGGCGCGTGAGTTTCCAACGCTGCGCCAGCCGGTGGATATGCGTGTCGACCGGAAAGGCCGGCACCCCGAAAGCCTGCGCCATCACCACCGAGGCCGTCTTGTGCCCCACGCCAGGCAACTCCTCGAGCGCCTCGAAACTCCGCGGGACTTCGCCGCCATGCTTCTCGATCAGGATTTCCGACAGCCGGCGGATCGCCTGCGCCTTGCGCGGCGCGAGCCCGCACGGCCGCACGTGTGAATCGATCTCCTCCACCGAAAGACGCACCATCTTCCAAGGCGTATCGGCTTTGGCGAAAAGCCCGGGGGTCTGGAGATTCACCCGCTTGTCCGTGCATTGCGCCGAAAGCAGCACGGCGACCAGCAGCGTGTAGGGCGACGTGTGATCGAGCGGCACCGG
>CAMLQS010000436.1 GCA_946482165.1 uncultured Verrucomicrobiota bacterium | reverse complement strand
CGAGACCCATCCGCGTCGCTTCCTGCGCCTCTCCGTGGGTTGGAACGAATGATCCCCCGATCGGCATCCTGCGGAAGCCTTGACCCTTGGCGGCGACGTCCTCGTCGTCGACTCCGGCCGCTTCGCTTGGCGACGGGGACCTCGCCCCTCCATCGGACGCCTGCCATGGATGCCGAAACGTTCGCACCTCATTCCTATGATCCCATTCGTCCGGTCCGTCCTGCTTGCGTTGGTCTGCCTTTCGTCGCTCCATGCCGCCGTCTGGCAATGGTCGGTCCCCGACGGCGAGGCGCGCGCCTACCTCTGGATACCGGAGGATTGCGAGCGCGTGCGCGGTGTCGTCGTGGCCAACCACAACATGGTCGAGCAGGGCATCCTCGAGCATCCGGAGATGCGGGCCACGCTGGCGCGCCTCGGCTTCGCCGAGATCTGGGTCGTGCCCTACCTCGACGCCACCTTTGATTTCAACAAGGGGGCGGGGGAGCATTTCCAGCGCGTGGTCGACGCCCTCGCCGCGGCCTCGGGCTACGACGAGCTCTCGCATGCCCCCGTCGTTCCGCTCGGCCACTCCGCCTGCGCGACCTTCCCGTGGAACTTCGCCGCCTGGGCGCCGGAACGCACACTTGCGCTCATCTCCTTCAAGGGAGACGCGCCGCGCACCACGCTCACCGGCAACGGCAAGCCGCGCATCGAGTGGGGCGGGCGCTCCATCGCCGGCATTCCCGCGCTCATGGTCATGGGCCAATACGAATGGTGGGAGGATCGGCTCGCGCCCGCCTTCGAATTCGTCGCCGCGAATCCCGATTGCCCGATCGCGGTCCTCGCCGACGCCGGTCGCGGACATTTCGACTACGCCGACCGCACGGTCGCCTTCCTCGCCCGTTTTATCGAGAAAGCCGCCGCCGCGCGCCTGCCCGCGGCCGGCTCCGAAAAACTTGTCCCGGTCGATCCGCGCGCCGGCTGGCGCGCGGATCGCTGGCGTATCGACGCCGCGCCCACGGCGCCCGCCGCGCCCTACGCCGACTACGCCGGAGACGCGCGCGCCGCCTTCTGGTGCTTCGACGAGGAAATGGCCCGCGCCACCGAGGCCATCTACGCCGAGCAACGTGGAAAGCTCCCGCAACTTCTCTCGGTGACCGACGGACGACAGCCGGTGGAGCAGGGCAACGGCGAGCCGGTGACGCCCCGCTTCCTGCCCGACGACGACGGGCTGGGATTCCGCCTTCGCACCGCGTTCCTCGACACCGTGCCGGGCAACTCGCCCAAGGGCGCGCTCTGGACCGGCCTGCCTGCGGGCGCGCCACTCGGCCACGCCGCAGACGGAGGTCCGATCACGCTGGCGCGCATCGTCGGCCCCTTCGTCCAGACCGGCCCGGACGCGTTTCGCGTCCGGTATGGCCGCGCCGAATACACGTCCAACCATCGGAACAACGACCTCTGGCTGGTCGCCGCGCATCCCGGCGACGAACGCCTGCGGGGCATCGTGCAGCAGGCAATGGTCCGCGTGGCGCCGAGCTCGGAGGGGGCTCCGCAGATAATCGAGTTTCCCGCCGTCGCCGACCAGCCCGCGAACATTGCCTCGCTCAAGCTTTCCGCGACCTCGTCCGCGGGCCTGCCCGTGGAGTATTACGTGCTCGAGGGTCCGGCGGAGGTGGCGGGCGGCGAGCTTCGCCTCACCGCCATCCCCCCGCGCGCCAAGTTTCCGATCAAGGTCACCGTGGTCGCCTGGCAGTTCGGCCGTTTCGTCGGGCCCCGCGTGCGCGCCGCCGAGCGGGTGGAGCGCGGCTTTCGCCTTCTCCCTTTCGCTCCATGATATTGTTTTCGAAGGTATTCGCCCTCGCGCTGCTGTGCGCGGCCCCACTCCTCGCCGCCGGCCACGCCTCGTCCCGGTGGGGAGGTTCGCCCCTTTGGGGAGACCAGGGCGACGGCACCTGCCGCATCCCGTATTGCCGGGCGACTACAGCGCTACAGGGGTCACAATCCCTGGCTCTACAAGCTCACTCCCGACGGTCGGGATATTATCCCTGAATCGCTCGTCCCCCTCAACGAGGGAGCCGGCCGCGAAGCCGGCAAGCTCTTCAAGGTCGACGGCACCTACTGCCATTTCTACAGCGCGAGCACCAGTCAGGGGCGTCATGTAATGATGCAAAGGGCGAAAAGCATCACGGGCCCATGCACCGAAAGGCGCCAGCTCAGCCACGTGCGGCGCGAGTTCAACGACTCCAACCAGGGCGGCATCGTGCAAACGGAAAAGGGCGACTGCGGAGGTGGCGTTGCGTTTCCCTCAGGTGGATCGGAAGCGTGCGAGCGTGCGCTACCTGCGGCTGTGGATACGCACAAGGGAGAGCCGGGACTTCGGGGCTTCCGCGTATATTGACTTGCACGAGACGAGCCATTCACCCGCTTCTTTCCGACCGACCGGTCCCCCGGCCGCGCAGCCCCCGCCGGGGAATCCGCGACCTCGCTCAATAGTCTTGGCGTTTGTCGTGATCTTCGCGTTGAAGATCGGGCATGAACGCGTGGAAATTTTCCCGTCCGCAGGCGGACGTTTACGTGCCTTCGGGCGCCGACGCCGCGAAGGCTTTGGCGCGGGTGACGCATCTGTGCGTGGCCGCGCATCAGGACGACATCGAGATCCTGGCCTATGACGGGATCTGCGACTGCCTCGACGAGCCGGAGGCGAAGGCCTTTGGCGGGGTGGTGGTGACGAATGGCGCGGGGTCGCCGCGAAGCGGGGTGTATTCGGATTTCACCGACGAACAGATGCTGGCGGCGCGCCGAGGGGAGCAGCGCGCGGCGGCGCGGCTCGGCGGCTACGCGATCCAGATTCAGCTGGCGCATCCGAGCGCGGACGTGAGGCGGCCGGGACACGCGGGCGTAACGGCGGACCTGGAGACGATCTTCGGAGGCTGTTCGCCCGAGGTGGTGTATCTGCATCAGCCGGCGGACAAGCACGACACGCATGTCGCGGTGTTCCTGCGTTGCCTGGAGGCGCTCCGCGCGCTGCCGGCGGAACGGCGCCCGCGGCGCGTGGTGGGCGCGGAAGTCTGGCGCGACCTCGATTGGCTGATCGACGCGGACAAGGTGGCGCTCGACAGCGGGCGCCGGCCCGAGCTGGCGCGCGAGTTGTTGAAGGTGTTCGATTCGCAGGTCGCGGGCGGGAAGCGCTACGACCTGGCGGCGCTTGGCCGGCGGCTGGCGCACGCGACGTTCGCCACTTCGCACGCGACGGACAGGCTGACGGGAATCACCTGGGCGATGGATTTGACGCCCCTCGTGAGCGACCCGACGCGCGATGTCGCGGATTATACGCTGGGCTACATCGAACGGCTGCGCTCCGACGTGGCGGCTCGCCTGGCGCGGTTCGCCTGATTTTGGGACCTCCCTTAGATTCCGCCCCTTTCACCGGGAGAAGGAGGCGACGTATTTCAATATTGCCGAACGCGGGCTCAGCTCGCGGTGCCGTAGTATTTTTTGTAGCTCCGGTAGTAGCGGTAGTTCGAGTAATACTCGATGCGGCGGG
>CAMLQS010000435.1 GCA_946482165.1 uncultured Verrucomicrobiota bacterium | reverse complement strand
CCCCGCGATGTGACTCCGGCGAATTATTTCGAAGGTCCCTTCATGGTGAAGCGTCACGGCAAATACTTCCTGACCTATTCCCAGGGCGTCACGATCAAGGATACCTACCAAGTTCATTACGCGGTTGGCGACAATCCCCACGGTCCCTTCGTGGAGGCCAAAAACAGCCCGATACTGGTGACTGATCGGGCGCTCAACGTGGTCAGTCCGGGGCACCACGCCATCTTCCGCGAGGGAGACAAGGATTACATCCTCTATCATCGGCACAGCATCCCGTTTAACCCCAAGTTCATCGGCCGCCAGACCTGCGTGGACGAGATGCAAATCACTCCCGACGGCAGCATCGCCAAGATCGTGCCCAGCCATGCCGGCCCCGCATTGGTTCAGGGCCGCGCAGAGAGCCGCAGCCTCGCGCTGGGCGCGGTTGCCAGTGCATCGAGTCAAAACTCGGAGCTTACCGCGCCCGCCTTCGTCGCGGATGATAACTACGCCACCCAGTGGTCGGCGGCTTCGAAGGAAAAGGGGGCCTGGCTCCAACTCGACCTCGGCGCGGTGAAAAATATCACCCGCCAAGTTATTCGTCCGGAATACGCGTCGAAGCCCACTCGCTTCTCCGTGGAGGCATCCGAGGACGGAAAAGAGTGGCGCAAGGCGGCCGATTTCGTGGCCGAGCCCGCAAAAGGATCGCCCATCGTGATCGAACAGTCGCTGCGCGCTCGCTACTTGAGGGCCGTGTTTCCAGAAAGCGTGGCGGGCGCCGATATCTCGTTGATCGAATGGGGCGTTTATTGAGCGCGCCGGCCGGTCCCCGTCGTTGGGACTTCCCTTTATTCTAGCCTGAAGCCGTCCGCCGGGTCGTAGGTCACGACGTGGACGTATCGTTCGCGCGCGTCTATTCGTCCGGACCAGCGGCGCGGTCCCGAGCCCGATCCGCCAAACACTTCTATCTCGATCCTATGCGACCCGGGCGTGATGGCCTGCCGCCAAACCGAGATCGCCGGGCCGTCACGGGAAATTCCTTTGGCGGCGTAGCTTCGTTCGGCGGGCCGACCGTCGACGATCAGGCGAACGCGGACGGGCTCGCGGGTGGGTTTGCCCACCGGGCCGCCGCGCATGTGCACCGGCACCGTCGACTCGTCGCGGCCGCTCGTGCCGGGCGCCGACGTCCGAGCGCCGAATTCCTTGAAGCTAAACACCAGCTCGGGTTGGGGCGATTCGGGGTTGGCCACCCGGAGTCGAGAGAGTCCGATGGCAAGGGCGATTATTATCGCGCACAGCGCGGTTAGGGCGGCGGTTCGCGCCGCGTTCCACGGGGCGTCCGCCATGCCCTCATGTTTGCCGAATCGCGCGAAGGACGCGGCGTCGCGGATGAGCGCGTCCGGTGCGGCGGGATTGAAATCCAGAACGCGCCATCCGTCGGGTGTTCCTCCCGCGCGGGCCGGGCGAAACTTCGGATGGCGTTCGCCGGACAGCCGATCGGCGGGCCAGCGGTTGCCATCGCGCGCGGCGGCTTCGGAGCGGGCATCGCGCACGATCAACACGCGGGCGACGCCACTTGCGAGCAGGCGCTCGACGAATTTCGGGCGAACCCAGCTCGCCGTGGGCACCGCGAAAATTTCGTAGTCGGGAAGCCGCTTCTTCCAGGCGGCCTGGTCGAAGAACGCCATCCCGCCGCAGGCGTCCGCGGCCACGAGCGAGACGCACACGCTTTTCCCCGGGGCGAGCGCGGATGTCGCGCTCGCTTGGATACGCGGCTCGATCGCGACGGCGTCGAACCACGGCAGGTGCATCGCCTCGGAATCGCACGAGCCGACGCAGACCGCGCAACCGACGCAGCGGGTCGGATCGACCCAGGCCTGCATGGAGAACGCCTTCCCGTCCGAGCGCGGAACCATTTTCACCGCGTCATAGGGGCAGTCCTGGACGCATTGCGTGCACGCGTGGCAACGGCTGGTCTCCACCACGGTTTGGAAATCCGCCGACGGGCGGGGGCCCTCCTCCGGGGCCTTGGGCGCGAAGCGACGGCCGAGAAGCCACGGAACCCCGGCGGCGAGCGCGAAGCCCCCGCCGAGCACGAACCAGAGACCGCCATCTTGAAAACGAAGCGCGAGCGCGAGCGGCGTGAGATACCAGGCGTCGACGGTGAGGCGGGACGCTTTCTCCGCCATCGCCGCGGGGGCGTCGAGCGGGGCGGGGGCGATCCAGGCGGCGAGGGCGAGAGGCAGGAGGAACGCGACGAGGAGGCGTCGCTCGGGGAGAAGTCGCACGCGGTTCAGCCGAATGAGATGCACCACCAGGCCGAGCGCGATCCCGAGCGGGAGCAGCATGTGCAGGAAGAACACCACGAAGAAGAGGAGGCTCGGCACCAGCCGGTCGGTGAGGAAGAGGCGTCCGAGCGGTTCGCCGAAAATCGGAAGCGCGTCGAGCAAGCGCATGGAAACGGTGGCGAGTTTTTGCGCCGGCTGGTCCCAGGCCAGCCACAGGCCGGTCCAGCCGATGAACCAGACCATGCCGAGGAGCGCGACGCCGCTCACCCACGGCAGCCATCGGGCGCCGGCGAACTTGCGCGCGAACAGCATGCGGGCCGCGTGCACCAGAAGGAAAAACATCACGAGATCCGAGCTGTAGCGGTGCAGCGCGCGCATCCAGGCGCCGAGGCTTCCGGAGGGCAGCGAGGCGAGGGAGGAATGCGCCCGCGAGAGGCTGGCGGAATACCAGATCAACAGAAGCACGCCCGAGGCGACGGCCACGAGCAGCGCCAGGTTGGCCATGCGGCCCGCTTGCCCGAGCGGATCGGCGCCGGCCGGAAGGACTCGGGCGAAGGCGCCGTCGAGCCGCGCGAGGCCGTTGTCCACGCGCGCGAGCAGCGCCTCGCCGCGCGCCGCGGGTCGGGGCGTGGCGACGGGAGTGGGGGATGAACCGACGCTCATGGCCGGCCGGCCCCGACGACGGCCGTCCGCGACTCCGCGACGAGGCTTAGGACGGCTTCGCGCAGCCAGCCCTGGTGGCGCTGGTCGAGGTTGAAGCGGTAGGCGATGCGCCCCTGCGCATCGAGCAGGATGAAGAGATTGGCATGCTCGACCACCCCCGTGGCCGGATCCCTGCGGGCGGAGAACTGAAAATCGCGCAGCACGGGGCGCAGGCGGTCGGGATCGCCGTTGAGGTAGCGAAAAGCAGGGTAGTCGAAACCGTAGGCGTCGGCGACGCCGCGCATGAGCTCGGCGGTGTCGTATTCGGGATTCAGCGACAGCGCCACGACATCCAGCTCGCTCCGCGTGTCGGCAGGCAGGACGTCGAGCAGCTTGCGGACTTGGACGAGAATCTGCGGGCAGGTGGTCGAGCAGAGCGCGTAGACGCCCGTGACGAGGGTCACGCGGCCGCGCAGATCGGCGAGCGCGACCGGTTGGCCGCGCTGGTCGAGCAGCGCGAAATCGGGCGGGACGAGACGGGTGCGGATGCGTTCGCCGGGGAACGGAGGGAGCGTGGCGTCGGCCGCCTCGGGGCGGCCGTAGGCGTAGAGGCCGCCGGCGACG
>CAMLQS010000434.1 GCA_946482165.1 uncultured Verrucomicrobiota bacterium | reverse complement strand
CCGTGCCGCCGAGGGCAACGCCGGCCCGGCGTGCTTTCTCGTTTCACTCATAGAGCGTCAGCGATGCTCCGGTCTATTCACGAGACACAGCCTAGTAGCCTATATCGGGTATTTTTTCGGATTATCCACAGAGCCGAGCCGGAGCGCGGACACAGAGGTCACGGAGGAAAGATCGATCAGGATTTCTGAAATACGGATTGGCTCTGTGCTCTCCGTGTCAGAGCTCTGTGTCCTCCGTGACGAAAAATCATCGCTCGGAATGCGGAGGTAGCCCGAAAATATCCGTGTTACCGGCTAGTAGGCCGCCCGCACGCGGGCCATCTGGATCGATATCCGGCTTCTTGCTCCCTGCCCCAAGCTCCTCGCTCAGAGCCGCACCACCAGCGTGCGCCCCGCGCACTTCACCTCGGTCCCGGCAAAGATCTTCTTTCGCGCCGCCTTTTCCACCGCGCCGTTTACGATCACGCCGCCGTTGTTGATCGCGTGTTTCGCCTCGCCGCCGCTGTCAAAAAGACCGGCGAATTTCAGCAACTGCGACAGCTCGATCGGCTCGGCGCGAATCGTGATTTCTTCCCGGGCGCCGGATGCGTTTTCGTTTTTGCTCATCCGCGCACGCTGCCGCGCCGAACGCGCCGCGCCAGCCCGGAATTTCCAAGGACCGGCGCGGATTTTCTTGAACCCGAAACCCGCGATCGGCGGTGCGCGCGAAGTTTGGCGTCCCGCCCCTTCGCTTCCTCGTCACGAAGGCGTCACGCCAGCCGTGCCGACAGCTCCCGGGTGATATGCCAGCGCAACGGCTGGCCCAGCATATACCGCTCCAGCTCCTCCACCATGTAGCGTCCCAGGCGCCTCAACTCGCCGTCGTGCGACCCCGCGATGTGCGGCGTGAGAATCAGATTCGGCATCGAGAAAAGCGGACTTCCCGTCGGAGGCGGCTCCTGCACGCACACATCCAGGATCGCGGTGAGATCGGGCCGCGCCCCAAGCGCTTCGACGAGATCGGCCTCCCGGATTATCGGGCCGCGAGCGGTGTTGATGAAGGTTGCGCGGCGGCGCATCGACATGAAGTGCTCGCGGCCTATCAGGCCTTGAGTCTCGATCTTGTTCGGCGCGTGGAGGGAAACCACATCGGCGAACCGAAACGCGTCCTCCAGCGTGCAGCGTTCCACGCCCATTTTCGCCATCTCGTAATCGTCCACATACGGGTCGTAAACCAGCACGCGCAGATCGAAGGGCTTGAGCAAATCGACCAGCCGGCGGGCGATCATGCCGCATCCGATCAAGGCCACCGTGGAGCGGAATCCCCCGGGCATCGGTGCATCGGTGCCCGGCCACTCCGCGCCCGACCGGGCCACGGCGGCGTAGGACCAAAAATTCCGCAGGCTCAGCAATATCGCCCCAAGCGTATATTCGGCGACGGGGAGGGCGTTGGCCGCGTAGGCGCTGCTCAACACGATGTCGCGCGCCCAAAAAGCCTCGCTGGTGAAATAACCCGTCGTCCCGGCGCTATAAAACACCGCGCGCAAGCGGGGCGCGGCGGCCAAAAACACCTCGTCCATCAACGGCGCTCCCCATCCGGAAAAAATCAATTCGGCGTCCGCCAACAAGTCCGGCTGCAACCGGATCGATTCGCGTGTCTGCGGCGCCGCGATGATGTCGACATGCCTCGCTATATCTCGCTGCTCCTCCGTCCCATAGACCCGCGAAAACGAGCGGGTTTCCAAGATATACAGACCTTTGGGACGTTTCATGATCGGCGAAAAACACGAGACTCGACACGAGGCATCGCGGAATAAGGGAGTCAGGCTTTCCCCGGCGGCGGCTCCCATAGCAGCCTTGCGTTAACTATAACTGCGCGCGAACCTCGCCGCGGGCCGGGAGGCCCGGCAGGCTTCCTATGTCTAGCCCCCCGGGGACCGCGCTTTGCCGCGGTTTCCGTCGACTAACTCCCGCCCCCCCTCGCAGCCCCATGTCCGCCAGCGCCAAACCCCAGGTCGTTTCGCCGCACCCTCCGTCCGTTCCCGGCTCTCCGCCGCGACGAATCACCTTGAGCGATATCGCCGCGTCGCTCGGCATTTCGACGATGTCGGTATCGCGCGCCTTGCGCAACCAGCCCCGCACCTCGCCCCTCTTGAGGGAGCGCGTGCTGAACAAAGCCAAGGAAATGGGCTATCGCCCCGACCCCGCGCTCTCCGCTCTCGTGCAATACCGCCAAGGGAAAGCCTCGACTTCGATCAACGCAGTCCTGGCGTGGTTCAACCAGTGGCCGGATCCAAAAAAACTGCGCGATTTTCGCGAATTCGATCTCTACTGGCGCGGCGCCCAAGCCTCCGCCGAGAAGCTCGGTTTCCGCCTCGAGGAGTTTGTCGTGAACGACGCCATGCCGCCCGACCGCATGAAAACCATCCTGCGCACGCGCGATATTCGCGGTATTCTGATCACACCCGGCCCGCTTAATCGCGACTGGATGGGGCGCTTCGACTGGAGCGGGTTCTCCTTGGTCGGCCTGACCAAAATGCCCGAATCGCTCCCCATCCACTCGGTCACTTCCCATCAGGTCCACAACGTCATGCGCGCCATGACAGAAATGCGCGCCCACGGTTACAGACGCATCGGACTCGTCGCCAACGCCTGGACCGCCCGCGGGTATTACGCCGGCTACCTTTGGGATCAACTCGCCCATCCGGACGAAAGCCGCATCCCCGCCTGCCTGCTCAACGAGGAGAACCACGACGCGGAGCTGCCCCGATTCGAAGCGTGGTGGCGCGAACATCGGCCCGATGCCATTCTTACCGAGTTCCCGTCCATCCCCGGAAAACTCAAGGCCATGGGCGTGCGCGTGCCGCAAGATGTCGGCTTGGCCGCGCTCACCGTGCTCGATTGTCCGATAGACGCCGGCATATACCAGAATCCCGAGGAGATAGGCCGCGTCGGCGTCCTCGTGCTCGCCTCGCTCATCAACGACGGCGACGTGGGATTCCCTCGTGTGAAACGTCAGATCTTGATCGAAGGCACCTGGATCAACGGCGCCTCCTTGCCCCCGCTCCGCGCCCTCGGCGCCAAATCCAGCGTCGTCCCAAGCTGAAGCCGTCTCCGGCTGCTCGTCGCTCCGAAAGGATTCCAGCGCGGACCACGCCGAAAGAGGCCGCTGAAACGCCTCGACGCGCAGCGCCTGGTTCCATGCCCCGGCCGAACAGGAACCCCGGACACACGCCTGCGTTACAGTTACCTCACCGTGGTCCTCGGCCCGGAGAACGGGCTGCGGGAAGCTGAGCTCCCGCCCCGTGCTACCCCCCTCCCCTATGCCCGTGCTCGCCCGCTCGCGTTCGTCCTTGGCTGTCTCCGCTCTCTGGGTGCGCATGGCCGCGCTCATCGTTCTTGCGTGCGCCGCAACGTCGCTCCGCGCCCACGAAATCACCTTCAACTCGACGCTGGGCTACTCCGCCACCCAGCCCTCCGGCTCTACGGAATCCGTCGCCAACTGGACGGGCGCCGCCTTCGACGCCGCCAACCTCGGCGGCTCCGGCGTCAACGCCGACGGCG
>CAMLQS010000433.1 GCA_946482165.1 uncultured Verrucomicrobiota bacterium | reverse complement strand
GATGCGGTTTGCCATAATACCCGAGGATGGACGTCACGACAAATTGAATACGGTATCGAGCACGCGAGGGCCTATTCGGGAATGACGGTGGCGGAAAAGGTGCTTAAGGCGATGCTCCCGGAGGTTCGGAACCGAGAGGAGACGGCGAAAAGCCATGCACTCATGGAGGCGCTGCGTTTGGAGTTAATCGCTACTCAGCGCAAAATTGAAGACGGCGCGCATATTCGCGACGAAGCCGCCCGCGCCGCCGAAGCTGAGGCCATCGCCGCCGCACGTCATGCGGAGAACGTCCGCCTAACCCGGCGAGCAATTCGCTGGGCGGTTTGGGCAACGTTAGTTGGCATTCTCAGCGTTCTGTTTCCGCTCCTGTCCCGGTAGCTTCTCGTGATATATCCGGCGCTTGACACGTTGAGGGCGCCGCGCGCGCCGTCGTGCTTCAGGAGCTCGCGGACGAAAAGAGCCGCGCCAAGAACCCGCAGTAAATCAAAGACGGCACCGCCGCCGCGCTGCGGAAGGTCCAGCACGAGCCGGCCCGGCAGTGGAGAGCGGAAGGTTTTGGCGGATGACTGTTAGATAAAAATTATTCGACGCATCGGGTGAATTGCCTCCATCTCGCGCCTTAATCGCCCCTATGCCCTTTGATTGGCAACAGCTTCTCAGCGCTCCCAAACACGTTTGGAAGACATTTGAACGCGTGTGTATTGCCATGTTCACTACAAAGGCCACGCTCCCTTTGGGTTTGGTTCTTTGTTTGGGGATCTTGGTCCACAAGCTGACCTCGTCGGATCTGAAAGATCTTTTGGTCAAGCTGGTCGATGCTAGTTGGTTCTGCGCCCTTGGCTGGGTTTTGTTTGCAGTTACCTTAGCCGTGGGTAAGGCTGCTTTCAGTTGGAGAGAAAAGATTTACCAAAACGAACTAAACCGAATTCAAGGAGTCAAAGATAAGATAGTTAAGGGTCAGCTAGAGATAGAATTCCCCCCGCAGCCTCCCAAAAAATGACCACTTTTCATCTAGTCGTTCTCGCGCTCATCCTGTGGTGCAGCTTCTACGGCGTGTATTTCAATTTCCTTCGCCCGGTGCTGCTCACGCGCTTTCGTTTTTACATTAACGAGGTTCGAGACGAATTGGACCTCTTAGTGTTAGCTCGCAAAATCAAGCCCACGGATGAGGCGAAGGAAATTCTTCTTTGCCGCGCTTCTAGCTTGGAGAAATCCATCGAAGATCTGAACGTGACTAACATCTTGCTGGAGAGCTCGCATGGAAATTTAAGGCCTAGGCATCAAATCGAAGAGGAAGAGGGCATTATTTCCTTATCTCGCGACGAGGTGCGTCGCCTTAGCCGTAAAATGGATATGGCCGCGCTCGGCGCATTCTGTGCCAATTCCCCGTTCCTTTTGGGCTTGGGGGCTGTCATTATCTGTGGCGTAGCGGTGTGGTCCGCAGTCGCACGGAGCATGCAGGAAAAGCTAACTATCCGGGTATGGGACTCCCTTTCCTTAAGAGACTGGTCTCGTGATTCATCTTCGGGCTCGGGCGCGTTTGCGTAACACTGACGGTTTCGTTTAACGACGGCTGCCGGGCTGTGTTTATAGCTGGCGGCCGGAACGGGGGCGCGAGTCACCCCAGAAGTTGGGTTTCGAGCCGGGCGGCTCGGTTGACTCGCGCTTGTATCCACTCGGGCAGCACCCGGTCAAAGGCGGCAACGGGCGATTCCCCGGCGCGAACGGCGGCGAGGGCGCGCCCGATCTTGGCCGGCGACACGCCGGAGAACCAAACCACGGCGGCGAGGATGGCTAGAAGGGCGATTCCCGCCCATTGCAGCGCCGAACGGCGGCGAAGGGCGAGGTTGGCGGCGGCGGCTTCGGAAATCGCCGCGTCGGCGGTTTGCCGATCGGCAATTGCGGCCGCTCGTTCCGCCTCCGCGCGTTCGGCGCGAGCCTTGGCGGCGTCGGCGTCCTTGTAGGCCTCGGCGTAGAGCCGGCGCGCCTCTTCCAGTTGCCCGGACATCACAGCCAGGCGGCGGCGCTCGGCTTCGAGAAGCGCGGCGGGATCGGGCGCGGGCAGGTAGCCGAGGGCAAGCGGGACCTCGCGGCCGATGAAGTCGGCGGCAGGGGAGGGGGGAAGCGACGCGGCGGCGGTGCCGATCTGCGCGAGACTCGCGGCGGCGGCGGCGCCTTTGGCCTCGGTGGCGGCGTCCACGGCGGCGACGGTGGCGACTACCTCGGCGGTTGCGGCCTTACCCGCGTCGGCGCGGCGGGATTCGCCGTCAAGGCGGCGGGGTTTGAAAATGAAAGCGGCGAGACCGACAACGGCGACGCAGAGAAGGGCGACGGTAGCGACTTCGCCCCGGCGGGAATGGCGGGTTTTCATGGTGGAGAATCAGGCCCAAACGCGGGCCGGTGCGGTGGGGTTGACGACAAAGGGAGCGAGTTCGGGCGGGAGAGGGGAGCCGTCGAGAACACGAAGGTTCACATGCCAGCCGGGCAGCGTCTCCGGCTCGGCGCCTTCCTCGGCGGGCGGCAAGGTGACGACGCCGACCACGTCGAGCGCGTAGCGGTGGGAAAAGCGGATGAGGCGCGGGCCGTCCTCCGCGTGTCCGACCGCGTCGAGTTGCAGCGCGACGGAAAACGAGGCGGCTTCGTCGGCGAAGCGTAGGCAATAATCGGATACGTTCATGCGGATAAGCGCTGAAGCACGGCGTTGGGCAGGCGGCGGCGCCAATATCGGAGGCGGGCGAGGGTGACCTGTCCGGTTGGGCTCGCGGCATTGGGGCCGCCGCCCCAGCTTATTGCGGCAGGCATAATGCCAGCCGAATCGGTCAACACGGCTGCGCCGTTAGCAGACAGAGCAAAGTCGTTTGCCTTTATGCCGAGCGCGAGCTTGGCGCGCGTGGCGTCAATCCCGACCACGCTGACTAGAGATGCCTGATCGGTGTTGGCGGCGCGAACGTAACCGAGATAGCGGGAGACCGAATTCGCGCGCAACCCGGCGAACTCGGCCACACTACCCGAAGTCACTCCGATCATGTAGCCGAAGGCCGGCACAACGCCGGCCAGCTCGTAAAGAAATGTCCCTTCGTCCTGACGATACCAGGAACTGAAGTTTGCGCCGGAACAACTGATGACATCCGCCGCCCGCGTGGCGGCGGCGCCTGAAACCACGATAGGGCTCGAAGCAGACGCGCCCTCCTCCATTTGGTTCAACACGAAGTAGACCACGGCCCCCGCAGGAGCGCGAACGACTAGCCCGTCGGTCGGCGCAGACGGCACGCCGGAAAATGACCGCCGCGCGTAACCAACTCCAGCGAAATCAGGCCCCGTAATGCCCGCGCCGGTAAACTTGAGCTGAGCCACCCCCGCCGTAGTCCGCGCGTAGATCGAGAGAGTATGCGTATTCACGTTTCCACACGCCCCCCCAATCGTCGCAAAAGCGGTTGTCGCCCCGGCGCTGTTATCCAGCTTAAACGCGTTCCCCGCGACGCAGACCCCGCCCAATCCCGCCGCGCTTATGGCGGCCGAATCGTCGACCAGCGAGAGCACAGCGGCAGC
>CAMLQS010000432.1 GCA_946482165.1 uncultured Verrucomicrobiota bacterium | reverse complement strand
CCTTCCGCGTCTTCACGCTCCTCGGCGACGGCGAACTCGCCGAAGGCTCCAACTGGGAGGCCGCCATGGCCGCCGCTCACTACAAACTCGATAACCTCGTCGCCATCCTCGACCACAACACGCTCCAGATCACCGGCCACACAAAGGACGTCATGTCGAACGAGCCGCTCGACGAAAAATGGCGCGCCTTCGGTTGGGAGGTCCGCTCGATCAACGGCCACGACTACGCCGAGCTCACGAAAGCGCTCACCACGCCGCATCCCGGCAAGCCTCTCATTGTGATCGCCAACACCGTCAAAGGCAAAGGCGTCAGCTTCATGGAAAACGTCGGCAAATGGCACCACGGCGTTCCGAGCGACACCGAGCTCGCCCAGGCCCTCGCCGAGCTCGAAGCTGCCGAGCACCAGTTTCAGGAGGCCGTCGCATGAGCGCGCCCGCCCCTTCCATGTTCACGTCGGCCGCCAAGGCCATGGCCGAAAAGCTCGGGCTCAAGAAGGGCCGCGCCAATCTCGAGGAATTCGCCGACACGCTCCAGGCACTCGCCACCGCCGACCGCGACATCGTCGCGGTGACCTCCGACTCGCGCGGTTCCGGCAAGCTCGCTCCCTACGGCAAGGCCTTGCCCAAGCAGATCGTCGAGGTCGGCATCGCCGAGCAAAACCTCGTCGGCATCACCGCCGGCCTCGCCGCCTGCGGAAAAAAAGCCTTCGGCGTTTCACCTTCCTGCTTCCTCACCGCCCGCTCCCTCGAGCAGATCAAAAACGACGTCTGCTACTCGAACGTGCCCGCCGTGCTCGTGGGCATCAGCTCGGGCGTGAGTTATGGCGCGCTCGGCTCCACGCACCACTCGTTGCACGATCTCGCCGTCCTCCGCGCGATCAACAACGTCACGATCATCGTTCCGGCCGACAACTTCGAGACGCGCGAAGCGATCCGCTACGCCGCCCGCGCCCCGCGTCCCGTGTTCGTGCGTTTTGGCAAGGCCGCCATGCTCGACCTCGCCCCGGAGGGCGCGACTTTCGAGGCCGGCCGCGCGCTCACGCTGCGCCAAGGCCGCGACGTCGCCTTCATCGCCAACGGCGAGACCGTCGTCCACGCCGTGCTGGCCGCCGCCGCCCTGGCCGAGCGCGGCGTCTCCGCCCGCGTCCTCAGCCTGCACACCGTGAAGCCGCTCGACACCGCCGCCGTGCTCGCCGCCGGTCGCGAGTGCCGCGCCGTCGTCACCGTCGAGGAGCACATGCTCGCCGGCGGAGTGGGGGAGGCCGTCGCCTCCACGCTCCTGCAAGCCGGCCTCGCGCCGCGCTTCAAGATGATCGGCTTCCCCGACGAGGACACCGTCACCGGCGCCCAGGCCGATCTCTTCCGCCACTATGGCATCTCGATGGAGGGCCTCGCCTCCACCGCCTTGGACCTTCTCGCCCGTTGATTCTATCCGGTCACCTCCGCCCCCTCCTGTTCGCCGGCCTCGACCGTTCCTCCCATGCTCTTCCTCGCTCTCGATCAAAGCACGTCCGCGACGAAGGCCCTGCTCTTCGACGCCGACGGGCGCTCGCTTGATCGCGAGTCGCGCGAGCATCGCCAGCTCTATTCGCGGCCGGGCTGGGTCGAGCACGACGCCGAGGAGATCTGGCAAAACTCCCTCGCTGTCCTCCGCACCTTGCTGGCCCGGCAGTCCCCGCGCATCGGCGAGATCGCCTCCCTCTCGATCACCAACCAGCGCGAGACGATCGTCGTCTTCGAGCGCGGCACCGGTCGGCCCCTCTGTCACGCGCTCGTTTGGCAATGTCGCCGCGGCGACGAGTTCTGCTCGGCCCACGCCGCATCCGGACTCGAGCCGCTCGTCCACGCGAAGACCGGCCTCAAGCTCGATGCGTATTTCTCGGGTTCGAAACTCCAGTGGCTCGTGCGCAACGTGCCCGGCCTGCTCGGCAAGCTCGCCGACGGCTCCGCGCTCGTCGGCACCATCGACGCCTACCTCGTCTATCGGCTTACGCGCGGCCGCGTCTTCGCCACCGATTCCACCAACGCCTCGCGCACGCTTCTTTTTCACATCCGGCGCATGGCCTGGGACGACGAGCTCTGCGCCCTGTGGGAAGTGCCCGCGCGCGCCCTGCCCGAGGTGCGCGACAGTTCGGCCGCCTTCGGCGAAACCACGCTCGACGGCGCGCTAGCCAAGCCGCTTCCCATTCGCGGCGTCATGGGCGATTCGCAGGCCTCCCTTTTTGCCCAGCGCTGTTTCGCGCCCGGCGCGGCCAAGGTGACCTTCGGCACCGGCTCCTCCATCCTGCTCAATATCGGCGCCACTCCGCGTTTCTCCACGCAGGGCGTGCTCACCGCCCTCGCGTGGTCGCATGCCGGCCGTCCGGCCTACGCTTTCGAGGGCATCATCATCTCCTCGGCTTCGACGCTCACCTGGCTCCGCGATCAGCTGGGCCTTGCCGCCGACGTGCCCGCCTTGGAGCAGCTTGCGCTTTCGTCGCCCGACAACGGCGGGGTCCACCTCGTCCCCGCTTTCACCGGTCTGGGGCTTCCGCACTGGCGGCCGGACGCGCGCGCCGCGATTCTCGGCCTCTCCAGCCACAGCGACCGGCGCCATGTCGCGCGCGCGGCCTTCGAATCCATCGCCTTCCAGGTGCGCGACGCGCTGGAAACGATGCGCGCCGAGGCCGGGGTTCCTTTGCTTTCCCTGCACGGCGACGGCGGACCGACCGCGAGCGCCTTCCTCATGCAACTCTGCGCCGACCTCTGCGTGGCCGAGCTTCGCGTGGCCACCATGCCCGACTGCTCGCCCCTCGGGGCCGTGCTCGCCGCGCAGCTCGGGCTCGGCGTCGCCCCCACTATCGAGGCCTTGGCCGCGCGGCCGCGGGAGGAGATCCTATATTCGCCGCGGCTCGAGATGGCCGCCGTGGATCGCTTGACCGAGGGATGGCGACGCGCCGTTCGTCAGGTGGTTTACTCCGCGTAACTTTCCCCAACTCATCCCCAGATGATGCATTTGCCCCGCTCGTCGTCCGTCGTCCTCGCCCTCGCATTCGCCATCGGCGCTCCCCTCGCCGTGGCGGGCGAGAAATCGCTGATCGACACGACCCGCTCGCCGCACGCGCTCATGTATATGCCCGACCTCGCCGACGTGCGCTGGAACGGCGGCCTGCTCGGCGAGCGCTTCGACGTCGCCCGCGAGGTGATGGTGCCGCACATGTGGACGATCTTTTCCGATCCGCACGAAAGCCACGCGTGGGACAACTTTCTCATGGCCGCCGGCCTCGGCGAGGGACGCGGCGACGGCAAGCCTCACGGCCCGCCCTTCAACGACGGCGATTTCCTCAAGTGGTTCGAGGCCCTCGTGCAGCTCTACGCCGTCGATCGCGATCCCGCCCTCCTGAAGCAGATCGACGAGATCATCCCGGTGATCGCGAAGGCCCAGCGCGAGGACGGATACCTGCATACCCAGAAGATCGTCCCCCAGCGCCGCGGACAGACCGGCGCCGTCGCGAAGGAGTTCGAGGACCGCGAACACTTCGAGACCTACAACATGGGCCATCTGATCACGACGGCCTGTATCCA
>CAMLQS010000431.1 GCA_946482165.1 uncultured Verrucomicrobiota bacterium | reverse complement strand
ATCGCGTTGCCCGCCTCTTGGGAATCGTCCGGCCACCCCGGCTTTGACGGTGTCGTCTGGCTGCGCCGTCGCCTCGATCTGCCCGCCTCGTGGCACGGCGAGGACCTCGAGCTCCGCCTGAGCGCGATCGACGACTCCGACACCACCTGGATCAACGGCACCGAAATCGGACGCACCGACGGCTGGGACGCGCCGCGCGTCTACCGCGTGCCCGGCTCCATTCTTAAAAAAGAGGGCAACATCATCGCCATCCGCACGCTTGATGCCGGCAACAACGGCGGCCTCTGGAACGGGTCGCTTCCTTTCGAGGCCCGCTCGCTCGACGCCTCCTTCGCGCCCGTTTCCCTCCGCGGCCCGTGGCTCGTGCGCTACTCCGCCGAGCTTAGCCGGATGGGGCAGCCGCCCCGCGATCCCAACCAAGACGCCGGCACGCCCACCGTGCTCTACAACGGCATGATCGCCCCCCTCGCGCCCTACGCCCTGCGCGGCTTCGCGATCTACCAAGGCGAGGCAAACGTCTGGAACTCCCGCCAATACCGCACCCTTCTCCCCGCCCTTATCACCGACTGGCGCAAACATTGGAGCGACGAGACCCTGCCCTTCCTCTTCGTCCAAATCGCGCCCTACAAAGACATGTGGCCGGACATCCGCGAGGCCCAGCTCCTCGCCTGGCAAAAAACGCCGAACACCGCGATGGTCGTCACCATCGACTGCGGCGACGCCGAGGACATCCACCCCGCCGACAAGGCCCCCGTCGGCGCCCGTCTCGCCCTCGCCGCCCGCGCCCTCGCCCACCGCGAAGCCATCGAATACTCCGGCCCCGTCTTCTCCGGCCTCGAAACCCGGGACGACCGCGCCGTGCTGAGCTTCACGCACCTCGGCGGCGGCTTGGTCGCAAAAGACGGCCCCCTCGCAGGGTTCACCGTCGCCGACGCGAACGGGACTTTCCATCCGGCGAAAGCCACCATCGTCGGCGACACCATCGAGGTCTCCTCCCCGGACGTCCCGCAGCCCAAGCGCGTCCGCTACGGCTGGGCCAACGTCGCCTCCGGCAACCTCTTCAACCGCGCCGGCCTCCCCGCCTCGCCCTTCCGCAGCGACGTGGACTAGACCCGAGGGCGGACAGGCATTCTTGCCTGCCCCCCACCGACGTCCGAGCGCGCCCGCCGCCCTGCCATGCTAACTGGGTAACAAAATCAGGCGTTGGCCGGACGGCCGGGCGAAGCGATTTCCCGTCGCCCGGTTCCCGCAGCCCCCTCCACCCTTTCCTTACGATGCGAAGCCCCTCTTTGAAAGCCACCTTCACCCTCCTCGCCGCGTCCCTCGCCCTCGCCGCCGCCACCGTCGCGGAAGCGGCCCCGCGCCGCCCCTCGGTCCCCGCGCGCGCCGCCGCCCCTCAACCCGCCGCCGATCCCGTGCTGCTCGCAGACCCGGCGAGCTCCTTGCTCTGGTATGCGCAGCCGGCGTTTTCCTGGATGACCGAGGCCCTCCCCATCGGCGGAGGCTCGCTCGGCGCGATGCTCTTCGGCCTCACCGAAGTCGAACGCCTGCAGTTCAACCACAACACCCTCTGGACCGGAAACGAGAAGGACACCGGCGCCTACCAGGCCTTCGGCGACGTCTTCATCCGCCTCGGCCACTCCTCGGCCTCCGGCTATCGCCGCGAACTCGACCTCGACCGCGCCACCGCCACCGTCGCCTACAAGCACGCCGGCGTCACCTACCGCCGCACCGCCTTCGCCAGCCATCCGGCCGGCGTCATCGTCTACCACTTCACCGCCGACAAACCCGGCGCCTACTCCGGCCGCCTCTGGCTGTCCGCCGCGCACCAGGCCCGCGTCGCCGCCGAAAACGACCGCATCGACCTCGACGGCCGCCTCGGCGGGGACGGCCTTCGCTTCGCCGCTCGTATCCGTGTCCTAAATACGGGAGGCACGGTCCGCGCCGACCGCTCGCCCCTCCCCGGGGGAGACGATCCGCTCTCCGCCGTCCCCGACGCGCCGAAGTCCCCGCTGCCCGCCGAGTCCCTCGTCTTCGAGGCCTGCGACAGCCTCACGCTCGTCCTCGCCGCCGACACCGACTACTCGCCCGGGCGCGCCCGCGGCTGGCGCGGCGAGGTCCCCGCCCCCGTCGTCGCGCGCCGAGTCGACGCCGTCGCGGCCGAATCGCTCTCCGCCCTCCACGCCGCCCACGTCGCCGACCATCGGTCGCTATACCGCCGCTTCACCCTCGACGTCGGCGCCACCGCCTCCGAACTCGCCGCCCGTCCCACCGACCGCCGTCTTCTCGCCTACACCAAAGACCGCGCCGCCGACCCCGACCTCGAGGAACTCGTCGCCAACTACGGCCGCTACCTCCTCATCGCCTGCTCCCGCACCGGCGGCCTCCCCGCCAACCTCCAAGGCCTTTGGAACAACTCCAACAACCCGCCCTGGCGCTCCGACTACCACTCCAATATCAACGTCCAGATGAACTATTGGCCGGCCGAGCCAGCCAACCTCGCCGAGACCCACCGAGTCTTCCTCGACTACGTCTCCAGCCAGATCCCCGTCTACCGCGAGAGCACCCGCGCCGAGCCCCTCTTCGCCGCCGCCAAACGCGGCTGGACCGTGCGCACCGAAAACGGCGTCTTCGGCGCCGGCTCGTGGAAATGGAATCCCCCCGGCGGCGCTTGGTATGCCCTCCATTACTGGGAGCACTACGCCTTTTCGCGCGACAAAGCCTATCTGCGCGACGTCGCCTACCCCGTCCTCAAGGAAGTCGTCCAATTCTGGGAGGACTTTCTCGTCGCCCGTCCCGACGGCACGCTCGTCACCCCGCTCGGCTGGTCTCCGGAACACGGCCCCGAGGAACACGGCGTCTCCTACGACCAGCAGATCGTGCACGACCTCTTCACCAACTACATCGAGGCCGCCGACATCCTCGGCGTCGACCGCGCCTACCGCGACCGCGTCGCCGACATGCGCTCGCGCCTCCTCGGCCCCAAGATCGGCAAATGGGGCCAGCTCCAGGAATGGGAGATCGATCGCGACGATCCGAAGGACGACCACCGCCACGTCTCGCACCTCTTCGCGCTCCATCCCGGCCGCCAGATAACCGCCTCCGGCACTCCCGGGCTTTTCCAGGCGGCCAAGGTCACCCTCAACGCCCGCGGCGACGAGGGCACCGGCTGGAGCCGCGCCTGGAAGATCAACTTCTGGGCCCGCCTCCGCGACGGCGACCACGCCTACCGCCTGCTCCGCAATCTCATCCATTTCACCGACGCGAGAGGCGCGGGCCTGTATCCAAATCTTCTCGACTCGCACCCGCCCTTCCAGATCGACGGCAACTTCGGCGCCACCGCCGGCGTGTGCGAGATGCTCGTGCAGTCCCACGCCGACGCCATCGAGCTCCTCCCCGCCCTGCCCTCCGCCTGGCCCGACGGCACCGTCGCCGGCCTGCGCGCCCGCGGCGGCTTCACCCTGGACCTGACATGGAAAGCCGGCCGCCTCGAAAAAGTTCGAGTCACCAGCACCGCCGGCGCTCGCGCCAAGCTCCGCTACGCCGACCGCGAAGTCCCGCTCACGCTCGCCCGAGGACGCGGCGCCGAGTTCCGCCTCGCCGACTTCGGC
>CAMLQS010000430.1 GCA_946482165.1 uncultured Verrucomicrobiota bacterium | reverse complement strand
ACCTACGACCCCATTCATCCTCGACGCACCAAAGCTGAGGAAAAAATCGCCAGCTACCAGTCCGGTAATAGCGGACCGATCAACTACGCGCTGCAATCATCGCTAGACTACGGCTACCATCCGATCACCACAGGTGCGACTTGGGGCGCCGGCCAGCTCTACTCCGTCACCACGACGCAGGGCACGTTCAGTGCGGGCCGCACCTACGATTACGACGGTTACGGACGCCTGAAGGATCGCGCCTACGCCGGACGGACTGAAAACTACCAATATGATTTGGGCGACCGGCCGACGACGAAGACCGTCCCCGATTTCGGAAGCTTTTCATACGCCTTCGACGCGGGAAGTTCGCGGCTCAAGTCGATCGCCCGCACCGGCGGCTTGGCGGTGATCTACAATTATTATCCTGTAACGGCGGGCACCAAAGCGCTGCGTCTGGACAACATTCAGTGGCAAGTGGCGGCCACGTCAGCCACCGTTGCCGCCCACACCTACGGATACAAGGACCAGAGCGACAGTCCGATCCAAAACTGGCGCATCCAATCCGGATCCATGGATAATCAATGGGCTTTCGATTACGCCAAACGCCCTGAACAAGAGCTCATTGGCGCCGTGCAGACCGGCGGTCCGTCCCAACTGGCAGGCAGCTACGCCTATGATTATGACGAAGCCGGGAACCGCAACATCGAAGAGGTGGGCACGCAAGCCAGCAACACGGAGCACAACGCGCGCAACCAAGCCACGAGCCGCAGCGGCCGAGGCCTGCTGGTGCGCAGCACGGTAATCCCCCCGCCCGCCTCCGGCCCATGGCTCAACGGCAACATCACCATGCAACTGGAGTCCAGCGAGAGCGGCGGCGGAGGCGCGCTTGTAAACACATACAGCGCTTGGGCTGACCTGCCTGCCGGAGATAACGTGCTTCGAATCGAGGCCCGCGATGGCGCCGACCGCGCCGCCGTGCAGCACTATCGCGCCACGGTTCCTGCCGTCGCTCGACGCACCTACGCCTACGATGCGGACGGAAATCTCACTACTATTTCCGAGGACTCCGGCAGCGGTCCCGTCCCCATACGTCACTATGTCTGGGACGCTCGCAACCGCTTGGTTGCCTGGGGTAATGGAACCAACATTTCAGGCTCCTTCATTTACGACAGCGCCGGGCATCGCCTTGCTGAGAAAAATTCCAGCGACCTGATCGTCAAATACTGGATATGGGAAGGCCCCGCGCTGCTCGCCGAACACGATGGCGCCAAGACGCTCACCGTCCGGCACTACCCCGAAGGCTATGAACGCGTTTCGGGCCCCGGCTCAGGCGATTACTACTACACCCGCGACCACTTGGGCAACATCCGCGAAGTCGCCGACTCAAGCAACGCGATCATTGCCCGCTTCGCCTACGATCCCTTCGGCCGTCGCTATCAAACCGCCGGCACCGAAACCGTCGATTTCGGCTACACGGGCCACTACTATCACCAAGCCACGGGCCTCTGGCTCACCCACTTCCGCGCATACGATGCCAACTTGGGCCGCTGGCTCAGCAGGGACCCTTTGCAAGAGAAAGGCGGGGCGAATCTCTACGCGATGGTCGAAAACGATCCTATTAACTGGGTCGATCCCTTAGGTTTAATGGGGATGGCTGCTCCACATAACCAAGTGGCACTTGGGGAACTTATACTAGCGGACAAGACGATTGCGGCTACTATGGCTGGGGGGGCCGCTGTCGCAATGGTGGCTTCTGAACCTAGCTTCTGGGATTGGTTGGCGGACGTTTTTTCGAGCGATGACGATCAGGGCCAAGCGACTACTTGCGATGCTAAACAATCCGGGAAGGAGGGTGCTACAGATATTCCGGACTGGGCCCGTGGAACCAAACCGCGTCCAGGTGAGTCGGGAGATGATTATGCAAAACGCGTATTGGGTGATAAATATCCGGAGGGGCACCCGAATCTGACTAAACGCGGTCCGGGCAGTGAGCATAGTAAGCTCAAAAAATTTGGCGAACGCAAGGAGCGGTGAGTTTTATGAAAATCGGTCGTTTGGTTTATCTCGTTCAGCATGTCTCGCGGGAGGGGCAGCCCGAGGAGGATGTTAAATGCATTGGGGTTTTTTCTAGTCGAAAATTGGCTGAGCACGTCGTCTCTGACTTCAAAAAGCTTCCGGGCTTCAAGCGCTACCCCAACGCCTTTTACATAACGAAGACACCGCTAAACTCGACAGCTTGGGAAAGTGGTTTTGTGACAAAGCATGCATCTAAGCCTGATCTCCGAGCCAACGGGGCTCGAAAGAGGCAGCGCAGATAGGCCATTCGAATCACGCAAATAAGCACAAGCCATCACCACGCGAAGAGTTCAGCAAGGACCTCTCCAACCAACTACCAATTTATATGCACCTTTATACAATATCCCGCTGCCTCAAACAGGCCGCTGCCATCGCATGCCTCCTGCTAAGCCTCTGCTCAGCCCAAGCATGGACCTTGACCTGCATAAACGGGACAAGTTGGTCGCTCGACGGAGGACTCTTCTCCAGCACGAAACGCTCCGTCAATGTCCCGAACCTAAATACGGGCCCTCGGATCTACTTCTGCATCGAACGCCCGACCAACGCCACGAACAACGAATCGGCCTCGGCCAAACTTGTCTCCTCGATTAATGGGACCCTGTGGGCAGGAAAACAAATCGGAGCCTGGGAGAAAGTTCCAAACACTACAAATGTATGCACATTCGTCGGGCAATCGTCTCAACTCTGGCCAACATACGTGATAACTTCGCCCGACGCCCCAGGCAATCCACGCCAGTATAAAGCAGGCTACCGCGTTTATGGCTACATAGAGGGTGGCGGGTTCGGCAGCAACGACCAACTTTTGAGCTTGGAGGCATCTCGGGGAGTCAGCAATAACGGCTGGATCAAAGTCACTGTCTCCGACCAAGATCTTTACGTGGCGCAAGAACCAGATGTGGTGGCGAACCCAGTGAGTTATACTTGGGGCGAACCCAGTGTCACGATTAATGGACTCTCCGACAAAATTTCGCTGACGGCTCCGGCTACTTACACCTTGGCGTGGAATCGAGCCGGAGCCGCCACCTTCTCTCTCACTGGAGGAACGGGAACTGGCTCTATCACAGCAACACCGGCCGGCACATCCAAAGTTTTTTCCGGCTTATCAAAGTCGAACCAGATCTACACCCTGTCCACCAACGGTCCGGCATCGATTTCATGGAGGCTATCGACAAACCAAGCTCGATGGGAGATCCATCGCGATGGAGCCGCGATGACCGGCACTGGAACATCCGGCATCGCCGGCGACACCAATAACCCAACCCTGGCCGTCACACAGACTGGCGTCTATCACCTTAGGGTAAACGGCTTGGACAAAAAGGATGAAGATGAAGTAGTGACCGTCACCCCCGGCTTCCTCAGGCGCTCCAAGACAGTGGAAGCAAATATCACGGCTCCGTAGCGACCCTCTGCATTTTATTCCGCAGCTCACGCGATAGCCGGTCCCGCCTTACATATCGCACATCAACTCGTTCGTCCTTGGTCTGGACGCACCGGAAACTTTTCGCCTCCCTCATCGTCCCTTCCTCCGAGCCCGGCACGCTGCCCGCGTGCCGGGCT
>CAMLQS010000429.1 GCA_946482165.1 uncultured Verrucomicrobiota bacterium | reverse complement strand
TGACGGCACGGCCCCATGCGCAGCCCCGCCTTGCGGAAGTGTCCGCAGAGGCAGCGCCCGCGCTTGATCCGGCCGTCGTTGTCCATGAGCAGCTCGACGGGTTTCGACTCCGCCTCGCCCACGAAAATGGTTCCTCCGCCCGGCGCCGCCACGCGCGAGTCCACGCGCACGCGCCCCGCGCGCACGAGCTCCCGCGAGGCCGCCGCCTCCTCGTTTTCCGGCCCCAGCTCCGCCTCGCCGAGCGCGCGCGGCATGATCTGCCGCCAGCGGAAAAGCCCCGCGCCGAGGTCGTGGATCGCCTGCCCCGTATGCGCGAGGTGGTTGAGCGCGCACTGCACGCTCGCCGCCGATCCGGGCACGTTTTGAGCGATCTCGGCGAAGGTCGCCGCGCGCCGTCGTTGCAGAAATTTCGCCGCGATCTCGATCTCCATCGCGCCCGCCGGCGCCGGCGGAGCGAGCAGGTCGAGCGAGGAGCCGCGCGTCCAGTCGTTGGCCGTCCAGCCGGAGAGTCCGAGCGTCAGTCGCATCTCGCCCATGTTCGCGACCCAGAAACTGGGAAAGCCCGTGCCGAGCAAGTAAACATCCACGCTCTCCACCAGCGGCAGCACGCGCGCCAGTGCGAGCAAACGCTGGCGCCCCCAGATGCGAACCGGCTCCGTCCATGCGCCGCCCCACTCCGCGCCGCCGCGCACCGGGATGCGCTGCTCCCATGGCTCCAGCACGAGCGACGGCGGACCGCCCGCCGTCGCCGCCTCAAAACGCAGCGCGCGCGGGCTCGTCGCGGCCTTGTGCCGCCTCAGCCAGGCGAGCAACGAATACACCGCCTCGCGCGTGAGCGTCACCTTGCGCAGCGGCAGCGCCATCGCCGCCTGCAACTGCATGAAGCCGCGCAGCCAGCCCTGCGGCAGGTCGATCTTCTGCTCGCGGTAATCGACGCGCCCATGCGTCGCCACGTCAAAGCCCGCCGGATCGAGCCGGAAGCGCGTCTCGCGATACGAGCGCAGCGCCTGAAAATGCTCATACAGGTCCCACGAGTAATCGACGTTGGTCGTGCCGAGTTTCAGCTCCGGCGAGGCGCCGAAGCCGTCCTCGCGGTTCACGGTCAGGCAGCCGTAGCTCGACTCGTCCGCCGAGAAGCACTCGAAAAACACCACGTCCTCCGCGACCGTGATCACCGGATCGCAGGGCATGAGTTTGCGCCAAAGCTCGAGGTCGTGCTTCCGCAGATGCTCCGCATAGCTCTGCCGCGCGCCCCAGTAGGTTTTGCAGTGCCGGTCGAACTCGCGCTCGAAGCCCGCCGGCAGCGACTCGCCGCGCTTCGCCGCGATCTCCGCCTTCGCCTGCGTCACCGCGTCGGCGCGCACGCCGCGCACCCGCGCCGCCTCGGCCGCCTTCCACGCCTCGTAGGCGGTTTTGTCGCGCCGCTTGAAACGATGATCGCTGATCACCACGTCGTGCAGCGCCGAGATCGCCTCGCGGAAACGCTGCGGCCGCTTCAACGCCGCGTCGAAGGCCACCGGCTCGCGCGCCAGATTCGGCGCGAGGCTCAGCGTCGAGCCGTCCAGCCCGCTGCGCCCGAGATAGGAAAACGCGAAGTTCACGCCGCCGCCTCCCCGATCTCGCCAAACTCCAGCTCCGGCAAACGCGCGCGCACCGCCTCGGCCAGCTCGGGACGCCGCGCCACCAGACCCAGCACCGCCGCCAGCCCCGCGCGCATCTCCGGCCCGCGCACCGAGCGCACCGCCACCGCGAGCACGGACAGCAGGTTCGCCGCCCGTCCCGGCTCGAGCGCGATCGCGTCCGCCAGTTCGTGCGCCGCCTTGAGCTTTTGCCGCCCGCCGCGATGCACGCCGAGCAGGACCGCGCACCACACCGGCGCGAGTTGATCCGCCTCCAGTTCGGACGGCTCCAACCGCAGCGCGAGTTGATCCACGATTCGCAGCCGCAGGTCCTCGAATGGCGTCTCGGCCAGCCGGCTCCACAACACCGGGTCGCCATGGGCCTTCGCGACCGCCGGCTTCCCGTCCGGCTTGCGCGCCGTAAGCCAGGCCCACGCCGCGTCGCGCGTCGGCGCGACCACGCTATCGAAAAAACGGCTCGCCGACTCCATCGCGTAGTTTTCGTCCGCGCCCACCCGAGCGAGCGCCCATGACGCCAGCTCGGCCGCGACCGCCTCGCAGCGCGCGTCGGCCAGTCGCCCGAGCGCGGCGTGATCCGCGGCCTGAAGCGCGCGCGTTTGCAGCAGCTTGAAGCCCAGCCGCGCCACCGGCACGGGCCTCGCCGTCGCGAGATCGAGGCATTGCTCGAGCGTCAGCCGCTCGCCGCTCACATACCGCTCGAACGCCGCGCAGAGTGTCGCCAGCGCGGTCAGGTTCTTTGTGCGCAACAAGCGCAGCCAATCCGCCGCCGGCAGGCGCTCGTTGCCGCCCTGCGCCTCGAACAGCTCCGCGCCAAACTGCTGCACGCGCTCGTCCGCGTGATCGAGCATCGCGAGGATGTCGTCGCAGGAGATCGCCACCTCCGCGCGCGTTTTCAGTCCGCGGAAAAGATCCATCGCCCAACAACGCACCAGCGTGGCCGGAGCTTCGGTCACGAGCTTCAGCACCGCCGCCGCAACCTCGGGCTTGTCCCACGCCTCGGGAAAACGCGGCGCCGCGCGCAGCTCCGCGAGCGAACGCCCTTCGCGCACCCGGTGGTGACGCGAATGAAACTCGATCACGTCGCCGCCATAAAAGCAGATCTGCAGCAGCGCCCAGCTATCGAGGATGTTTTCGCCCTTCTCGAGATCCGCGTCGCGGTAGCGCCGCAGCGCGGGCAGGATCGCCGCCGCATACGCCTCCGGCCGCCCGTAGGCCATCCACCGGAAATAGCGCCACGCTCGCCGCCGCAGATACTGGCGCGTGCGATGCGAGAATAGCCGCCCGCCGCGCACGCTCCCGCCGGTCTTCCCCGCCGTCACGCGCATGCCCGTCTTCTTGTCGAAATAGGTGTTCACCACCTGGAGCGGCAGCACGTCGCGCGGCGTGCCCAGAACTTCGCCCTCCAGAGCGGAGCGCGTCGCCCGATCCCATTTCCACGTCGTCCGCCGCACGCGACGAACCAGCGTGTCGAAGGCCACGAGAAAGGCCCCGACCAACTCGTCGTCCTTCCGCTCCTCCGCGTCCTTGAAAAGCTTCTTCACCAGCGGCTGGTGCCCCGGACAATCCAGCGGCTGCTCCAGATACGCGAAGATCTGCGCCCGCGCCCAGGGCCGCGCGTCCGTCTTCCAGCGGTCCGCGAAGGCCGCGAGCACCTTGGGATAAGTCACGAGCCGCAGCGCCTCCAAAAACCCCTCCGACTGCCGGGCAAAACACTCCTCCACGAGGAGCATCGACGCGCGGTCGTTGGGTTTCGGCGTGGACATGGACGGCAGGGGGAATGCGGACGTCTCGGCGTGGACCCACCTCGGAGAAACGACCGCGCCAAGGCCAGCCGAAAACCGCGCCCGCCCGGAGCTTGCCCGCCCGCGCCGTCCCGCCCCACGACGACCTGGACGCCGCCGTGGCCGCCGCCTACGGCTGGCCGGCCGATCTCACGGACCAGGAAATCCTGGAGCGGATCGTCGCCCTCAACGCCGCCCGCGCCGCCGAGGAGGCCAAG
>CAMLQS010000428.1 GCA_946482165.1 uncultured Verrucomicrobiota bacterium | reverse complement strand
GGCGGGGCGTTGGGGGGGGTCGGGCCCGTGGGGGCGGGGGCTACTTTTGCTCGGCCTTGTCCTGCATGTCTTTGATCGGATCCATCTTGTCCTTGAGGGTCTGGGGATCGACTTCGCCGCCGACGATGAGGGATACGCACTTGGCCATGGTGGCCATTGTTATATGGTTCATCGCCTGCTGGTTGCTGATCTCCATCTGCTGTTGCAGATTGTTGTTCAGGATCTGATTCGAGAGGGCCAGATTGGCGAGAATGGCCGGCTGTTCACCGATGGATTTGGCGTTGGCGATGGCGATCGATTGGACGATCTCGGCGGGCAGGGAGGATTCGGGAATGGAGGATTCGGGCATGGAGGGGATGGGAGGCGTGGTTGCGGTCTGGCGATCTGTCGTGAAACCAAACTAACCTGTCCCTAATTCATCACTTTTTCCGGAGCGAGAACTCGGTGATGAGGGTCTTGCCGTCCGGGCCCTTGGAGGCGCGGATCAGGCGGCGGCCGTCCGGCGACACCGCCATCGGGCTGAGGTAGTCGTCGCAGAGGAGATAATATCCGCCGGCGGCGCGGTCGATGTAGATGCCGAACTTGCCGGAAACACTCACGCCGCGCTTGTCCTTTTCGCCGGTGGGCAGGCTGAGGCCGGCGATGATCTTGTCGCGCGCCAGCATGAGGGTGTTGCCGAGATAAACGTCGAAGCCGTCGATGGAGAACACCTCGTCCTTGATCTCGGCCGAGCCGCCGGAGAGGGAGAAGCGCGTGATGCTGTTGCTCCGCGCGATGTAGGCGTGGTTGGAGTCCCACGAGGGGACCTGCAGCGAGCTGCTGGAGACGCAGGTGTTGAGGCGGGTGAAGGGGGGCGCGGAGGTGGGCGAGACGCGGAAGATGCCGTTGTCGCAGCAGGCGCCGAGGGTCATCAGGAGCCCGCCCTTGCGGTCGTGGGCGACCTGGCCGCCGAAGAACCAGAAGCGGCCGGCTTTCTCGTCCTCGGCGCGTTCCTCCTTGGTGATGCCTTTCTCGTGTTTTTTGTAGAGCAGGGGGACGATGGTGGCGGTCTCGCCGGGCGGGGTCCACTCGACCAGCTTCATGTGCGGCGTCGTGCCGTTGCCGGAGGTCAGCACGATGGAGCCGTCGGGGCCGATGCTCAGGCCCCTGACGTGGTAGGAAACGGTGCCGAGCGGGCGCTCGACGATGGACATGACGCCGAGATAGTTCGCGGGGACGGTCTGTTGGCCGTAGCGAAAGCGTTTCAGGCGGGATTGGAAGACCTGGAAATACTCGTCCTGGGGAGTCAGGACGGTCTCCGAGGCCGCAGCCTCCACGGTGCGTCCGTCGAGGTCGGTCCAGGTGCGGGGCGCGGCGAAAGCAGGCGCGAGGAGGGCCAGGACCAGGGCGAGGAGGGCGGGGAGACGCATGGAGGGGCGGGTGGTTTCGGGCGTGAAAGCGGATGCGCTTCGGCAAGGGCCAAGCGGGGGAGTTGCGGACCGCGTTTAGTTCGAGTTCAAGGGCCGGGGCAGGCGGAAGGGGGCGGGGAATTGCTTTTGCACCTGTTTTAGAACCGCGGCTTGCGGCGCCGGCAGGGCTCCCTCCGCCGGAGCGAAATCGGCGAGCCAGGCGGCGGGGGGGGGGCGGAGCGGGTTTCCGCATGGCGCGGCTGCGATGGTGAAAGAGATGTGAGCGCGCAAGCGGCCGGCGCAAGCCCGGATAAGGAATTTACGGACGGGGCGGGACCGCCGGGCCAGCCGCGAATGCCCCCCGAAAATCGCAACCGATCCGGCGCGCCCAGCGATCACGCCACACCCTCGATTTCAGTCCCGGGAACGCCGACGTCCCCCTCGGCTCTGCGCTGGAAAGAGCCGACGAGGACGTCGGCGCTCCCGGGGAAGACTCATGCCGGTGACAGACCGCAAAGACCGGAGGTTCGGAGAAGCGGCGGCAGGAATGCCGCCGCTCCGTGCCGAGATATGCGTCAGAGTTTCACCTTGAGCGCCTTGCCGGTGTAGCGGACCGACTTGGCGGCGGGGGCCTCGGCGATGCCGGCGGCGGACGGGTCGGTCGCGAGGACGACGCGGAGCTCGCGTTCGGCGATCAGGCCGGGGAAGGAGCCCTGGCGTTTGGCGATGGAGAGCGTGCGGGCCTGGTCGTCCCAGCGTAGCTCGACGGTGGCGCGTTGGCCCTTTTCGTAGGCGTAGGTCTCGCCGTCGTCCTCGTAGATCGTGAACGTCGCGTCGGCGCCGGGATAGACGCGGATCTCGTAGGGGGCGTCGGGCTTTTCGGCGACGTGTTGCATGACCGGGCTCAGGGGCACGATGGAGCCGGCGCGCACGAAGAGCGGGAAGCGGTCGAGCGGGCAGGGCGTGTTCGCGGTGGCGCCGCCGGCGTGGCGCGCGTTGGTCCAAAAATCATACCAGTCGGCGCCGGCCGGCAGGTAGGTTTCGACGAGCTTGTCGCTCTCGGTGGCGACGGGCGCCGGCTTGGTCAGGACCGAGGGCGTGCGCCAGGCGAAGCGCAGTCCGCGGCCGCCTCCGCCTTGGAAGTAGTCGATCTTGAAGGCGACTTTCTGGCCCTTCTTGAAGCTCAGTTTTTTGCCGACGAAGCGCATGCCGTGGATGCTCCAGTCGTCCACGACGAGCTGCTCGTCGAGCCAGATGCGGACGCCGTCGTCGGCCTCGCCGCCGATCTCGTATTCTCCGTCCTCCGGCATGGTGAGGATGCCGGTCAGACGGGCGGAGAAGTTGTCGCAGCCGTCGAGACCGGGGGGCGGTTCGGTGAGCGGCGGGCCGGGCCAGGAGTAGTCCACCTTGGGGTCGACGGACGTGCCCGCGGCTTTTTCGAAGTTCTGGCCTTCAAAATACTGCACGGAGACGCCCGGGCGGCCGTCGGCGGTGGCGAGGGCCTCGGTGGGAATGATGGCCGGGGGAGGCGGCGGCCCGCGCTGGATGGCGCGGGTGACGGGGTGGACGAGGAAGGAGCCGCCGAACATGAACTGGTCGTCGATGCGGCGCGCCTTGGCGTCGTCGGGGAAATCCATCGGGAGGCCGCGCATCAGGGTGTAGCCGCGGTCGGTGCTTTGCCAGGCGAGGCCGTAGATGTAGGGGATGAGTCGATACCGCAGGCGGGCGGCGGAGAGCATGGAGGCGTAGAACTCCGGATCGCTTTCGCGGAAGCGGTAGGGCTCGCGCTCGATGTCGGCGCCGTGGACGCGGTAGATGGGATTGAAGATGCCGAACTGGTTCCAGCGGGCGAAGAGCTCGCGGTATTCGGGGTTGGATTTCGGGCCGTCGCGGTATTGGCCGGGGATGAAGAAGCCGCCGGTGTCCTGGGTCCAGTAGGGCTGGCCGGCCATGGCGACGTTGACGCCGCCGGCGATTTGATTGCGGAAGGTGTCCCAGCTCGCGGTGGTGTCGCCGGACCAGGAGAGGGCGGAGTAGCGTTGCTGGCCGTTCCAGGCGGAGCGGGTGAGGGTGAGCACGCGTTTGTCGGAGAGGGCGCGCTGGCCCTCGTAGGTGCCCTGGGTGGTGACGAGGCTGTAGTTGTTGAGGTTGCGGGTGTAGTCGCCGAGGTGGTTTTTGCCGAGGCCCTTGATGTCGGTCTCGACCTGGTAGGGATCGTGACACGCGCCGCCGACCTCGACCTCGGTGCCGTCCATCCAGAGGGCGTCGATGCCGACGTCGAGCAGGCC
>CAMLQS010000427.1 GCA_946482165.1 uncultured Verrucomicrobiota bacterium | reverse complement strand
CTCCGAGCGTGCCGGCTGGAGTAAACGTCAACGGTGTTACCGGATCCGGATTTAATGTAAGTTGGTCAGCGTCCAGCGACGATATTGGCGTCACGGGCTATGAGGTCTTCATTAACGGGCTATCATATGGGACCTCAGTCTCTACATCCAAGGTTGTTTTTGGACTTGCGCCGCTAGCCAATTATTCTGTGTCCGTTCGGGCGCGTGACGGTGCCGCCAATTGGTCGGCGCAGAGCGTGGCTGTAAATGTCTCGACGACTGCGGACACGATTGCCCCGACCGCGCCTACCGGGTTGGTGATAAGCTTTTTAACATCGAGCTCATTCACCGTAAGCTGGGCCGCAAGTGACGACGACGTCGGAGTTACTGGATACGAGGTGTTCGTGGGCGGGGTGTCGCAGGGGGAGGGGATCACATTAGCCAAAACCGTGACGGCACTTCAACCCTCGACCAGTTATTCGGTGAGCGTGAGGGCAAGGGATGCGGCTGGCAACCGGTCGCCTTTAAGCTCGGCGGTCCATGCGGTTACCGCTGCGGATATCGGCCTGAAACCCGCCCTTTCGGCTGCGTCTACTCACGTAGTATACCTAAATGATCAAGGGAAGGGGTGGGTGTGGGGGTATAACGACAAAGGACAATTTGGTAACGGCACTGCGGGATCGACTAGTTCAGCGCCTGTGCCGATGGCTGCGTCGTGGGGTAACATTCGCCAAGTGGCGGTAGGAGACCGTATCACGATTGTGCTACGGCAGGATGGCACTGTTTGGTGCGCGGGGCAGGGGTTCGCTGGGCAAATGGGCAATCGTAAAATGAATGACGCGAAAATCCCGGTCCAAGTATATGGCTTGTCTGCGGTAACGGCAATTGCAGCCGCCAACTCTTCGTGATACGCTCTAAAATCGGACGGCACGGTGTGGGCATGGGGGGATAATTATCTTAATGCGTTAGGAGACGGCTCAACTACGAATCGCTCTGCCCCGGTGCGTGTTGGAATGCTGACAAATATCGTTTCCATATCAGCCGGTTGGCATTTTGCGATGGCGCGTGCGAGTGACGGTAAAGTATGGGCATGGGGACAAAATATAGGAGGAGTCGGCAGCGTTCCGCTGCCTGCTCAGAAGCAAGGCTTGCCGCCGATCATTAAAATGACCGCTTGTAGTGGCAATGCTTTCGCCCTCGACGCCCAGGGGAAAGCGTGGGCTTGGGGCCATAATTTTAACGGCGAGTTGGGGAACGGAACAACTGCAGCTTCGGCGATTCCTGCTATCGTCTCGGCCCTGCCCGCTGTAAAAGACATCTTTGGAGGCCCGGGCCGCGAAAGTCCAATTGCGGTGACTGCGAGCACTATAGTGTATGCGTGGGGCAGAAATGATTATGGACAGGCTGTTCCAATGGCGAGCGCCAGAGTTGTAGTTCCACAGCAACTAGCTCTAGGGGGTGTCGTTACCTCGACGGGAACCCAAGTGGCAAGCTTCTGTGTTCAACAAAATGGCCTAATCAGGGCTTGGGGCGGGTTCCCGGACAGTGTTACAGACCCGCGCATTGCTTCAGGCAACATGCCGATTGGCCCGGCGCCTCTTCCGTTGGTTGCACGAGCAGATGTTAAACAAGTCGCCGTTGGGAAATCGCATTTTCTGTTTACAGACGCCAGTAAGCGTCTTTGGGCCTTGGGCTCAAATGAGTCGGGCCAGCTCGGAGGTGGAGTTGGCGGTTTCCGCTCCGAGGCGTTACCTTTGAGTGGTGTTGGTGATATCATCAAGGTCGCCGCTCACGACGGAATTTCTGGAGCTCTTAATTCCAATGGACAACTATGGTTGTGGGGTAGGAATTCTTCGGGGCAGCTGGGTGATGCTTCGACTGCCAATAATTCGTCGCCTTCGATGGTGGCCGGTCTGTCCAGCGTAAGCGATTTCGATGTAGGCGAATCGCATACGTTGGCGGTTTTGGCCAACGGGGAGGTCTGGGCTTGGGGGAAAAATACCGACCGCCAATTGGGCATTGCGGTGGCTGGCGGGATCTATGCGTCTCCCGTAAAAGTATCCTCCCTCACTTCGATCATCAGTGTCGCGGCAGGTTCGACGCACTCGCTTGCATTGTCTTCAAATGGATCGGTGTGGCATTGGGGTGGCACAACGGGGCAAGCTGCCCCCGCTGCCGTCTCTGGGATTCAAACTGCTACAAAAGTGGCGGCTGGCACAGGTTTCTCGCTAGCGTTGCTTCAAAACGGAACCGTGGCGTCATGGGGCGTGAATCTGTCGGGGCAATTGGGCAATGGCGGGGCGGCATATAGCGGCGGCTATGCGCTCGTAACAGGATTGACCGGGGTCGTCGATATTGCTGCTGGAGCCTCTGGCGCTGTTGCTGTATGTTCTGATGGTTCCTTGTGGAAATGGGGCGATAGCACGTTTTCACCGGTCCGTGTTGGCGCCTCCTCTGACGCATTTCGTGTCGGGGCGAGAGTCGACCTGCGCGCGGTTATAAAGAACGACGGCTCGATTTGGCTGTGGGGTGGTGAATTTGCCAAAACCTACACGGCGCTTTACGATTGGATTCATCAGGTCGCAGGGATACGGGCCTTTGCGTCGGCGGACGACTCCGACAATGACGGAATGGAAGATTTGTGGGAAATCGCTTACTGGGGCGGAACTACGCAGGTTCCGAATGGCGATTCCGATGGGGACAATATTATTAACCTTCAAGAATCAGTCCATGGCATGAATCCCACTTCAGTCGATAGCGATAGGGATACGATTCCTGATTGGCTTGATCCTTATCCTGCTGATTTTTTCAATGCGCAAGCGCCTTCATTAACCATATTGGGCGGCAATAACCAAACTGCCCCTCCGAATTCTTTTAATCCATCGGCATTCGATGTGGCCGTTTGGCGAAGCGATGGGGCGTTGCCTTTTGTGAGCGCGCCCGTGACTTTCACCGTAATAACCGGCGGCGGCTTGGTCGGCGCGGATCGAAGCGGGGCCCCCGCCCCTCTTCCGGTCTTAAATTCCGAAACGGATGAGGATGGAACAGCTAAGGCCTATTATATGCAGCCTTCGGATGACGGGGCCGTGAGCATAATCAGAGTTACCGCTGGGCTTTCTCAAGTTGATTTTATAACGAGTTCAAGGATCCTTGGCGACGATAGCGACTCGAACGGCCTGCCGGACCCGTGGGAGCAGCAATATTTCGGCGCCCTCGGCGTGAATCCACAAGCCGATGCCGACGGCGATGGAGCGACCAATCTTCAGGAATATCAAAACGGCACGTCGCCGATCGACTACTACAACGGCGCCCTCCCGCAGATCACCTCGCTGCTCGTCGGTGGACGGCCTGGCGTCGACGGCTCTATTTCCGTCAGGGTTACGCGCCTTTCCGACGGAGCCACGTTGGCGAACGCGCCGGTCACCTTCTCCGTCACCACCGGCGCGAACGAGATCTCCGCCACGCCGGGTGGCTCCGCTACCGTATTGATCACGGCGCGCACCGACGCGCAGGGCGTGGCGAGGGTTTATCTGCTTTCTCCGGTTGTCGGCGCGCAGACCGCGTTGGCGGAGACCGAGAGCTCGGGGCAGCACGTTTCCCTCACGCTGCGGCTCAAGCCTGCGGCGGTCACCGACGCCGACGCCAACGGCCTGCCCGATTGGTGGGAGGTAAAGCACTTCGGCGCTACCGCCGTGGACGCTTCCGCCGATCCCGATACC
>CAMLQS010000426.1 GCA_946482165.1 uncultured Verrucomicrobiota bacterium | reverse complement strand
CGCTCCGCCGGCTGCGCCGTCCTCCTCAAAGGCGGCCACTCCCCCGACCGCGCCCACTGCGTCGATCTCCTCGTCACGCCCGCCCCGCCCGGTTCGCCCGGCTTCCGTCTCCGCCGCTTTTCCGCCCCGCGCTTAGCCACGCCCAATACCCACGGCACCGGCTGCACCCTCTCCGCCGCCATCGCCGCCGGCCTCGCCAGCGGTTTTCCCCTTCCCATCGCCGTCGCCCGCGCTCGCGCCCTGCTCCGCCGCGGGCTCGTCGCCCACCGCTCCATCCGGCTCGGTTCCGGCGCCGGACCGGCGTTTTTCGGTCTCCGAAGTTCCCCTAAATAAACCACTTCCCCGTCCGTCGCGTCCCCCGGAACAAAACCCTTGGCAGGCCGCGTCGCGGACTCTTTCGTCCGCCTCAACCATGTCCACAGTGAAGCCCGCCCTCCTCGCTCTCGAAGACGGTTCCGTCTATCACGGCCGCGCCTTTGGCGCCGACGCCACCATCGCCGGCGAGTGCGTCTTCAACACGTCGATGACCGGCTACCAGGAAATCGTCACCGACCCCTCCTACTTCGGGCAGATCGTCACCCTGACCGCCCCCATGATCGGCAACTACGGGGTCAACGACGAGGACACCGAGGCCTCCGCCCCCCGCGCCTCCGGCCTCGTCGTCCGCGAGCTCTCGCCCATCGTCTCCAACTGGCGCGCCAACTCCTCCCTCGACGCCTACCTCCGAAAATACGGCATCCCCGGTATCAGCGACATCGATACGCGCGCCATCACCAAGAAGCTCCGCGTCGACGGCGCCATGAAGTGCTGCCTCACCACGATTCCCATGTCCGACGCCGACGCGGTCGCCCGGGCCAAGAACTGGCACGACATGGCCGGCAGCGATTACGTGAAGGACACCACCTGCCGCGAGCCCTTCATCTGGGGCGCCTCCGATCCCTCGCGCTTCAACGCCCCTTACGTCCCCGTCGGCACCACGCTCGGCCTTGCCAACACCCCGGCGAAGCGCTTCCGCGTCGCCGCCTTCGACTTCGGCGCCAAGCACACCATCTTCCGCAAGCTCGTTAACCACGGCTTCGACGTCCAGGTCTTCCCCGCCACCGCCACCGCCGAGCAGATCCGGGAACACGCCCCCGACGGCGTTTTCCTCTCCAACGGCCCCGGCGATCCCGCCGCCCTCGCCTACATCCACAAGACCGTCACCGGCCTCGTCCCCGAGTTCCCCATCTTCGGCATCTGCCTCGGCCACCAGATGATCACCCACGCCCTCGGCGGCACCACCTACAAGCTCAAGTTCGGCCATCGCGGCGGCAACCAGCCGGTCAAAAACCTCGAGACCGGCAAGGTCTCGATCACCGCGCAAAACCACGGCTTCGCCACCGACCCCGCCTCGCTCGAGCGCGGCGGCGCCGTCGTCACCGAGATCAACCTCAACGACAACACCGTCGAGGGCCTCCGCCACAAGGCTCTCCCCATCTTCTCGGTGCAATACCACCCCGAGGCCGCCCCCGGCCCCAACGACGCCGATCCGCTCTTCACCGACTTCTACCGACTCATCGAACAGCGCAAGGCCGGCAAAATCTAAACCGCCCGCCCCGCTCAGGCCGCCCAACCCCGGGCGGCCTTTTTTGTGGCACGGGCGTCCCGCCCGCGGGTTCGTCCACCGCCCCTCCGACTTCCCCGCTCCCCGTCGCCACTCCCCCTCTCCGTGGCCCTCCGTGATCTCCGTGGTTAACAAATCGCCGCCTTCCGCACCGCCCCCCGCCCGCGCCGCCGTTCCCGGCCACGCCCTTCGCTCCGCGCTCCGGGCCGCCTTCTGGACCCTTACGGCCCTGGCTCTCCCCGCCGCGCTGCTCACCGGCGCGGCATGGTTTTTCGAGCAACCCGCCCTCTTCGCCCAGCTCTCCCCCTTCCGCGTCCAATACGCCGCGCTGCTCGCCGCGCACGCGCTCTTTTGCCTCGTCCTCGGCCGCCGACGCTGGGCCGCCGTCTTCGCCCTCTTCGCGCTTCTCAACATCGGCGTGGTCCTCCACGCCACGCGCTCCTTCGCGTCGCCCGCTTCTCCCCCATCCACGGCCGGCGCCTCCGCCGCCCCGCTCAAGATTCTTTACGCCAACGTCCTCACTTCAAACGCCGACGCCGCCCCGCTGCTCGCCCTCATCGCCGCGGAAAAACCGGATCTCGTCGCGTTGCTCGAGATCAACTCCCGCTGGAAAACCCAGCTCCTCGCCTCGCTCGCGCAAGACTTCCCTTTCCAGAGCATTCATCCGCGGGAGGACAACTTCGGCCTCGCGCTTTTCTCCCGCGCCCAGCCCGGCGGCGGCCGCGTCGAATTCTTCGCCGATGTCGAGACGCCCTCGCTCGATCTCTCCTGGTTCCACCCCGACGCCGAAATCCGCATTCTCCTCACCCACCCGCTCCCTCCCGGAGACGCGGGGACCAACTTCCTCCGCAACCAGCACCTCGACGACTTGGTCAACTGGCGACGCTTCGTCGCCGGCCTTACGCCCGCCGGCGCCACTCCTCAGCCCGTTCTCATTCTCGGCGACCTCAACGCCACACCTTGGTGCCCGCCCGTTCGCCGCCTCCTTTCCGCAAGCGGTCTCCGCCCCGCCGCCGGCGACACCGGCCTGCTCGCGCCCTCCTGGCCCGTGCCGATTCCCTTCCTTCGAATCCCGCTCGACCACGCCCTCCTCAGCCCCGAACTCGCCTGCGTCTCCTACCGCGTCGGTCCCGACATCGGCAGCGACCATTTTCCCCTGATCCTCGAAGTCCGGCCTGCTTCGGCTAAATAAACCCGCTCCCTCCGGCTGGCTCGTCCGCAAGCACCCGCGCCACACACGGTAAAAAACGCCTCCCGCCCAACTGCATGAAAAAATGGTTCTTCCTCGCCGTCCTCGCGGCGCTTTTCGGGTGGTGGCTGCATGAACCCGCCGCCGGCTGGAAAGGCCTTCCCGCCGCGCAAGCGCCACGGCAGACCGCGCATCAACTTCCACCTGCGTTCCAACACGGCGACTACACCGTCACCCCGCTCGCCCGCTACGAGCTCAAGGCCGTGGTCCTCGCCCGCGAGCGCTATCGACAGGACCGCGGCGCGGGCCTCGCGCCTGTCGACCTCGCCCTCGGCTGGGGACCGATGTCCGCCGCCGTCGTGATCAACGATCTCAAGATTTCCCAGTCCGGTCGCTGGTATGAATACCGTTGGGACGCCGAAGGCCCGCCGCTCGAACCCGACCAGATCGCGCGCAACTCAGCCAACACCCACTGCGTCCCGTCCACGCCCGAGCTTCGCAAAAAACTGCTCGCCGTTCGCCGCCACGAACTCGTCACGCTCGGCGGCTACCTCGTCGAACTCACCGGCCCCGGCGGCTATCGTTGGCGCAGCTCCCTCACCCGCGACGACACCGGCGGCGGCGCCTGCGAAGTCCTCTGGTTAACCGCCATCGACTCCGAGCCGATCGCCAAACCGGCCCCCTAGAGCCGGCCCAGGCGCCCGCGGGACGCGCTCTCGGCGCACGCCTCAAGACATTGCGATCCCGGCAAAATTCCTGCCGGCCCAAGCCTCCGAAACCAATGTTCGTAATACGAACATTGGCCAAGGAACCGCGGACGCCGTTCGTTGGTTGAACCCGGGTTCCGCGATTATCGGTATTCGGTATCGGTGTTCCCCATCGCCGATTCCGGGTTGAACGCTCCGGATCTCATTCGTCCGCGGTCAGTCAAACGCAGCCG
>CAMLQS010000425.1 GCA_946482165.1 uncultured Verrucomicrobiota bacterium | reverse complement strand
CAACCCCGCCACGAAAAAGTCTTCTTCTGGAAGATCCGCTAACCCCGCCGCGCCTCCCGCTCGAAATTTCAGGTCTCAGGTTTCAAGTCTCAGGTCTTCCTCCGCCTTCTTCTTCCGCCTCCGCCCTCCGGCTCCTCGCTCCGCATGTCCCGCTTCACCTGCGTCCCGCTCGCTTTTTTTGCCTGCGCCGCCCTCGTTTCCGCCCAAACGGCCGCCGATCCCAACGAAGGTCTGCAACTGGCCCTCGATCCCGCCGACGGCACGCCGCTCCTTTCCTGGTGGGGACGCGCAGGCAGGATTTATTTTATCGAGCACAGCCCGGACCTTTACGTCTGGCAGCCGATGCCGACCTTTGAGGCCGGCGCCGACGCGCCCATCGCCTACGGCGTGGCGAGCACGGGAACCCGCTTCTTCGCCCGCGTCCGCTGGGTAACCGCCTCCCTCGCGCAGTTCCAGAGCGGCGACTATGACGGCGACGGCATCACGAACGCCGCCGAAGCCTCCGCCGGCCTCAACCCCTTCACCCGCGACAGCGATCTGGACGGACAGCCCGACGACTACGAAATCGCCTTCGGGCTGAACCCGCTCGTCGGCGACGCGTCCGCCGACCTCGACGGCGACGACGTGCCCAACGCCGAGGACGCTCGCCCTTCGTCTTCCGGCACGGGTCGGCTAAGCGTTGCGATTCTCAATCCATTGCCCGGAGCGACGTGGTAACCGTTCCAAGTTCCAGCCATGTTCCATTCCATCGCGCTTCGTCTCGTCGTTCTGCTTTTCCTCGCCGCGGGCCGGCTTCATGCCGACGGAGTTTTCTGGTCGGGGCCCATTCCGGTATCCGGCGGCGAACTCAACGGAAGCATTGTGGCGATTCGCCTCTCGGGCAACCAATTCGCCGTCGCAGGATCGCTTTCCTTGAACGCCTGGCCCGACGATCCGGTGGAGTTTTGGGTCGAAGTGCAACCCTCGCCCAGCCCCGGCGACGCGTTTCATGCCTCCACCCGGGGCTCCGGCACCTTTGATTGCTCCGTCCCGCTAAACTACAGCATCGTCCATGGCAGCGGCTATAAGATCGTTATCTGGGCGCGCCGGGCTTTGCTCCCCCCCTTCGTTCTCGCGGAAGCCACTTTTTCGCCGGCCGATAACCAGTATCTCCCTATAATCCCGGGACAAGGCGAACTCGACCTTCGCTGGTCCGAACATGAGCTCGCCAACCTGATCGCCGATCCGGTCAGCCCGATCAGCGGCGAATTCATCCTTCACGAGGAGGATTTGCTGGTCTCGGGCCCCATGCCGATCCGCTTCGGCCGAAACTACGGCAGCCGCTGCCAGATCAGCTCGGACTTTGGACTGGGTTGGATGGGGTCGGTCGACAACTACATCCTGCCTTACATCATCCCGCTGACCCCGTCCGGGCAGATCACGATTGTCCGGGCCATGGCGGAGAACGGCGGCGTGATGGACTTTGTGCGCAAAGGCCGCGGCTTCTCCGTCGGTCGCTACCATCTCGATACCGGAAATAATCCCGCGTTTGCGAGCATGAGTCTCGCGGAGTCCGCCTCCTATATCGAAGATGTCGGGCCGGGTTACCGGTGGACGCTGCCCGATGGCTCGAAGCGCTATTACGTCAACAAGGCCTACCCTCGCGGAGACGTTCAAAACGAACACCCCTACTTGGACCGCGTGGAGGACGGCCAAGGCAACGTCGTGCGCTATTTTCGCGGCGAAGACGGCACGCGTTCCGACTACGGCCTGATCGTCCGCATCGAATCCTCCTCCGGTTCGTGGCTCGTGATCGAGCGGGAGGCGCAGGGCTTCATCGAACGCATCACCACCAGCGACGGACGCGAGGTGAACTATCAATACGAAGGCGCCTATTTGCGGCACGTTATCACCTCCGACGGAACGACGAGCTACGATTACGAGCAGCCCGGCACCCAGACCGGCGCCAACATGGTCATTGGCCGTGTCACCCGTTCCGGCTCCCGCGTCTTGGAAAACGACTATGACAATCTGCGCCGCGTGACGATCCAGCGCGCGACGGTCGATCCCACTCAATCCGGCGTCCTCGTTCAAAACGCCTCTTTTGACTACTCGGTCGTGGGCCAGACCAAAGTCTCGGACGCTTACGGGCGGCAAACCACCTACGAATACGTCAACAAGCTCATCACCGCCACGCGCGAACCCGCGGGACGCACCACGCTTCGTGAATGGTATTACAATTGGTTCGGAAGCGGAACCTATCCCAACGCCCTAAAAAAGATCACCGAACCGAGCGGTCTCGTGACGGAGTATAAATACCACTCGAACGGCATGGTGAAGGAAACGAAGGTCACCGGCGATCTCGATGGCGATCCCGCCACCGCCGCCAGCCAAACCCGCACCGTCACCGAGTCCCCCACGGCCCTGAACATGCCCGGCACGGTCCACGATTCGGCCACGGGGCTCACCACCTCGTTCCTTTACGAGGATCCGGATTACCCTTATCTGAAAACCACGGTGCTCACCCTCGTCACCGCCACCGGAGCCGTCCTCCGCACCGACAAGTTCGACTACACCGAGCGCGAGGCGCCCGCGCCCGCCCCCGCCACCGGCACGATCTTCGCCAAGGGCCTGCTCGCCAAACGCACCCTCGCCCTCGGCTCCCCCGACGAGGCCGTCACCGATTACGACTACGACGCCACCGGCTTCCGCACCTCGGAAATCCGTCGCAGCGGCACCGCCGATCCCGACGTATCCCTCGCCTTCACCCCGACCGCCCGCCTCGAAATCGACACCATCACCGACGCCGCCGGGCGCGAAACCACGTTCACCTACGACGGTCGCTCCCGACCCCGCACCAAAACAGTCAAGGACGAGACCGACGCCACCCTCGCCGTCACCGCCACCACCTACAACGCCCACGGCGAAGTCACCCGCGTCGACGGCCCCCGCTCCGGCCCGGAGGACTGGATCGAGACCGACTACGACCAGGCCGGCCGCCCGTCCCAAACCCGCGCCTGGCGAGTCCGAGCCAAGGCCGACGGCACCGGCGTCGAGGCGCCTCCGGCCTCCGAACTCAAATCCACCACCACCTATCACCACGACCTCTTCGGCAACCTCGCCCTCGTCATCGACCCGAAAGGCCACGCCACCACCCACCAATACGACGCGCTCGGCCGCCTCACCCACACCCGCCGCTTCGACGCCGCCCACGCCGCCGCCCTCCTCGCCCAATACCAGGCCGACCAGACCGCGAAGCGCGCCTACGACGGCAGCTTCCCCGCCGGCGTCGCCGCCCTCTCCGTTGAGAGCTTCGCCTACGAGCCCGGCGGCCAGGTGGAAGCCCATGTCGACGTCCTCGGCGGCACCACGACCACCCTCTACAATTCCCGCGGCCAGCCCCGCAAACGCACCCACCCCGACGGCTCCGTCCTCGAATGGCGCTACCATCCCGACGGCCGCCTCGCCAAGGAGATCCTCCGCAACCAGACGTATTGGCAGATCGACTACGACGACATCGCCCGCACCGTCGCGCGCACGCTCAAGAAGTCCGACGGAACGACTTTGGCCTCCGAGACCCGAGCCTACGACCTCCGCGGCAACCTCGTCTCCTTCACCGACGCCGAAAACGCCGTCTTCACCACCGCCTACGACGACCTCGACCGCGTCACGACCGCCACCGGTCCCGCCGCCACGACCACCTCGGCGCGGCAAATCGCGACGACCACCTACGACGCCGCCGGCATCCTAACGATCTCGGCCAACGCCCTCGGCGAAAAAACCCTCCTCACCCGCGACGCCCTCGGCCGCGTGACCCGCGAGGAAATCCGCGA
>CAMLQS010000424.1 GCA_946482165.1 uncultured Verrucomicrobiota bacterium | reverse complement strand
ACTTGTTGGGCGGAGATGGCGCGCACGCGGCGCGCTTTTCAATCAGAATTTTTTCTCCGGGTGGCCAAGGACGAATACATCGAACCGGATAAACCACTAATGGAAGCTGCCAATGGCGCTTCCTTGGAAACAAGAAGCGCCGTCTCGGGAGAGACGGCGCAGGCGGGTTTCGATGGGCGGCCAATGGCCGCGAGAGGCGGAATGGTAAACTACTTTGCGGCGGGGAGGGTGCGGCGGGAGACGACCCAGTTGATGATGGCGGGGATGTCGTCGTCGTGGCGCCAGACGAGGGAGAGAAACTCGGCGGGGAGGATGTCGTGGGTCTTGAAGAAGCGTCTGTCTCCACCGCAGCAATACATCATCGAGGAGGGCAGTTCGCCGCGGAGCTTGGCGCGGGCCTTGGGGATGATGCGCGGGAGCCATTCGATACCCTCGACGGAGGCGTCCTTGGCGGGCCAGGTGGCGGGATCGGCGATCTGGGTGGAGCCGCGGCTGTGCTGGACGTTGAGGAAGTAGTCGCGGCGGACGAGCTCGATGGCGAGGGCGTGCTCGAAGCCGGGCTCGGCGCCGCCGACGTGGTCCTCGGCGTAGTCGTAGAGCGCCTGGGCGGAGAGTCCGTTGGCGTCGAGCCAGGCGGATTGGTCGGTATCGAAGTAGGTGGCGGCGCCGTGGCGGCCTTGGGTGTAAAGGGCGACGGCGTGGTCGTAGAGAGCGCGGAATTTTTGCGGGAAGTCGTAGTGGCTGTTCATGGCGGGAGGTGGCTTCGGGAAGAAGCGCGGATGGGACGTGACGGCAAACGGGCCGAGCGGAAGAGCGGGCGGAAAATCGCGAGCCCGCTACGTTTTCTCTCCGTCGTGGACGGCTTTGACCGTGAACAAACCGAGGGGGCGGTCGGGCGAGGCGGGGTCTGGGCACACCCAATCGTTGAGCTCGGAAACCGCGACGCTGACGAATGCGCCGAGCTTGAGGTCGCCGAGCGCGACGGGGTCGTTGGCGAGGAAGCCGTGGATTTGGTCGCCGGCGATGGCCTTGACGTTGATCCAGATGAACTCGGTGTTGCCGGCCTCGGTGACGGGGGCTTTGACGGCGAAGCGGTCCTTGTCGGCGGAGGCCTGAAAGGCGGCGAGAAACTCGGGCCAGCGGCGGCGCGCCTCGGCGACGGCGGCGGCCATGGCGGGCGAGTCGGAGTCGACCTGGATGACGGGCACCTGGCCGGTGGAGAAGACGGAGAGCGGATCTCCGCCCGCGAGTTTTTCCGGGAAGTCGGGCTCCCAGGGAACCAGGCGCCGGGAAGCGGGGTGGCACACGGCGAGGATTTCGGCCCCGGTGGCGGCGACTTCGGCGAGCATGCGGCCGATGGCGTCGTGGATCTTTCCGTCGGGCAGGTCTTGGGCGGCGGGGAGGAAATCCACGGAAAACCAGGCGCGGTGCTGGCGGACGGCGGTGGCGCGGCGCAGTTCGCGGAAGTCGTTCGCGACGGCCTCAGGGTTGTCGAAATAGGGACGCGGCCAGTGGTGAATCAGGAACATGGCGCCTTCGACGCGCATGATGTAGGGCTTGTCATCCCCTCCGACGACGAAGCACTCGGCATCGTCGCCGACGTTGAAGGGGACTCCGTAGGCGCGGGACGCGATCTGGCCGAGGATCGAGGAGTCGAGGTAGAGCGGCTCGCGAAGCAGGAGGACGAGGGAGTGCTTTGGGCCGTCGTTGTCGGATTCCTCATCGCTGCCGGAGTCTGGTCCGAGCCCGGTCGCCTCGCGGGTCAGGGCGAGAAAGCGCGGTCGGTCGCGGAAGTGGTCGCATAGTCCCCAAAGTATGCCGAGGAGAGTGGCGATGCCCCAGATGGGGAAGCCTCGCTCGAAGCCGAGGAACAACGCGAAGGAGAAAACGAGCAGATAGGCGGCCAGCCCGAGGTGCCACGCCCAACGATGGGCCAGCAGTTGAAAACAGCCCGCGCTGAGGAAGGAAACGGCTAGGCATCCGAGGCCATAGTTTCGCTCGGTGATGAAAGAGAAGAGGCTCCAACCTCCGATGCCGAACCAGAGAATCCAATCCCACACACTGAGGCGGCGGACGATGGCTTTGAACCTTTCGGGGTCGAAGGACATGCGAGACGTTTTGCCTCGGCGGAGAGGCGTCTCAAGTGCGAAGGAACGGAGGCCGCCTGGCGCGGACGCCGGGGACGGCGTTCATCCAAATCAGAAGAGATCGAGCTGGGTGCCGCCGGGCCGACGGAAGTGGGCGGTGCTCAGTTCCGGGAACGGGCGATCAAGCCCGGCGCGACGGGCGGAAATGCGGAAGAGATTGTGGATCTGCTCGGCGAAAATGCCTTCGCCGCGGAAGCGCTTGCCCCAGTCGGCGACGTTGAGTTCGCCGCCGCGAATCTCGCGAATGCGATCGATGACGCGGGCTTTTTTTCCCGGCGCGTGGACGTCGAGCCAGTCGAGGAAAACGTCTTTCACGGTGTGCGGGAGGCGAAGGAGGATTTTGCCCGCGTGGGACGCGCCGGCCTCGGCGGCGGCGGCGAGAATGGCGGGGATCTCGTGATCGGTGAGTCCGGGAATGACGGGCGCGATCATGACGCCAACCGGCACGCCTGCGTCCGCGAGGGCGCGGATGGCGCGCAGGCGGTGCGCGGGACGCGCGGCGCGGGGTTCGAGGGCGCCGGCGAGGTCGGGGTCGAGCGTGGTGATCGTGACGCTGGCGGAGGCGCATTGCCAGCGGGAGAGCTCGGCGAGGAGATCGAGGTCGCGCGTGATCAGGGCGTTTTTAGTGATAAGGCCGACCGGATTGCGGAACTCGGCGAAGACCTCAAGGCAGGCGCGGGTGAGGCGGAAGCGGCGCTCGGCGGGTTGATAGCAATCGGTGGCGCCGCTGAGAGCGACCGGTTCGGGGCGCCACTTTGGCGAAGAGAGTTCGCGACGGAGGAGCTCGGGGGCGCGGCGTTTGACAAGAATCTTGGTCTCGAAATCCAGGCCGCTGTCCCATCCGAGATAGTCGTGGTAGGCGCGGGCGTAGCAATAGGCGCAGCCATGTTCGCAGCCGCGGTAGGGATTCAGGCCGTAGGTGAAAGGCACGTCGGGGCTGTCGTTGCGCGAGAGGATAGACTCGGTGGCGTCGTCGAAGAACTGCGTGCGAGGGTCGGGCGCGGCGGCCGGATCGTGATCGGGGCCGAGGTCGGCGTCGGGATCGGGCGCGAGATGGATTTTGGAAAAGCGGTTGGGCGGGCGCAGACCTGTGCCCCGGCCGCGAGGAGGCGGAGGGGGGCGGGAGGCGGGTTGAGGAAAATCGGGCGACGGGTCGGACACGAGGGCGCGGCGGAGGGCGAGAAAGGTGCATGCGCGGGACGGTTTCGCGAGCGGGGGCGGGCGAACGCGGATGAGGAAAAGGCAGGCCGGGCAGGAGCCCGGCGTTCCCAGGGGCGGCGAGCGGACGCGACCCAAATCAGAGCAGCGGCGTGAGGAGTCGGCTGAGGTCCTCGAGCAGGTTGAAAGGGAGGCGGCGGCGCTTGAGGTCGGCGAGCGTGAGGGGCGCGCAGTGGCGGGAGAGTTCGCCGGCCCAGGCGCGGAGCGCATGGACATCGGCGGGCGTGTGAAGAACGACGCCGATCTCGAAGTTCACGAAGAGACTGCGCATGTCGACATTGGCGGAGCCCACGAGGCCGAGCGAATCGTCGACGATGACGGTCTTCGCGTGGAGCATGCGCGGCTGGTAGGCGAGGACGCGGGCGCCGGCGCGGACGAGTTGGCGCAGGAAAGAGCGACGGGCGAGGTCGGTGATCGGGTGGTTGGAGCGCGCGGGAAGGATGAGCGTGACG
>CAMLQS010000423.1 GCA_946482165.1 uncultured Verrucomicrobiota bacterium | reverse complement strand
AAAGCACGAAAGAAAACGAAGCAGGAATGGAGGAGGGAGCGCATCGGGCGATTCAACCTGCCGCACTGATGCGTCAGAATGAGTGCGCCGTTACACCTAGGGATAAATGCCCAGTCAAGATCAGGGTGGGTTATGGCTTACATGGCGCAACCTCGCGACTGTCTCTTTCCGGCCCGAACGAGACCCTTGGATAAGGCACCCGCTCTCCCATGGCGCTCAGGCGAGCGTCCGCCGGTCGCAAAATCCGGGGCCCTTTTCCGCTTTCCCCGGGCGCCCGGCTCGCTTGTGCTTCGCGACGCCTCCCGACCGCGCGCGCGTCCAACGCGCCCCCGCCGTCGGCGAGTCCCATTGATGCTCAAGCGCCTGATTTCCTTTTTTACGGGATCGAAATCCGCACCTTCCTCCTCCGCGGATTCAACCTCGTCCTCCGTCGCCGGTCGCGACGTCTCTGCTCGGCCGCGCACGCGGTCCCGTCGCCGTGGACCTCGGCCGGACCAGGCCGAACTGTCGCTGGGGGACGGCGCTCCTGCCACCGTCACGAGGAACTCTCCCGCGCCGCCGAGCGCTCATCCGACTGCGGCCCCCCGTCCGTCCGCGCCGCCGCGAGTCGAGTCCCAAGCGGCGCGTATTCGCATGGCACCGCCCGCTCCGGCGCCGGCGCGCACCGCCCTCGCGACCAGCGGTGAAAAGCCTCCCCATTTCGTGCTCATCGACACTCCCGCAGGCCTCGCTCCGCTGTATGCCGCCCTCGACCGCGTCGACGAAGTCGCGATGGATACCGAGGCGGACAACATGTTCCACTACCGCACGCGCGTATGCCTCCTCCAGTTCCTCGTGGACGGAGAGGTTTACCTCGTGGATCTCATGACCCCGCTCCCGCTGGATCCGTTGTGGGAACGTCTCGCGACGAAGCACCTCGTGATGCATGGGAGCGACTTCGACATCCGTCTCCTGCACGAGCTTTGCCGTTTCCGTCCGCGCAGCCTTTTCGACACGATGCTCGCGGCGCAGCTGCTCAACCGTCCGCGCGTCGGCCTTGGCGCCCTGTTGGAGCAGCACTTCGGGCTCCAGTTGGATAAGTCAGGCCAGAAGGCCAACTGGTCCAAACGCCCGCTCACGCCCAAGCTCCTCGACTACGCCGCGCTCGACGTGTGGCACTTGCCCGCCTTGCGCGATCTGCTCACTCGCGAGCTTGCCGCGCTCGATCGCCTGGACTGGCTCGACCAGCAATGCCGCCGCCAGATCGAGAGCGGCCTCACCGGCTTCCCGCGCGACGAGGAGACGGCTTGGCGCGTAGGCCCGTCCGATCGACTCCGCGGCCGCGGCCTCGCGGTGCTCCATGCGGTCTGGCACTGGCGCGAACACTGGGCCGAGGAGCTCGACACCCCCCCCTTCAAAGTCTGCAGCAACGACATCCTTTCCCAGATCGCCCAAGCCGCCGAGCAAGGCGATTCCATCGAAGCCATCGTCGCCACGACGAACCTAGGCAAACGCCAGCCCCGCCTCGCTCCGTCGCTCACCGCTGCGCTGCGAGAAGGATTTTCGCGTGATCCGGCGACCCTGCCTCGGCGTCCTCGGGCCGAACGTATCCACCTCAGCCAGGCGGAAATCGAGCGCCAGGATCGCATCAAGGCGCATCGCGATCAGATCGCCGCCAAACTGAATCTTGATCCGACACTCATCGCGCCACGCAGCACGCTCGTAACGCTTTGTCGCGAACCCCGGCGCCTCGACGATATTCTTCTCCCGTGGCAGGCGGACCTGCTGCGAATTTCGCCCGATTTCGCATCCGTCGATGTATCGACATCCGCCGGAGGCTAAAGCCCGGTATTCTTGGGCTACGGGAGGCTTGCCAACACCGCCTCCCCCGGCCATTTGTCCCCACCTCCCCTATGAACAAGAAGGCCCTCCTGCCCCTCGCCCTCCTCGTCTCGGCCGCCATCCTTTCCGGGTGCGCTCATCAAAAAACCCGCACCGGTAGCCACACGAGTGTCCTCGGTGGTTTGGTCGATATCGAAAAAGGCGCCTATCAGCCGGCCCCCCGCACGAGCGTCGATATCAACACGAATGAACTCGTCGGCGACGCGGGCGATGTTTCGGGCACCCAAGTAAAGGCCTTTTGGGGCCTTTTCAGCGCCAACGATTATTGATTCGGGCGCGTCTTTGCCGACGCGTTGCCCGATCCGCGACAATCTTTCGCCGCGCGTTCCACGGGAGCGTGCGGCTTTTTTGCGCTCGGATTGGAAAAGGGCGCCGAGGAATGGTCGGTAAGCCTCCCGGCAACCACCCGGCGTGCGGACCCTGTTCCCGCTTTTCTATTGCAATTTACGGGATATAAATGCGTGGTGGCGCGCATGAGCGAACGGGTAGAAAAGCGAGTCTATCTCACTAACCTGCGTCGGCTTGGATTTGGCGAATGCCGCCGTTTCGGGGGAGGTTTCGTCAAAGGCGTCATTTTCTGGGGGATCTCGCGCTTCGTTCCGCCGCAGGGTGAGACCGAGCTCCCGTTCGACTACGACGGTGCGGAAGCACAGCCGGAGGACATGAGCGCAAATTTCCACGAGTATCACGCGGCGTGGCAGCCTCAGTTCAACGAAGCCGGATACCGGCCCATTGGCTGGCAGAAGATACGAGGTTCGCGTGATCCGAATCACATCGATTCCGGCAGCGTGATTTACCTCTCGGCCGACTCCCGCCTGATCGGAATCCTGAATCTGATCATCGTCGCCGACGAGACGCAGCCCTCCGGCATCCGCGTGACCGAAGGCTGCAGCGTGATCGCGCACCTCGACGATCACCGCACGCTCACGACGACCAATCTCGGTATATACCTCGATCCGCGACCCGGCGCGAAAGTTGTGCAACGTCGAGGCGCCGACCTCGCGGAACTGCACGCCCAAGCAACTCGTCTCGCGGACCGCGCCGGCCGCGCCGTGCGCACTTTTGGCGGCTGGCCCGAGGTTCGCGGCGCGATGCAAGAGGACGATCTGCGGAATTTTCTCCACCGCCGCGACGTCCGGCGGCTCTTCGTTTCGAACTCCTAGAATCACGGCCGCAACTGGATTCCCGCCAGCGGCGCCTGCGACGGACGCTCGTGCGACGCGCGCCGCTGGCTCATGGCACCGCGCTACCGCGCGAAACGGCCTTCGCGCAGAAACGTCAGCACCTGCCCTCGGGTTTTGGCGCGGTTCATCAGCCACGTGTGCGAGTAGGGCAACGTGACGTGGTCGCGTTCACCCGCCACATGCGTGCGCGCGACCGCCACCTTGCCGTCGTCCGGGCCGGGGAGCAGCGCGGAAAAGAGTGGGTTCCAGGAGAAGTCGCCCGCGATCACCCCGACGTCGACGCCCGGCGGGATCGGCCCCAGCCGGGCCGGCGCGTGCGTCGCATCGGTGCCCAGATCGAGTCCGGCGGGCCCGTTGATCCGGGCGTAGGCGCGCCAGCCCGCCAGTGTATCCACGATTTCGCTACCCGCATTGGGCGGCGCAAGCATCACCACGCGGCCCAGCCGATCCGGAACGCCGTGCTCGCGCAGGTATTGGCGCACGAGGATGCCGCCGAGGGAATGGGTCACGACGTGAATCCTGCCGGCGCCCGGCGCCTCCGCCAAAACAGGGCCGAGCGCGCGTTCCGCCAGATCATGGATGGGGGCGCGCTGCGAAGGGTAGCGCACGTTCACGACTTCGTAGCCGGCGCGGCGCAGAGACCGCTCCAACGGCATCATCGAGAGCGGTCCCCGGCCCAGGCCGTGGAGAAGCACGACGCGATCAGCGGCCTGTCCCGTGGAAAGCCCGAGCGCGCACAATCCGATGGCCGAGAGAAGGCGCC
>CAMLQS010000422.1 GCA_946482165.1 uncultured Verrucomicrobiota bacterium | reverse complement strand
TCTCTGCGTTAAAATAAAATGCCTCTCTTCGATCCGAAAAAACTCCTCGTTCTCGCCGGCCCTTGCTCGCTGGAGAACGAGAAAGTCGTCCGCGCCGTGGCCGAGAAACTCGTCGCGATCCGCGCGAAGTATCCCGAGCTGAACTTCGTTTTCAAAGGCAGCTTCGACAAAGCCAACCGCACCTCGATCAGCGGCGGCCGCGGCACCGGTCTTGAGGCCGGCCTTGCCCTTCACGCGCTCGTGAAAAAGGACTACGGCCTTCCCTGCGTGACCGACGTCCACGAGAGCGACCAGTGCGCGCCCGTCGCCGCCGTGTGCGACGTGCTCCAAATCCCCGCCTACCTTTGCCGTCAGACCGACCTGCTCCTTGCGGCGGCCGCGACCGGCAAGGTGGTCAACGTGAAGAAGGGCCAGTTTCTTTCGCCCAACGACATGGTCCACGTCGTGGGCAAGTTGAAGGCCGGCAACGCCGCCGAGATCTGGCAGTGCGAGCGCGGCGCGACCTTTGGCTACAACAACCTTGTGGTCGACATGCGCGGCTTCCCCATCATGGCCCGCAACGGCTACCCCGTGATCCTCGACGCCACCCACAGCGTGCAGCTCCCCGGCGGCGGCGGCGGCAAGAGCAGCGGCCAGCGCGAGTTCGTGCCGACCTTGAGCTTCGCCGCTCTTGCGGCCGGCGCGGATGGTCTCTTCCTGGAGACGCATCCCGATCCGGACAACGCTCTCTCGGACGGCCCCAACATGGTGCCGCTCGACCAGCTCGAGGTCTTGCTCGCGAAGTGCCTCGCGTTCTGGAAGCTCGCGCGAGCCTGAGCGGACAAAATTTGCGCGCTCGCCCGCTGTCGTGCGGCTGATGCCGCGCGGTTGACCGCCACGCTCCGTCCGTCACGCTGCCCCTTTCGCTTATCCGCATGGCCACCTTCCTCATCGACATCCCTGTGCCCAGCATGGGGGCGACCGTAAACGAGTTGACCGTGATCGACCTCAAAGTGAAGGCCGGTGACACGCTCAAGAAGGGCGGAATCGCCGCCGAGCTTGAGAGCGACAAATCCGTTTTCGAATGGGAGGCGCCCTGCGACGGTGTCGTGAAGGCCCTCCATTGTCGCGCGGGCGATATCATTCGTTCCGGCGATTTGTTTCTGAGCATCGAGACCGCCGACGAATCGCTCCGGCATCTTGAGTCCAAAGGGGGCCTTGTGTCCGCAGCATCGAACACGAGCCCGGTTGCCACCGCAGCGCCCGCTCGCGCCGCCTCCCCCGTCTCGGCGCCGGTCCCCTCCGTCGCGCCGGCGCCTCGTCCGCCGTCCGTGCCGTCCGCCGCGCCCGTCGCGGGCGGTCCGCTTTGGACGCCGCGCGCCGGCAAACTCGCCCAAGAGGCCGGCTTTGATCCCGCCTCGCTGAGCGGCATCAGCGGCACCGGCCCCGGCGGCCGAATCACGGGCGAAGATTTCCAAACCTGGCTCGCCACGCGTCCCACTTCCGCCGGTGCGGGTGGCGCGACAGCCAGCCTCGTGCCCGCCGAGGCGCTCTCCCCGGCTCCGGTCGACGACACGGTATGTATCGCCGGCGTGGGCTACGCCGTGCCAAAAAACGTCCGCCCGACGAGCGAGATTCTGAAATCTTTTCCCGGCCGCACCGAGGCCGAGATGCACAAACTGACGGGCATCCACGAGCGTCGTTACGCCGGCCCCGAGGAGACCGCCACCTCGCTCGCGGCGACGGCGGCGAAGCACGCGCTCAAGCAGGCGGGCCTCACCGCCTCCGACATCGACGGCATCGTGCTCGCGACGATCATTCCCGACCAGCCCGTGCCCTCGATGGCGAGCGCGCTCGCCCGCGAGCTGGGTTGCCCGAAGGCCCTCGCGTTTGACGTCAACGCCGCCTGCTCCGGCTGGCTCTATGCGCTCGAGGTCGGTCGCGCGTTCATTCGCGGCGGCACGGCCAAGAACGTCATCGTGGTCACCGCCGAGCTTCTCTCGCGCATCACCAATCCGAACGATCACGAGACGGCCTTCCTCTTTGGCGACGGCGCGGGCGCGGCCGTGTTGACCCCGGCTCCTGCGGGGCACCGCCTGCATCGCATGGCGCTTTCCGGCGACGCGGCCCACTTCGCGGCGATCCAGCGCCCGGGCGGCGGCGCGGCGCGTCCCATTCCTTGCGCTGATGGCAGCGACCGGGACGACTTCTATCTTCAGATGGACGGCGCCGCCGTCTTCAAGAACGCGGTCATCGCCTTCGCCGACCAAATCGAGAAGACCTTGGTGCGCCACAACCTGAAGCCGGACGACATCGCGTGGATCGTGCCCCACCAGGCCAACGAGCGCATCCTGCGCGCGGTCGGCAAACGCGTGGGCATTCCCTTCGAGAAGTTCGTCGTGACCATCTCCAAATACGGCAACACCTCCGGCGCATCGGTCTCGATGGCGCTCGGTTGGGCCGCCGAGGAAGGTATTTTCAAGACGGGCGACCGCATCATCTTCTGTTCGGTCGGCGCGGGCCTGACCTACGCCGGCGGTCTGTTGGTGTGGTGAGGTTGCGGTAGGGCGGGACCGCTGGCCCGCCGTCGGCTGATGTGGCGGGCGAAACGGCTCCGCCGTTCCGCTACGTCATGCTCGCCCCGCGTGCCTTTGGCGGAAGCGCGGAGCGCTTTCGTTACCTTTGCCGCTGGGCGCGCCGATGGCTGCTCGGCGTTCTTTGCCGTCCGCGGACGCCGGGGGGGGGCGTCCCTCCAAGTTTACCCGAAAAAAAGCCGCCGGCGCGCGAGGCGCCGGCGGCTTAGGGTTAGAACGTTGGTTTTGGGGACCGCTGTTACTTCTTGAGGTGACCCGAGACGAGCTTGGTCATCTCGAACATGCTGACGGACTTCTTGCCGTTGAACACGACCTTAAGCTTATCGTCGGCGTTGATCTGGGTCTTCACCTTGGCGTCCTGGAGCTTATTCTTTTTGATATAGTCCCAGAGCTTCTTGGTGAGCTCGGTGCGGGGGAGGGGTTTGGCACCGACCACGGCCGCGAGGGCGTCGTCAGGCTGAACCGGTTTCATGAAGGCGGCGTTGGGTTTGCGTTTGGCCATAGCGGAGACGGGCGTAGAGGCGGCGCAGCCGAAAGCAATAACGTTTTCAGAGGTAAATTTGTCGTTTTCAGAGGGAGAAATTCGAACTTGCGCGCCTCGTCCCTCGGTGCTCCGCCGAAACGAGTCGCGGAGCGAGGCCGGATGGCGCCGGTTTGTGTATCGAATAAGCAACTACTCGTTCGCCGCGCCGCCCGACGCGAACTGGGCGTGGAGCCGCGCGTAGGCGCCTCCGCGCGCGAGCAATTCGTCGTGCGATCCGCGCTCCGCGACCTCGCCGCGGTCGAGCGCGAGGATGAGATCCGCCGCGCGGATCGTGCTCAGGCGGTGCGCGACGACGAGGCTCGTGCGCCCGCGCAGCAGACGCGTGAGCGCGTCCTGCATCCGCGCCTCGGTGAGCGAGTCGATCGCGCTCGTCGCCTCGTCAAGGATGACGAGACGCGGGTTCGCGAGCCAGGCGCGCGCGAAGCACACGAGCTGGCGCTGGCCGAGCGAGAGCCCGCCGCCGCGCTCGCCCACCTCGGTGGCGAGTCCCTTGGGCAACTGCGCCGGCAGATCGGAGCAGCCGAGCGCGGCCAGCGCCGAAAGCACATCGGCCTCGGTCGCCTCGGGGCGGGCGAAGCGGATGTTGTCGAGCACGGTGCCGGTGAAGAGGAAGTTTTGCTGCGTCACGATGCCGAGCTGGCGGTGCAGCGAGCGGCCGGTGATCGCGCGAATCTCGCGACCGTCGATCACGATTTCGCCGGCGTCGGGCAGATA
>CAMLQS010000421.1 GCA_946482165.1 uncultured Verrucomicrobiota bacterium | reverse complement strand
CCCTCGGCGCTGTCTTCGAAATAAACCTACGCTCTGCTGACGCCCTGCGGGTGAGAGGGAAATCACGCTGGGCCTGCGTTGCCCGAGGTGGCACGGACCTCTGGTCCGCCTCCACCTCGGCCGCCTTGGCCGAGCATAATTTCCCTCTCACGGAGCGCTGGTTTATTTCGAAGACAGCGCCTAGCTCGCGTTTCTGGCGCTCTGCGCGCGCTCGAAGGCGGCGGCGAGGGCCTCCACGCGCATGGGCTTGCTCACGTAGTCGTCCATGCCGGCGGCGAGGCAGGCGTCGCGGTCTCCCTCCATGGCGTTGGCGGTGACGGCCACGATCCAAGGGCGGCCATACGGAGGGGGGGACGCGCGGAGGCGGCGAGTGGCCTCAAAACCGTCCATCTCGGGCATCTGCACGTCCATGAGCACAATGTCGTAGGGCTGGCGATCAAGCGCCTCGAGGACTTCGAGGCCGTTGCCGACCACGTCGGTTCGATAGCCAAGACGGGAGAGGAGGTGTTGCGCGACGCGTTGGTTTACGGGGTTGTCCTCCGCGACGAGAATCCGCTCGAGGCGGGTTTCGTGGAAGTTCTCCCCGGCGAGAAGCGGACGCTTCGGGGAACGCTCGGGCTGGTCGCCCAGAGGCTTTCCCACGGCCAGACAGAGTGCGTCGTGCAGTTGGGCGGGTTTGGCCGGTTTGCTCAACACTCCGGCGAAAAGGCATCGATCTTCCTTCGCGATATCCTGGCCGATCGAGCTAAGGAGCACGAGCGGCAGCCGGGTCCGGGCGGGGATGGCACGGATCGCGCGGGCGAGTTCGACGCCGTCCATCACCGGCATGTGCATGTCGAGAACGGCGAAATCGAAGGCGTCCTCGCCGCGGAGGATATCCAGGGCGGAGGGCGCGTCGGGCGCGAGGCGGGCCTGGACCTCCCAGCGGTCGGCGAGATCGGCGAGAATGCGCCGGTTGGTGGAGTTGTCGTCGACGACCAGCAGGCGCAGACCGCGGAGAACGGTGCGCGTCGGGTGAATGCGGCGCGGTCCCGCGGCCACCCATTCCGCCTGTATGCTGAAGAAGAAAGTGGAGCCGAGGCCGGGCTCGCTTTGGAGCCACATGCGGCCGCCCATGAGTTCCGAGAGCCGCCGGCTGATGGCGAGGCCGAGGCCGGTGCCGCCGTATTTGCGCGTGGTGGAGGCGTCGACTTGGCTGAAGGCCGAGAAGAGACGGTGCTGGGCGTCGGGCGGGATGCCTATGCCGGTGTCGCGCACGGAGAAGACGAGATTGCGCGCGCCGTCCGCCTCGAGGAGCACGCGCACCGCGACGTGGACTTCGCCGCGCTCGGTGAACTTGAGGGCGTTGCCCACGAGGTTGACCAGGATCTGGCGCAGGCGGGTGGAGTCGCCGCGGATCTCGCGGGGGACGCCCTCGCCGATCTCGCAAAGCAGATCGATGCCCTTGTCGGAGGCTTTCTGGGCGAACAGGTCGAGCGCGCCCTCGATGCAGTCGGCAAGTTCGAAGGAGGCCTGCTCGAGTTCGAGTCGCCCGGCTTCGATTTTGGAGAAGTCGAGGATGTCGTTGATGAGGGCGAGGAGCGTCTCGCCGCTGGCCCGGATGATTTCGGTGAACTCGCGCTGGCGGGCGTCGAGCGGGGTGTCGAGAAGGAGCGAGGTCATGCCGATGACGCCGTTCATCGGGGTGCGGATCTCGTGGCTCATCATCGCGAGGAACTGGCTCTTCGCGAGATTGGCGTCCTCGGCGGCGCGGCGCGCGAGCTGCTGCTCGGTGATGTCGGCGAGCGCGCCGAACCAGGTGCGCGATCCGTCGGCGAGGAGGTGGGCGGACGAACGGATGGCGACCCAGTGGATCGCGCGGGTCCCGGTGCGCACGGGGAAAACGCAGGTCCACGCGCGTCCGCTGTCCACGGCGTCGCGCAGGGAGGCGAGGACGGCGGGGCGCTCGGCGCGGGGAACGAGGGCGGCGAGTCGCAGCGGTTGACGAAGAAAGCGCCCCGGGTCGTGGCCGATGATTTCGCGGAAGCCCTCGCTGAGGAGGGGAACCGTCAGTTTTCCGTCGGGCGCGACCACGAATTGGAAAAGCACGCCGGGCGCGTGGCTGGTGAGCTCGCGAAGGCGTTGCTCGCTGGCCTGGAGCTGTTGCTCGGCCGCCTTGCGGGCGGTGATGTCGCTCTGGATGGCCATGAAGCCGGTGAACGCGCCCGCTTCGTCGTGAAGGGGCTGGACCTCGAGATCGACCCAGTAGGCGGCGCCGTCCTTGCGGTAGTTGACAACCTCGACATGGAAACCTTGCCGGGATTCGAGCCCGCGGCGCATCTCGGCGCGCGTCGCGGCCGAGGTGAGCGGGCCTTGGAGAAAGACGCCCGGTTTGCGGCCCCGGGCCTCCTCGAAGGTGTAACCGGTGAGGCGGGTGAAGGCCTCGTTGGCCCATTCGACCCGGCCCTCGCCATCGGCGATGAGGACGGCGTTGTTGGTGCGGCTGGCGACGACGGCGAGGCGGCGCGCCTCGGCCTCGGCCGCGCGGAGGTTTGCCGTCATGCGCTCGGCGAGGGCGAGGGCGCGGGAGCGGCTCAGGCCGAGGGCGAGGATGATGCCCGCGACGAGCAGCGTGGCGACGGAGCCGGCGGTGCCGACGAGCAACGGGAAGCGGCGTTCGACGAGCGCCTCGAACTTTGGCGTCGAGGTCATCGCAAGCGTCCAGACGCGCCATCCGATCTCGATGGTGCGAACCTGGTTGAAAAGCCGGCCGCCCCATTTGCCCGAAGGGTCGGTGGCGACGGGAACAAGGTCGGCGTCGAGCACCAGATTTTGCGCGCTGAGGGAGCTGCCTTCGAAGACTTCGACATCGAGCAGTTCCTCGGTGGCGGCCATCAGGCCGTCAAAGAGTTCGTCGATGATCAACGGTGCGTAAACGAGGCCGAGCAGCGCGTCGCGGCGCTCGGCCGGGGTGGAGACCGGGGCTCCGTTGTGGTAGACGGGGACGAGATAGAGGAAGCCGGCTCGCTGCGTGGTGTCCTGCACGAGCGTGATTCGACCCGTGAGCGCGGGGGTGCCGGTGTCGATGGCGCGTTCGACGGCCGCGCGGCGGACGGGTTCGGAGCCGATGTCGTAGCCTTGGGCGGCTTCGTTGCCCTTGAGCGGGTAGACGTATTTGATGACGTAGAGCTCGGGCGCGTTTCCCGCGGTGCGGACCTCGAAGTCGGGCGCGTCGTCGGCGCGCGTCTCGGCGACGAAGGCGTCTAGTTCGCCGCGCGGGACGCGTTGGACGAAGCCAAAGGCCTGCACTCCGGGAAATTCGCCGGGGAGGTCGCGCGAGGCGACGAAGGCGGCGAATTCGCGGCGGACGACTTTTTCGCTGGCGGCGTAAACGCCGCGGGTGCCTCTGAGGCCGTAAACGGGAAGGTTGACCCGGCGTTGCACCTCGTCGGAAACCCGGTCGGCGAGACGCTTGAAGCGGAGCTCGGCTTCGTGGTGATAGTAGCGGCGGAGCTGGAACGCGCCGGTCCAGGAAAGGGCGATGCCAAAAAAAAGCACCGCAGCGATCAGAAGCACAGGCGGGCGGCCATCGGGGCGGGGCGGAGTGGGCTTCACGGGTGTGCGGTGGCGCGGACCTAACCCTCTCCGCTATCGCGGTTCGGGCAAGCGGGAAGCGTGGCGAAAGAAGGGCCGCGCCCCGGGGAGGGCGCGGGCGCGGAGGCGTCGTCTTGCCTGGGAACGAGCGAACTCGCTTGGACGGGACGAGAAAGCTGCGAAGGAGGAGGCGCCGGCTCATGATCCGTCGAGTTTTCAATCCGAGCCGCGTCGAAGCGGCGGTCGCCCTCTCTGTGCGG
>CAMLQS010000420.1 GCA_946482165.1 uncultured Verrucomicrobiota bacterium | reverse complement strand
TTGCCGACCGGGCGGCTGTCGCGGCGGCCACCGACGTTGAGCAGGCGGGCGAAGACGGAGAAATCGTAGGTCTCGCCGGCTTTGACCGCGATGCCGTCGAAGCCGGAGTTGACGAGGCCGACCCCTTCGCCGCCGTTCGTGATCTGGATAAGCGCGCAGTGCGGATTGTGCGGGTGAACCGGGCCGGAGGTGTCGATCCAAAGTTCGCCCGCGCCGCCGCCGCGTTTGACGAAGTCCCAGTTTGTGAGAGGGCCCCAGGTCGTTTGCTCCGAGGCATTGTATTCAAAAGATCGATTCTGCACCAACTCGGCGTAGAGGCCGCCGTCGGCGGCGTAGTTGAGGTCCTCGAAAAAGATGCCGACGAGATCGGGGCTGATGGCCTTCCCGGGCGCGTCGGCTTGCACGGTCAACGTAATTTGCCGGGCGTGAAGCCCGGACATCCCGAGAACGAGCAACGTGGGGATGAGGCGAATCTGGCGGGTGAACTTCATGGAGCGCGGGGGTCGTTGTCGGGGGACCGCACGGGACGAGAGCGGGCCCGAAGGATGGGGGATGTGCGGGCGGGAACGGCAGTCTTTCGAGAATCGAGCGGACGCCAAACCCCTCCTTATTGACTCAGGTCAGCAAACGATTGCCTGCCGCCGGATGTTCTTCGACAAGGAAGCGATCCGATGGAGAAGCGAGTTACACAAAAAGATCTGGCTCAGGCGCTCGGGCTGGCGCGTTCGACCGTGACGATGGCGTTGGCGCATGACCCGAGCATCCCGCGGTCGCGCCGGGACGAGGTCCTGCAAAAGGCCGCCGAGATGGGTTATCGGCCGGACCCGATGCTCTCCGCGCTGTCGCAGTATCGAAAGAAAAAGTCGCCGGGTTCAAAGCATGCGGTGGTCGCCTGGCTGAACGTATGGCCGGAACCGGAAAAGCTGCGCGCCTGGCGCGAGTTCGACCACTACTGGCAAGGGGCCGCGGCCTGCGCGGAGGACTATGGCTACCGGCTCGAGGAGTTCGTGGTCGGCGGCAAGATGACTCTGCCACGCTTGGAGAGAATTCTGCTGACTCGAAACATCCAAGGCATCCTCGTCGCGCCGCATCGCTCGTTTCCTGTCGATTGGAGCGCCTTCGATTTGGCCCGATTTTCCGTGATCGGGTTTGGCGGGCGGGTGGACGACGTGCGTTTCCATCTGGTGGGCGGCGCGCATGCGATCAATGGGATCACCGCCTTTACGCGAATGAGGCGACTGGGTTACCGGCGCATCGCGTTTGTCGGGGGACGCCAGCAGGCCATCTTGTTCGGCGCCGGATTTCAGTGGGCGCAAAAAGACGTTCCCGCGAAGGAGCAGGTGCCGCCCTTTTTTATCGAGCGGCCCGGTATCGAAGCCCACCAGACGAAGTTCACGGCTTGGCTCAAAAAGGAGAGACCGGACGCCATCCTCACGGAAGTGGGTTGTTTGGAGCGAATGATCGCGGTGGCCGGATACCGGGTGCCGGATGATATCGGCCTGGCGACGACCACGGTGCTCGACACGCCGATCGATGCGGGGATCGATCAGAACTCGAAGGAAGTCGGGCGGACCGCGATGCTCGCCGCCATCTCGCTGATCAACGACAATGATCGCGGCATTCCCCAGGTCTGCCGCGACATTCTTGTCGAAGGACGGTGGGTGGACGGGAAAACCCTTCCGAGAAAAACAGTCCGCTGAGCGTCCTTCGCGCCAAGGGCGGTCTCCGCCATCCCCTCGGCGCGCCTGCTCCTTTTATGTATCATAAATATGGTTACGGAGTGGCGATGGAAGACGGGCGTGTCGGCAGGGTGCTTCCGTCGATCCATTTTCCGGGGATAAGGACCTCTCGCGGGATGGCGGGAATGCCGCGGTCGTGGGTGTTGATCAGGGAAACCATGAGGAGCGCGCCGACGCGTCCGATTTCGAACGCGTTCTGGTCGACGCCCGCGTCGGCGTCGCCGTCGAAGGCGCTGTAGCTGGCGAGGGCGACGTCGAGCGGAACGGAGTAGCCGGCATCCGAGAGGATTCTCCGGAGTTCTCCGACATCGGTGAAGATGGCGTCGGGCTTGTTCTCTTTCATCCAGCGGGCCAGCGCGGCGACGTAGCGGGGATAGCGCTCTTCCCAAGTCGCGTTCGCCTCCTCGAACGCAAGAGGCGGTATCTGGCGATCGGGAGGCAGTTCCGATTGGTGGAGCAAGGCGCCGGCTTTCACCAAAGCTCCCCGGCGCAAGGCCCAGCCGCCGGTGACAAAGCCGATGCGGAGATAGCCGCGGGCTGCCATCTCGCGGAACGCGAGCAAGGTGGTGGCGACCTGGTTGCTGGTCACGAGGTGAGAGCGCGGCGTAACGCAGGAACGTCCGAAGCGAACCACGGAGAAGTTGTCCCAATTGAAATCGCCCCAGTCGGGCGATACCTTTTGCGGCGGAATGAAGATCCCGGTGATCCCGCGCGCGATGAGAACCTTCTCGAGGCGGGGCGGGGTCATCCGGGCGTTCAGGACAAATTCCTCGATGTGGTAGCCCAGCTTTTCCGCGGCTTCCGACGCGCCGTCGCGGTATTTGGAAAACTCGCCGACTCGGTGCGGCCAAGTCGGATCGGGCCAGAGGTTGAGCCAGGCCAGGGATGAGTGGACGACGGAGCGAGGGGCGTTCCATTTCCACTGGGCCAGGGTCGCCGCGAGAGGGTTGGGTCGATAGCCCATGGTCTCCGCCATTTCCTGAATGCTGCGACGGCGCTTTTCGGGGATGGCCGGATCGTTTTTCAGCGCGCGAGAAACGGTGGAGACCGAGACGCCCAGGGCGCGAGCGATGTCGGACTGGGTTATCGGGGAGTGGTCGGGCGTGGGGTGGGCCATGACTTCACGAAACCGGCGGTGGCGCGGGGAGTGGCGCGGGGACCGGTGCCGATGTCGCGATCAAGGGTGCGCATAAAAGGGGGCGGGGCGCAATATTCCCGCGGGTTTCGCCACGGAGCCGAGCCGGAGCCCGGACACAGGGTTCGAGGAGGAAAGACCGATCAGGACGCTTTTTCAGGGGAGCGAAGCGAGCGAGCCGAGCGCGGCGTCGGCCTGGGCTCGAAGGGGAGCGTCGGGCAGGGTGCTCAGCCAGGTTTTGAGCGTCTCGGGATTCTCTTCGCTCCAGGCGGCGATCAGTTCCTTGAAGGCGTGATCGCGGGTGGGGCCGGGGGGGAGCTTCGTGGCCCAGAGCGCGGCCGATGCAGGATCCCCGGCGCTGGTCCACGCCTGCATCACGCCCGCAAGACCGCGATCGAGCGTGGCGCCGTCGGGGAAGGATTGTCGCAGCCAGTCGGCGGCGGCGTCCGGCTGGACGAGGGCGTAGCCGCTGGCGACGGCGAGGATCAGGCGCTCGCGCGCGGCCGGGTCGGGGAGCCGGTTGATCTTCTCGACGGCGGAGCGGGGGTCCCATTGCGCCCACTGCTGCGCGGCGTTGGCGAGCAGCGGGACCTTGGAGGGGCTGGCGGCCATGCCTTGGAGCAAGGAGAACGCGAGTTCGGGGTCCTTGTGCGCGAGGGCGTCGCGGCCGGTGCTTTCGCGCACAAGATTTTTCCAGGCGGATGGCGGGAGGCCGTCCACGTAACGTTCGAGGCCCGCGCCGTCCTGCACGCTCCAGTTTTTCACGACGGCGTTGACTTCGAAGAGGGTGGGGCTGGTCTGCGCGGAGAGCCAATGAAGGGCGGCGCCGCGGTCCTTCGCGGCCCAGCGCGCGAGAAGCAGATTGCCGACGTAGGTGCCGTGGAAACGCGGCGGCAGGGCGCGGAGAAGAGTCTCGGCGTTTTCGTCGGTGATCGTATCGCGGAGTTGTTCTTCAAGCCGGTCGCC
>CAMLQS010000419.1 GCA_946482165.1 uncultured Verrucomicrobiota bacterium | reverse complement strand
TCGCGACCGGCCCCACCTTCGACCTTGAGAGCGACGCCGAGCTCTCCACCGACCTCGGCCATGACTCCTTCCTGCTCGAAAGCCCTGACCTCTACGCGCTCGTCCGCGCCTTCCTCGACCGCGATTGATCCGTTTTTGCGGGACGCCGTCCCCGGCGTCCGCGAACGCGTCAAATCCCACGCGTTTCAAATATTTCCTGCGGGGTAATCCGTTCCAGCGCAGCCTCCTGCACTCCCGCCTTCGCCGCCCCGAGAACCCGCGCCGCCATCCGGAGTCCAAGAGAAAAGGTCCCACAAGGGCCCCCTCCATGAACTACCGCCCGCTAGTGTTGCTCTTCGCTCTGGGCTGCGCGCCCGGCGTCGACCTGATGGCCGAGAACGAAGTCGCCGCCGCGGCCCCCGTCGCGGCCCCGGCCGCGCAAACGGAACAAGTTCGCCTCACCCCCGCGCAGCTCGACGAGTTGCTCTCTCCTATCGCACTTTATCCGGACCCTCTCATCGCGGTGGTTTTGCCCGCCTCGACTTTTCCCACCGACGTGGTGATGGCGGCCCGTTACCTCAATGCCGGCGGCGACCCGCAGGCCGTCGAAACCCAACCGTGGGACGACAGCGTCAAGGCCTTGGCGCGCTATCCGGAGGTCGTGAAGTGGATGGACGAGAACCTCGCCTGGACGCGCCAGCTAGGAGAGGTCTTCGCACTCCAGCCCGCCGACGTGCTCACCTCCACTCAGCGGCTCCGCACCGCCGCGCGCGACGCCGGCAACCTCGCCAACACCCCTCAGCAAACCGTTGTCGTGGAGCGCGAGGTCATCCGCATCGTGCCCGCTCAGCCCGAGGTGATCTACGTGCCCGTCTACGACCCGGTCTACGTCTACCGCCCCCGCGTCGTTCATCATTATTACCACCCGGGCCCGATCATCCGGTTCAGCAGCGCCTACCGCGCCGGCTTCTGGCTCTCCTACCACTGCGACTGGAACTACCGAACTGTTCTCGTCATCGGCCGTCCCCATCGGCACGAGGTTTGGCGCACCCAGCCCCGGTGGATCTGCCCAAGCCCGTCGGTCGCCTACCAGCATCACGTTTGGCGACCCGCCCGCGCCGTCGGACAGACCGTTCACCGCGAACAGGCCGCGCGCCCGAAGCAACAGCTCACGCAGCAGCCTTCCAACGCTATCGTCGCCAAACCGCTTCCCGCCGCCACAGCGCGTCCCGACCTCGTCGTATCCCCCGGATCGGGCGCGCAGCATCGGCCTCCGCAGGTGGGCACCGCACCCGTCATCGCTCGTCCTTCGGTGAACACACCCGCGGGGTCGCCCGGCGCCTCGCCACAAGTCACGCCGCGCCCGACCCGTCTCGCCGAGTCCAACCGCCTGCGCCAGACGCCTCAGCAGCCAAACAGGCATTCCTCGACCCCGCCCACCAGCGGAGACGAAGGCCGCCACCGCGGCGAGCGCCGCTTGCAGACCGTCCAGACCCCGGCCCCTCTGGCCGGCGTGCCAAGCACTCCGCGAACCCCCGCGGCTCCGCGCATGGAGCCCTCGCCGTCGCCCGCTCGGCGTATCCAGTTCGAGCCGACAAATAGAACCCGAACCGAGGAATCCGGCCTCGGGCTCCGCTCGTCTCCGCGCCTCTCCTCGCCTCGCATAAGCGCCGCGCCCTCGGCCGCGCAGGAAAGCGCCTCGAGCGGTCTGTCGCTGACATCAACACGGCGGCCAAGCGCGGTTCAGGCGACACAAGCGGCGCCCGCCCCTGCCCCACGCGAGCGGTCGGCCCCTCGCTCCGCAATGACACCTCGGTCGGCGCCGGCTCGACGCGACGGCGATTCTGCTTCCGGGCAGGTCGCCACGCTCGCGGAAGCCGAGCCGTCCTCCCCGCGTTCGCGCCGTTAAAGCGCTACGCCGGCCAAGCAGGAGCGCCGCGCCTACTTCCTGAACAGATCGCCCAAGGCGCCGAGCGATTTCAAAGGCGCCCCTTTGCCCGCCGTCGTCGGTATGATCGCCAGAGGCGGCGGCGTCGGCTTGGCCGGGACGACGGCCGTCCCTTTCTCCGGCGCTCCGGCCAGCCCGGGCGCGCCGGAAAACTCCCGCTCCAGCCGCTGCGGCGAAACCGCTTCGGCCGTGCCGAGTTCCTGGGCGAACAAGCTCACGCGATACTCTTCCACGAGCCAGTAGCGCGCATCGCTCCGCGGCAAGGCCCGCTGCCGCGCCAGCCAAGGCGCCAATGCGCGGGAGCGCTCAGCCTCCTTCGCCGGGTTCTGCCTCCAGCGCTCGGCGCGCAGCTTCAATCCCTTCAAATACCGCACCACATGCGGAGCGCGGGGATAGTCGATTTCCCGCAGCAAGGTCTTCGGCACAAGCTGCGCCAGATCGCCCGCCAGGGTCGGATACGGGTTGGGGAACGCCTCCAACGTCGCGCGCACGGAAAACAGCTCCTTCAACACCGCGCACAATTTCGGGCCGCTCGTCCTCAAATCATGACGCGCCTGGTTCACCGCCGCGGAAAACGCCTTGTGCGTCGGCTCGCTCACGCGCGATGGCGCGCACAGCCAGCGTTGCAACAAGCCCGCCGCGTCTTCCGTCAGCTGGTTGAGCGAACAGTAGGTCGCGAGCAACGCGCCGAACTCCCGCAGGCCGCGGATCTCCTTGTGCAAGTTCAACAGCTCGTGCCGCAGCTCCAGCTCGAGCAATCGCCCAAGTCCGAGCGCCGTCTGGGCCTTCGCCTCCTCCTCGCTCCGCGCAAGACGCAGCGCCACTCCGCTTGGTCCGATCTTCAGCGACGGCCAGGCGTGGATCGTCACTCCCGCCTGCGTGCATACCTCGACGCGCCCCGGCAGGCGCTCGCCGAAGGTCCACGACATCTGGTCCGTCTTCTCCCACTTCTCGCGCGCCCGCGCCCAGGCTCCCGGCGCGTCCTGCGCCACCTTCGCGCTCGCGACCCGCTGGTGTTCGCCCAGCAGCCGTTTCATCTCCTCCAAATCGCGCGCCGCGCAGATCTCGCGTCCTTTGTCGTCCACCACGCGAATGCGCACGCGCAGGTGCTCGGGCAGGGGCTTCTCCGCCCACGCGGACGCGTCGACCCGGATGGGAAAGCGCTCGGCGATGCAGGCCGCGAGCGCCTCGGGCAAGGCTTCCCGCCGGTCGGTCAGACGGTCGCGCGCGGCCACCGCGGCCGCGAGTTGCTTCACCGTCTCCGCCAGAGGCACGAAGAGCCGCCGCGCCTCCTTCGGCAAGGACGACAGGTAGTGTTCCACCTTCTGCTCCAGATGACCGGGCACCGCCCAATCGAGCGCGATCGGCGTCAAGCGCTCCGCCTCCGCCGGCGCCACCTCGAGTGTCACACCGTCGTCGTGCTGGCCCGGCCTATACGTGTAGGTGAGCGGCAGCACGTTCGTGCCGATGGGCAGCGCGGCCGGAAAGGCCTGCTCGTCCACCGCGATGGTCGACGGATCGCGCAGATCCTCCGGCGAGAGCATGAGGAAGCGCGGATATTTTCCGCGCCTCTCCCGCACCAGCGCCACGAGATCCTGCACCGCCGATACGCCGTCCTCCGGCGCGTCGCTCGCGCGACCTGGCTGCAACCGGTTCGCGTAGAAGCGGTAGAGCGCCTCGTCGATGTTGAGAAAGCCCGTGTCGCGCGCGCGCGTGAGCAGGTGCTCCAGCTCGTCGAGAACCTTGCGGTTGTGCGCGAGAAAATCGAGCGGCCAGGTGATCGTGTCGTTCACCAAGGCCTCGCGGATAAAAATCTCCGTCGCGTGCGCCGGGTGGATTTTCCCGTAGGACACCGCGCGGTTCTCCAACTCCAGCCCGTAGAGGCGCGTGCGCTGCTTCACCATCACGCGACCCGCGTCC
>CAMLQS010000418.1 GCA_946482165.1 uncultured Verrucomicrobiota bacterium | reverse complement strand
AGGCCGACCTCGGCCAGTCAGTCCGCTACACCGGCAAGGCGCTCACGGTTAAGTTTTAAGTTCTAACTCAGTCCGGCAGCCGGTGGGAACACACCGGCTGTCGCCCGTTGCCGTGGGCCTTGTGCCAACAGATCAAGGCATTCGGACAGTAACCACGGATTGCACGGACAGCCACGGATTGGTCGGTTTGCATCCGTGGTGATCCGCGAGACCGGAGCGGCTCAAGGACGGTGTTGAAGGCGTGATGTTTGTGCGAGATTACTTCTTCCGATCCCCCATGTCTTTTAATCCTGTCCGGCTCTCTAAATTCTTAAGCCTGGTGCTCCGGCACGAGCCGGGAAAGGCTGGGTTGGCGCTCGATTCCGCCGGGTGGGTGGACGTGGATGAACTGTTGCGTGGCTGCGCTTCGGCGGGGCATCTGATTTCCCGCAGCCAGTTGGAGGAGGTGGCGAGGAGCAGCGACAAGCAGCGTTTCGCCTTCAGCCCCGACGGGCTTCGCATCCGTGCGAATCAAGGGCACTCGGTCGAAGTCCGGCTGGATTATGCTCGGCAGACGCCGCCGGAAATTCTATTCCATGGCACGGCGACGCGCTTTCTCGCGTCGATTCGTGAGCAAGGTTTGGTGAAGGGTGCGCGCCACCACGTGCATCTGTCGGCAGACGTGGAGACGGCGATCAAGGTCGGCCAGCGGCATGGCCGGCCAGTCGTCCTGCAGGTGCGGGCGGGCGAGATGCATCGAGCCGGGGCGGAGTTTTTCCGGTCGGACAACGGAGTCTGGCTGACGGAGCGGGTGCAGCCGGAGTGGTTGGGTTTCCCCACAAACGCGACCTAGGCGGCTTGCCACGGGCTTTGCCGACTTCAACTTGCGAGGCGCTTGACGCATCTCGCCGAAACTCCGTCCGATAGTTCGCCGTTGGCCGCGTTTTTGCGCGCGCTTTTCGAGAGCGGGGAGACCGTCGTGGCGCCCTACTCGGAGGTTGAAGAAAAATTTCCGTCCGAGGTGGATTCGCTCCTGCGTGAGTGGGATGGGCGGGTGCGGGCGGAGATGTCTTTCATGGCGCCCGCCTACGAAGAGGGGGCGGCTCTCTGGGCGGCGGGATCTTTTTATCGCGCTTGCCAACTCGTAATGGATCGCGAGCCGGGGGAGGCGGTGGTGCGGGAGGCCCTGGCCTCGTCTTGCCCCGCTCCGCGCGGGGCGGCGACCGACTATTCGGTGGATCTCGTATTCCGTTTCCTGCCCGATTTGTTGGGATATGCCGAGCAGCGCGCGCCGGGCGACGCGGCCATGGATGTTCTTCGGGGCTGGGCCCGGGAGTGGCCCTTGTCGTCAGTGGGTCTAGCGGTCGAAACGGCGCCGCCGGCGGACGATATTCTGGGCCACCCTTCGCTGCGACGCCTTTATCTGGATCGGATTTTCGAGCGCCGCGCCAAGGATCGGATGGCCGACCCGCGTTTGCGGCGGTGGCTGGAAGCGGATGCGGGGCCGCATGCCGAGTTGGAGGCGCGTCTCACTGCGCTTGCGCCCGTGGCGGCTCCGGCCGGCTCCGCTAACCCCGAACCTCTTTCTTTCCCATGAGCGATCCCGCCACCCTGCTTCACCTCGGCCCGCGTTTGCGCGACGAGATCATCGCGCCGATGAAACAAGCTTTCGTCGCCAAGGACGAGGTGATCGACCTTTTGGGCGTCGCGCTGGCGGCGGGCGAAAACCTGTTTTTGCACGGGCCCCCGGGCACCGCGAAGAGCGCGTTGGTGCATGATCTTTGCCGGCGTCTGCATGGGCGGTCTTTCGACTACCTGCTCACGCGTTTCACGGAGCCGAGCGAACTCTTTGGCCCCTTCGATATTCGCAGGCTGCGCGACGGAGACCTGGTGACGAACACCGAAGGCATGCTGCCGGAGGCCTCGCTGGTGTTTCTCGATGAGCTGCTGAACGCAAACAGCGCGATCCTGAACAGCCTGCTGATGGCGCTCAACGAACGCGTGTTTCGCCGGGGGCGCGAGAGCCGGGCCTTGCCGGTGGTCTCGGTCATTGGCGCGAGCAATCACTTGCCGGAGGACGACGCTTTGCGCGCGCTCTTCGACCGCTTTCCCCTGCGCGTGCGTTCGGACAATGTGCCGGCGGAGCGGCTGGGGGAGGTGCTGCGCGCGGGCTGGCGTTTGCAACAGCGCGCGCCGGTGGAGTCGGCGATGAGCTTCGACGATCTGCGAGCGTTGCATTCGTTGCACGCGGCGGTGGATCTCGAAGGCGTGCTGCCGAAACTCGCGGAGCTGGTGACGCGCATCCGCGGCGCGGGGATGTCCATCAGCGATCGGCGCGCGGTGCGTTTGCAGCGGGTGATCGCCGCGAGCGCCTTGCTCTGCGGACGTCTTGGGGCACGGGTTTCGGATCTGTGGGTGCTGAAGCATATCTGGGACACGGAGGAGCAGCAGGAGCCCTTGCGTGCGCTCGTGCAGGGAGTGATCGACGCGGAAGCCGAGGCGGCGGGGGATCATCCTCGCGCGCGCGGCGGCGACGAGCCGGACCCGGAAGCGCTGGCGCGCGATCTTCTCGCGTTGGAGACGGACGCGGCTGGGCCGGGCGGAGACGAGGCCGGCACGGCGGCGAAACGCGATCGACTGGCCTTGCTTGAGGCCCGTGCGGCCTGGGTGCAGGATGCCGCCAAACGAGCGGAGCTGGGCGTGATCATCGCGCGCGTTTGGAAGCTGTTGCCGGTGGCGAACGCGTGATGGCGGACAGCGGGAAAATCGAGGGCTGGGTTGTGAAGCTGGCCGTCGAGGCTGCGGCGGAGGCGTGCGGGCTTCGCCTTTTTGCGGGGGTGGAGGTCGCGGAGGCAGCGGGCAGCTTGTGGCTGCGCGGACGCGGGGACGACGCAGCGGTGCGCCGGCAACTACTCCGTTTGCCGGCTGCCGGGCGCTATGCGTGGATTTCCGACGGACGGCTGCGGCCCGAGGGTTCGTTGCTCGCGACGGAACGCATGCCGGAGCTGGCGTGGGCTTCGCTTCGTGCTTGGGCGAAGATGGAGCCGCCGGCGGCGCGTTTGCCGGCGGCCTTGCAGGAGCGAACGCAGCTGCGGCTCGTGCATGCCGTAACTGTCGCGCCGAGTTCCGCGCTGATGTTGGAGTTTTCCGTCTGGCATGCGTGGGCCTTGCAGGCGCCGGTGGCGCGGCTGGAGCGCCTGGTCTTCGCGGCGAGCGCGAATTCCGTCCTGGTGCGCGGCACGCCGATTCCGGCGGCTCCGGGGCGACATTTCGTGGAGGATCAGGGGGTGTTGATTCCCGCTGGCATGGCGTGCGAACCGGCGGTGTCGGCCGCGGTCCTGCGGAAACTTTGGAGCGTGGGCGACGGCGATGTGGTGGTGTGGGACGAGGCGGGGCTTCGGGTTTTTGGGCGTGAGCTTTTCGTGCCTGCGACGCGCGCGAACGTGCGCGCGACCGCGCGCGCGATCGGCGAGGAGGCGCCGCCATGAGCGCGAATCGGGAGATCGCGGCCGAGTATCTGCGGACGCCACCGGGCGCTCCGTGGCGCTGGGAAGACGGCGGACGCGCGCTTGTCTGGCAGGATGGCGCGACGGTGGCGTTTCGAGAGGAACTGGACGCGATTTTCGAGCGTCTCTCGCCGGGCGGGCTGCCGCCCTTTCCGGTGTTGGTCTGCTTGCTGGCGGCGTGCCGAGGACGCTATCTGGCTGTGGCAAGACCGCAGACGGAGGGCGAAGACGCCAGGCAGTTGGTGTTGTCGGGGCTTGGCGGAGTGTTTTCGCAGCGCTCGGAGCAGGTTGCGATCGAGCAGCTGCGCAAGTTGGCCGCGTTGCCGAGCGATGTGATTGGGCATCCTCGAGGGAAGGCGTTGCTCGCAC
>CAMLQS010000417.1 GCA_946482165.1 uncultured Verrucomicrobiota bacterium | reverse complement strand
CTGCAGTCGGGCGCCCAAGTCTTGCTGCCAAGCGAGGTCACTTTTAACAGGGTTTTCCACAATGCGTAGATTTATGCCTTCGTTGGCGGATGTGTCAATTTATGGGTAGTATTGTGCTCAATTTAGAAAACTATATAAAGAGTAGTTATCTACTCATAAAATAGCTAATTAAGGATTGAGCGTGGAAAGATACTCTAAAGTAGGATTTTTAGTGACAGCCAAAATAAATACGGGACGGCACGAGGTGCGAGGGAGTCTTCGGCTTCGAATCCCAGAATATGCGACGAACAAAGACGTGGGGTTTTAACCGCTAAATTTCGCTAAGTCAGGAGACGGCGATCAGATCGGGGTCGTAGTGCACAAGCGGTCGGCCGCCTGCCGCCCACGTAACCCGCTCCATGAGCCCGCTGGGTGCATGTCGGGGTTTTGCGGGCGCCAGTCGGCTCAGCATATTGCGGGATACTCCGCCGCCCGACTGCCGTTTCCAGGCTAAGGGCCGGCTAAATCAATTCTCCGGTCCCCGCACTCTGGCTCGTCGAGGGACGGGCAGAAAAAGGCCCAAGCTCGACCGGGCGAGCTTGGGCGGGAGAGGCGGACGGGAATGGGGCGGGTTCAGGGCGTCCAGACCTTGGCCTCTTTCGAGGTGAAGGGGCCGTGCTCCTCGACCTGGCCGTCGGGGCGGGTGTAGCTCAGCCAATACCAGTAGGAGCTGTCGGCGGAGGGCGTCTGGTCGAGGTAGACGCTGCCGGGCGACTCGATCGTGGCGATGCGCACGCGGCCCTTTGTATCGGACTTGTCGTTACGCAGGATGTCGACGCTGCGGATCGCGACCGAGGGGCGGGTCCAGGCGAGGTAGCACTCGCGGCCGCTGCGGGCGACGTCCATCGTCACGATGGGCGCGTCCGGTTTGGCGGCGGGCTTCGTGGCGGCGACGCGGGGCATGGACTTGCTGTCGATGGGGTTGGAGTCGCCGGCGTTTTCCTGGAGATTGGTGAAGCCGTCGCCGTCGGCGTCGAGGCGCGGGTGGGCGTTGGGGGCGTCGATCGAGCCGAAGTAGTGGATCTCCCAGCCGTCGGTGAGGCCGTCGGCGTCGGTGTCGAGCGGGCTGGAGAGCGGGTTGTTGGGATTCGAGCCGGCGATGAATTCCTCAAGGTTGTTGAAGGCGTCGCCGTCGGGGTTGTCCTTGGCGCCGCTGCGGGGGAGGACTACGGAGGCGGGCTCGTTGGCCAAGGCGCGGAAGTGGGCGATCTCCCACGCGTCAGGCAGACCGTCGGCGTCGACGTCGGCGGTGGGGACCTCGGCCTCGAGGGTAAGGGCTTTGAGGCGGCTGGTGCCCGGAGGCACGGCGTCGGTGGTGTTGAAGCCGAAGCCGAAGTGGGTGATGGGCTGCGGAGCGAACTGGCCGGAGCGCACCAGGAGACCATCGAGAAACCAGCGCACGCTCCAGCTGTTGGAGGCGGTGGTGTCGAGGACGACGGTGATGGAGGATGCGCTCGTGGAGGTGGCGTCGGCGGGGCCGGTGATGTCGGGCCCGGAAAAGGTCTGGTCGGTCAGCGGGTTGCCCTTGGATCGGATGAGCGCCCAGAAAACGCCTTTGTTGTCGCGGAAGCGTTTCTCGGGGGAGGCGTCGCCGATGATAAAGCCGGTGCCGAGCCAGTCTCCGCTGCGCACCTCGGCGCCGGTGAGGGTGAGCTTGTAAAGCATGCCGACGGTCGGCCGGAAGGGCAGGTATGCGCTGGAGCCGGCGTGTTTGATCGCGGGCATGTCGAGCGTCCCGTCGGCATGAATGGCGCTGGGCGAGGACCGCGGCGGCCCGACCCAGATCGCGTCCGCGCTGCCACCTTGCTGGCCGGAACGAACGGTGGGGGGCCGGCCCGCGAGCGGCTCCTTTGGCGCGCCTTGGAAGCACTCGCGGTAGACGATCTCGGCATGGGCCAAGGGGGAGAAGGCGCAGAGTGCGGCCACGGCGAGAGAGGCTGCGCCAAAACGGAGGCGGGAGGTCGACATGGTAAAGAAAGGGGGCTGGGGAACCGAACCCGATGACATAGGGAAAACCCGGATACGGCAATCCTTGGGTGGCGCCGTGGCGCCATGGCGCCAACCGCAGTGGGGTTTTAGCGTAAAGAGGATGCGAATGCGGATGCGTGCAATAGCTCGCCGTATAGCTCCCGCCGATGGTCGCACGCGGGCCCGGGGTGATGGGTGGGAATGCGGAGGGAGCGCGCCGGTTTGGGACCGGGGTCGACGAACGAGGCGAGGCTGGGCGGGGCCGGTCGAACGGGACTTGCTTCTGCCGGCCGAGACGGGGGCGACGAGCCGAGGCTCGCCGTCCAAGGCGTCGTCGTGCCGCCGCAGTCCAAAGCGATCACGCCGGGTCGTAATCGAGGTAGGAACCCAGCCAGCGTTCGTGTTCGGCGAGCGGGATGCCGGTGCGCGCGGCATAGTCTTCGAGTTGGTCCTTCCCGAGCTTTCCGACGGCGAAGTATTTCGAGTCGGGGTGGTTCAGGTAGAAGCCGCTGACGCTGCTCGCGGGATACATCGCGCAGGATTCGGTGAGCTGGATGCCGATTTCCTGAGCGATCGGGACGAGGTTCCAGATCTGCGGCTTGTGGCGGTGGTCCGGGCAGGCGGGGTAGCCAGGCGCGGGGCGGATGCCGCGGTATTTTTCGCGGATGATCTCGTGGGGCGTGAGTTTTTCCTCGCGGCCGTAGCCGCAGAGGTCGCGGGCGCGTTTGTGGAAATACTCGGCCATCGCCTCGGCGATTCGGTCGCCGAGGGCCTGGACCATGATGGCGTTGTAGTCGTCGCCGGCGGCCTTGAACTCGGCGGAGAATTTTTCCACGCCCGCGCCGGCGGTGACGGCGAACTGGCCGAGGTAGTCGATGCGGCCGGAGTCGCGCGGGGCGATGTAGTCGGCGAGGCAGAGGTCGGGCTTGCCGCCGTCGTGCTCGAGCTGCTGGCGGAGGAAGTGGAAGGTGTGGAGGACGCTGGAGCGTGATTCGTCGGCGTAGATCTCGACGGAGTCGCCGACGGAGTTGGCGGGCCAGAAGGTGAGGACGGCCTGCGGCTGGAAGCGGTTTTCGGCGATGATGCGCTCGAAGAGTTTTTGCGCGTCGGCGAAGAGCTTCGTCGCTTCGGCGCCGACGACCTCGTCCTTGAGGATCTCGGGGTAGCGGCCGTGGAGTTCCCAGGCGCTGAAGAAGGGGCCCCAGTCGATGAACTCGCGGTCGAGTAGTTCGCGCACGGATACGTCGCGGAAGACGCGGGTGCCGAGGAATTCGGGACGCGGGATGTCGATCGCGGCCCAGTCGGATTTGAGGGCGCGGGAGCGGGCCTCGGCCAGGGAGAGGAGGGGGCGGCGTTCGCGGCGGTTGGCGAAGGCTTCGCGCGATTTTTCCTGCTTCGCGCGGATGTCGGCGACGTAGGCGGGTTTGTTGTCGGGGTTGAGCAGCTGGGAGACGACGCCGATGACGCGCGAGGCGTCGAGCACGTGGATGACGGGCTCGGAGTAGTGCGGGGCGATCTTCACCGCGTTGTGCGCGGCGGAGGTGGTGGCGCCGCCGATGAGGAGCGGGGTCTTGAAGCCCTGGCGCTCCATTTCCTTGGCGACGTGGACCATCTCGTCGAGAGAGGGGGTGATAAGGCCGGAGAGGCCGATCACGTCCACGTTCTTCTCCCTGGCGGCGGCGAGGATCTTCTCGCAGGGCACCATGACGCCGAGGTCGATGACTTCGTAGTTGTTGCAGGCGAGGACGACGCCGACGATGTTTTTGCCGATGTCGTGCACGTCGCCTTTGACGGTGGCCATGACGATCTTGCCCTGGGCCTTGGCGGTGCCGCCGGAGGCGACGAGCGCGGCTTTTTCCGCCTCCATGAAAGGCTGGAGGTAGGCGACGGCCTTCTTCATCACGCG
>CAMLQS010000416.1 GCA_946482165.1 uncultured Verrucomicrobiota bacterium | reverse complement strand
CCAATTGGCTGCCGCGTCTCGGGCACGGACGGTAACCGAATAGGGGGTGCCCGGCTGCAGAGAAGAAAATGTCCGTGATGCCGTTGAAACCGTGCCTTGGGAAACGCCACTCAAAAATACCTCGTATCCTGTTACGCCAACGTTGTCGGTGGAAGCGGTCCATGTGACGGTGAAGCCATTTTGGACGATATTCGTCGCCACCAAGCCCGAGGGAACGGAGGGTGCTTGGCGATCTGGAGCGGCTTTGGCCGCCAGACCAGAGGCGGTCACGGCAACCAAGTAAAAGCAGACTCGTATGAGAAGCGATTGAAGGGCGGACATAGCAACGAAGTTCAAAGTAGGCTTGGTCGGCGTGGCCTGCGTGCGTGTCCGATTAAGCGTCGCGCACCGCGCCCGCTCATTTACGGTGGGTCAATTACGTAGGGTATTCACCCCTTGTTTTTATAGATTTTTCTCGAAGAATAGATCCAATCAACCCTAGCGGGAGGATCGCGATACAGTGAATAAGTCGCTTATCTGAAGCCTCTTTTGATCCCCTCCGAAACCACAAGGGCCGCACCCTACGGCGCGTCCCGGCACACGCGGCTTGGGAACTGTTTGTTGATTTTCGAATCCCGAAATCCGTGCAAGCGGCCCTGCCTATGCCCCCAGCGTCCCTTGGCCCGTCGGCCGCCCATGCCGACCGCCACGCAAGGCGGAACAAATCGAGGCCGGCCGTCTTCGGCGCCCTCATGCTCACCGGCGCGGCGCTAATGCTGTTCGAACACCAAGCTAACGCACGGGACGGAGCCGTCTCGCGCGCAGAAAAATCGACAAACAACGCCCCGGCCCTTTCCGCTCCCTTCCCGCTTCGCTCGGTCCTTGGTCATTCGCCTCTGAAATCCGCTCGCCATCTCACCCCGCCACTCCGCCTTTCGACTGCATCGTTACGGCTCAGCGCGCAGGAGCACGCACGCCCCCGCCAAGCTCGTCTCGGGCGTAGCTCAAGGAGGAAAGATCACCGTCGGCCGGGGCCGCGTCGCGAGGAGCCGCTCCACCTCCTCCGCCCGCCATGGGGATTTGGGACGGTTGCTCTTTTCGGAAAGCGCCGTGTAGCTCCGCGTGCCGATAGCCGCGCGCCTTCGCGCCGACGATCGGCGCCCCCATGCTCTTTCTTTCGTTTTCCCGGCCGCACGCCATCGCCGGGCTTTGGCTGCTGCTCGCGCTTTTTCCGATCCCGGCGAAGGCCGCGCCCGCCGACGCGTCGGTCGCCGCCCCGGCCTCGCCCGTTGCCAAACCCGAAGCCACTCCGGAGGCCGTCATCGCCGCCAGTCGCGAGGCGCTTCAAAAGGAGATAGCCCGCACCCGCGCCGAATTCGACCGCATCGCCGCCGATCAACCCGAGGAAACCGCCCTCCGGCTCACGCAGGAAATCGTTCTCCTCGCCCGTCTCGACGGGCTCTACGCCGAGCACCTGCGCACGCTCCAACACGGAGCCGATCTCGCCAAGGAATCCGCGGAGACCTCCGCACTCGCCCAGAACCCCCGCCCGCGCGCGGTTCGCCATCCACCCCCGCACGGGCTCGCCCTGCTCGATCAGCTTTACGGGGAGCGCGACTACCTCGCCCAGGCCAAGACCCTGCTTGCGACCGATGTGGACAACGCCACCGCCGCGCTCGCCGACGCCAGGGATGAGCTCGACGACGTCAACCGCCGCCGCCGCGCCGCCAAGGAATCCGCCGCCGACCAGACCTCGGGCGCCTTGCGTCTCGCCGAACTCGAAACCCGCCTCGCCGCGGCAACCGTCGCCCTCTGCGAAACCGCCCTCGCCAACCTGAAGCTTCAACGCTCCCTCGTCGCGCCCAAGCTCGCCTTGCTGCTCCCCGACCTCGCCTGGCTGCACGAACATCTCGTCGTCTCCGATGCCGATCTCGCCTCCGCCAAACTGCGGCGCGACACGCGACTCGCCGAACTCGACGCCGCGCTCGCCGCCGCCCGCGTCGAAGCGGAAAAAGTCGCCCGCCTCGTCCTCGTCACCGAGCGGCGCAAGGACGACACCGCGGCCGCGCCGAACGACGAACTCGAATCGCGCCGCGCCGACCGCCAGACCGTGCATCTCCTGCTCAGCACGCTCGCCCTGCAGCGGGATCGTCTCGCCGCTTTCGCGGAGGTGCTCGACCTGCGCGTCCGCGCGCTCGCCGCCACCGGCCCGACCCCTGAAATGAAAACCTGGGCCGATGCGAACGACACCGAGCTCGAGCGTCTGAAAAAAGCCCGTCGCCCCCGCTTCGCCGACTTGCGGAAAAGCCGCAAGGAGCTGCAGGACCTCCGCGCCCAGCTCGCCGCCCCCGCCGCATCGGGGCGCGATCAGCCTTGGGTGGCCGACCGAGTTCGCCACCTCTCCGCCTGGATCGCCGTCAACGAGCGCGAATTGGCCGACCTCGCCGAACTCTCCACCGCCCGCGAGCGCCTCAAGGAGGAACTGGGCGAACACGTCTCCACGTTCTCCCTCAACGACTCCTTCGCGTCCGCCCGGGCCGGTCTCTCCGCCACCTGGAACCACGAGGTGTTTTCCGTCGCCGACCAACCCGTGCGCGTGAACACCCTCCTCGTGGCCGTCGCGCTCATCCTGGCCGGACATTGGGCGTCGCGCCGGGCGAGCGCGCTCATCGGCCGCGCGGTGTTTCACCGCCTCGGCATGAGCACGGGCCGTCGCGCCGCGTGGCAAACGCTCTCCTTTTACGGGCTGTTCCTCATCGTCCTCCTCACCGCGAGCAACCTCGTCCATCTCTCGCTCACCCAGTTCTCGGTCGTGAGCGGCGCCCTCGCGGTCGGCATCGGCTTTGGCAGCCAAAACCTCATCGGCAATTTCATCAGCGGCATCATCCTGCTCGTCGAGCGCCCCGTGAACGAGGGCGACGTGATCGAGATCGAAGGGCGCCAGATGACCGTCGAAAGCATCGGTCCGCGCAGCACCCTCGTGCGCTCCCGCGACAACTCCCACACCATCGTCCCCAACAGCCGGCTGCTCGAGGAAAACGTCGTCAACCTGACGCTCTCCGACAACGTCATCCGCACCCGCATCCCGGTCGGCGTCGCCTACGGTTCGCCCACCCGGGAGGTCGAGCGCCTGCTCGAAGAGGTGCTGGGCGGGCTCGACGGCGTGATGAAGGAGCCGGCGCCTCTCGTCCTGTTCAATGATTTCGGCGAAAGCGCGCTCCACTTCGAGGCGTCGTTTTGGAGCGCGCTCGAAGGCCGCAAGGACCTCGAAAGCGAACTCCGGCACCGCATCGCCGAGGCCTTTGCCGCGGCGGGCATCCTGATGGCGTTTCCGCAACGCGACGTGCACCTCGGCGCCAGCCGGCCCCTGCAAATCGAGGTGGTCCGCGGAAAAACGCTTCCGCTCGCGCCCCCGGCGTCCGCCGACGCCCCGGCGGCGTAGCCCTTCGGGCCGTCGATATTCTTTGCGCTCTTCATCGGGGAACGAGCGCGGGCCGGGCGCGGACGGGTTACACCCCATACCGGAGATTTGCCCGGTCGGCTACCTTAGGCGCTGCCCACATTTTATGTCCTACCAAATCAGCCCGACCACCAACGCAAAATTCACCTTCAACCTGAAGGCGGAGAATAATCAGGTGATTCTCAGCAGCCAGGTGTATGAGCAAAAGCAATCCGCCCTCGAGGGCATCGCGTCGGCGCAAGCCAACGGACCTGACGCCAAAAACTTCGAGTTGAAGACGTCCATCGCCAACGAGCCCTACTTCGTCCTCAAGGCGCAGAACGGCCTCATCATCGGAACGAGCCAGATGTATGCGTCCATCGCCGCCGCCGAGGCCGGAATCGCGTCCGTCCAAGCCAACTCGCCCTCCAACGAAATCTCCGAGGGCTAAGCCGCCCGTCGCCCCCCTACAGTCATGGCCAACATCGCGCTCGCCGCCTATCTGATCTTCGTCGGTCTGAACATTCT
>CAMLQS010000415.1 GCA_946482165.1 uncultured Verrucomicrobiota bacterium | reverse complement strand
GACGCTTCACCATGAAGGGACCTTCGAAATAATTCGCCGGAGTCACATCGCGGGGTTCTTCCGCGAAGGTTTTCATATCCTCCGAGAGGCGCGCCATCCAGCAGCGGCCGTTTTTCCAACCGTAACCCGAGCCCCAATAAACGTAGACCGCCTTGTCGTCGTCCACAAAAAGCTCGGCATCGATCATGTGAAAGCCGGGTTTGTAGTCCTTCCCGATGAAGGGCCGATCTCCGAGAACGTTGGCCCACGGACCCAGCGGGTGCGCGGCGAGACCCATCCAGACCTCGTTGCCAACCGAAATGGCCATGAGGAAGCGGCCGTCGGGAAGCCGAACGACCGAAGGCGCCCACACGTCGGCCGAACCCGAAGTCGGGCTCGTGCAGGCCGCCTTGGTCGGCCAGTTGAGCGCGCGGTAGGTCCAGTTCTTGAAATCCGCGGATTCCCAGCAACCCAGCGTTTTTCCGCCCCAGGGATCGAGCGTGGCATAGATGTAGTTCTTCCCCTCATACGAAACAAGCGAGGGGTCCGCATAATAACCCGGCAGAATGGGATTGGCGGACGATGGCTCCCGTCCGGAGACCGTTTCCGCCTCCGCGGGGACGGACACAGCGATAAGAACGAGGAAAGCGACGGGAAGAAGACGCATGGATGGATTGGAACAAGGGCGGACATCATGAACGGACGAAGGACCCGCCATGAAAAGAATTTTGAGATGTCACCCCTGACGCATCCAGGCGCCCTCGCCACTAATCGGCGCAAATAATATCCATATCGGCGACAAGCCGGTCCATTTACAGCCGAACCTATCGAAGCTAGAATGCCAACTACCCTATCCATGCTACGCACCGGCATCCTCAACCCCGCGCTCCTGGCGCTCCTTGCCCGCGTCCGACACACCAACACGGTTGTCATCGCTGATCGCGGTTTCCCGTTTTGGCCGCAGATCGAGACCCTGGATCTCTCGCTCGTGGACGACACGCCCACGGTCGCGCAGGTTCTCGTCGCCCTGCGTTCGAACTTCGTCGTCGGGCGCGCCTTCGCCGCCGCCGAGCTGCAAGGCGCCAATCCGCCAGACAAGCTCGCCCGCCACCTCGCGGCCCTGGAGGGTATCCCGATCACTTTCGAGCCCCACGTTGAATTCAAGAAGCGCGTGCCCCGCGCCATCGGCCTCATCCGCACCGGCGACACCACCCAATACGGCAATCTCATCCTTGAGTCCGCCTGAGCGCGAAGTGCGCCGCGGTCCGCCATTGGCGACCTCCTCAACCGCTTCGCCGTCCTCCATCCGCCTCCGCATCCCCATGCAATATCGCACGCTTGGCGCCACGGGCGTCAAAGTCTCCGCCCTCGCCTACGGCGGGTCCTCGCTCGGCTCCGAATTTCGCCCCATCGACGAGGCCGAGGGCATCCGCTCGGTCCACACCGCGCTCGACCATGGTATCAACTTGATCGATACGGCCCCCTATTACGGGCTCACCACCGCCGAGACCGTCCTCGGCAAGGCGCTCCGGGGCGTGCGGCGCGACCGCTACGTCCTCGCCACCAAGGTCGCCCGCTACGGCAAGACCGCCGCCGAGTTCGACTTCTCCGCCGCCCGCGTCAAAAAGGGCGTCGACGAAAGCCTAGCCCGCCTCGGCGTCGACCATGTCGACTTCATCCAGGTTCACGACATGGAGTTCGGTTCCCTCGATCAAATCGTCACCGAGACGATCCCCGCCCTTCGCGAAGTCCAGAAGGCCGGCAAGGCCCGCTTCGTCGGAATCACCTGCCTGCCCGTGAAGCTCTTCAAGCAGGTCATGGACCGCGTCGTCGTGGACCAGATCCAAAACTACTGCCACTACTGCCTCAACGACACCGCTCTCGCCGACATTCTGCCCTACCTCAAGGCCAGGAACGTAGGCATCTTCAACTCCGCGCCGCTCGCCATGCGCCTCCTCAGCAACGAAGGCCCGCCCGGATGGCATCCCGCCCCGGCCCAGTTGAAGCAAAAATGCGCGGAGGCCGCCGCGCTCTGCCGCGCGCGCGGCACCGACCTCGGCCGTCTCGCGCTTCAGTTCTCGATGGCGACCCCCGACATCCACACCCACATCGTCGGCACCGCCAGTTCCAAGCGCGTCTTGGAAAACATCGCCGATGCCGAGACGCCCCTCGACGAGCAACTCCTCGGCGAGGTGCGCGCGATACTGGCACCGGTCCACAATCTTACCTGGTCCTCCGGTCGTCCGGAAAACAACTGAGCACCGGCCGCGCGTCCCGACGTCCTGCATGAAAACCCTCCTTGTCGACCGCCCCGGAACATTCTCCTACGGCGAAAAAGCCGCGCCGGCCCCCGCTTCCGGCGAAGTCCTTCTCCGCGTCCGCCGCCTTGGTTTCTGCGGCTCGGATCTCGCGACCTTCCGCGGAGGAAACCCGCTCGTTTCCTATCCACGCATACCCGGGCATGAGATCGCCGCCGAAATCGTCGAGGTGACGGCCGGCGTCCCCGCCGAATACGCCGTCGGCCAGACGGTGACGCTCCTGCCCTACACCACCTGCGGCAAATGCAGTTCCTGCCGCAAAAAACGTTTCAACGCCTGCCGCCACAACCAGACGCTCGGCGTCCAACAGGACGGCGCCTTCACCGATTACATCGTGGCGCCCTGGGAAAAACTCGTCCCCGCGCCGGGACTCGGACTGCGCGAGCTCGCGCTCGTCGAGCCCCTTGCCGTCGGCTTCCACGCCGTCTCCCGGGGGCGGGTCGCCGACTCCGACACCGTGCTCGTGTTCGGCTGCGGCATGATCGGCCTCGGAGCGATCGCCGCCGCGGGGCTCCACCGGCGCGCCACCGTGATCGCCGTCGACATCGAGGACGGCAAACTCGCCGTCGCGCAAAAAGCCGGCGCCACCCACGTCATCAACTCCCGGACCGAAAACCTCCACGAACGCCTTCAGGCGCTCACCGACGGCCACGGCCCGGACGTCGCGATCGAGGCGGTCGGCAATCCGGCCACGTTCACCGCCGCCGTCGACGAGGTCTGCTTCGCCGGTCGCGTCGTCTACATCGGCTACGCCAAGGCGCCCGTTTCCTACGAGACGAAGTATTTTGTGATGAAGGAGCTCGATATCCTCGGCTCGCGGAACTCCACGCCCGAGGACTTCCGCGACGTCGTCGCGCTCCTGTCTTCCGGTCGCTATCCCGTCGAGGACACCGTCACGCGCACCGTGTCCTTCGCCGAAGCCGGCCAGGCCCTCGCCGACTGGTCCGCCAATCCCGGCGCGATCACCAAGATCCACGTCGAGCTCTAGTTCGATCAGCGACCGCCCCCCGCCCCGATATCGCCCATGGTCATCGACGCGCACCATCACTTCTGGCGCTACTCCGACGAGGAATACGGCTGGATACCTCCGGAATGGTCCGCCCTCCGCCGCGATTTCCTGCCCGCCGATCTCGGCCGCGAACTCGCCGCCGCCGGCGTGGACGGCGTCATCTCGGTCCAGGCCCGCCAATCGCTCATCGAAACCGAGTGGCTCCTCGATCTCGCCGCGCAAAACGAATTCATCCGCGGCGTCGTCGGCTGGGCGCCCCTCATCGCTCCCGATCTGGATGCGCATCTCGATCGTCTCGCCGCGCACCCTGCGGCGCTTGCGGGAAAACTCCGCGCCTTTCGCCACGTGCTCCAAGGCGAACCCGACGACGCCTACATGCTGCGCGACGATTTCAACCGCGGCATCCGAGCCCTCACCCGCCGCGGCTTCGCCTACGACATCCTCGTTTTCGAACGACATCTTTCCAACACGATCACGTTCGTGGACCGGCATCCCGATCAGGTTTTCATCGTCGACCACATCGCGAAGCCCCGCGTCGCCGCCGGCGAGATCGAGCCATGGGCGAAAAACATCCGCGAACTCGCCCGGCGCCCCAATGTCGCCTGCAAACTTTCCGGCATGGTAACCGAGGCCGATGTGCGCAAATGGAC
>CAMLQS010000414.1 GCA_946482165.1 uncultured Verrucomicrobiota bacterium | reverse complement strand
GTTCAGCGCGCGGTCAGCGGTCCGCTCGCGATCACATCCTGCGCGGCGAGGATGAGGTTGGTCTTGTAGGGACGGACGTGCCGGATCTTCACCAGCGCCACGCAGGTGATGCCGAGCAGGTTCGACGAGTAGGCCGCGAGGAGGTTGGGCTCCACGAGCCCCAACACCTGGAGCACGAGCGCGGTGGCGGTGCCGCCGATACCGAGGTAGAGGCCGCCGTCGAAGAGGTTCTCCTCGTTCTCCATGAGGCGGAGTTTGACGAGCGGCGGCAGGGCCTGGGCGTCGATGGAGCGGATCTTGGCGAGACACACCAGATACATGGCGATCTGCAGGGCGCCGAAGAGCGCGATGGCGAGGATTGAATGGAGGTCCATGGCGAAGGTGGGCGTGACGGTTTTGAGTGAGTCGGGATCGGCGAGGTTCCCCAGCACGGGCATCGCCAGCGTGAGGCCCTCGATACGCGGAGGCGAGGAACGGCCGAGGTGGGGTTCGGTGACGAGGAGGAAGGCGCCGGTGACGACGAGCGCGAGAACGCCGCTGCCGGCATGAAACGTTTTCTCCTGGCCGGCGTGCCGCAACGTGCCGCCACGCATGCCGCGGTCGATCGCGCGCAAAATCAAATAGGCCCCGGCCGCGCACAACACGTAGCGGAGCGCGAGCGCCCAGATCGGATGGAGCAGCGCCAATTCCACCAACGGGGCGGGCGCGGGCGCCGGTTGACGGTTCACCGGCACGCCTCGATCGAGCAGCAGGCGCACCGCGCCCCGGCCTTCGCGCAGGGCGAGCCGCAGGTCCGCATCCGCGTCGGCGGCGTGCAGGCGGCGGTAGACGATCACGCGCTCGACGGAGTTTTCCGCGCCGCCGTCGGCGAGCGCGGCGGCGAGCGTAAGCGTGAAAGGGTCGCCGCCCGCGCGTGCCAGACGGCCGAGCTCGGCCCAGGCCTCGCGCGTCTCCACCCCGCCGGCGACGGTGGTGAGTTGCCGCCAGTCAAGCCGCCGCCCGAGGGCCAGCAGATCGATCAGCATCGGCTCCAGCGTGTCGCCGAGCGCGCTCCGTGAAAGCGCCGCGCGCGCCTCGTCGCGCCACGCGCGGGCGAAGGCGGGCGAGAGGTGTTCGCCCTGCTGGAGCAGCGCGGCGAGGAGCACGAGCGCCTCGTAGGTTTGCCCGCCCGCGCGGCCGGCGGGAACGAAGCGGCCGGTGTCTTTCAGCTCGGCGAGCGCGAGCGTGTCGCGCACCGCCGCGATGCGCGAGTTGGCCAAAAATCCCCGCAACGCCGTGCGCGCCTCCGCAGTGACGAAGAAACGCAGCACCGGCGCGCTCTCGGCTTTCGCCGCCGCGGCGCGCGCCGCAGGCTGGCGGGTGAGCGGAAGCAGGAAAGGGTCCTCGCCGCCCCACACCGCGAGGTTCGGCTCGCGTTGAGCGAAGGTCTTGAGGGCGGTCTCCAGCCCAAGCGTCGCGGAAGCCGGCGCCTCGGCAGCCCGCGCACCGGCGAGCAGCAACGCCGCCGCGCCCGGTTGCGCGGCGTCGAGCCGCGCCTCGGCGAGGTCCGTCAACGAGGGAGTCCCCGAACCCGCGCGGGCGAGCAGCGCCGGCGCCACGGAGCGCAGATGCACCGGCATCGCCCAGGCGGCTATCACGAGCGCCACGCCGATGACGCCGCAGAGCCACACCCAGGCCGGCGCGGAGCGTCGGACGGCGGGGCCGGAGGTGGCGGGGGTGTTCATCGCGTGGGCACTATTGGTTTGCGGGGCGGGAGGGCAAATCCACGCTCGCCCGGATTGACGGCTTTTTCGTTTCTCTACCGACCCATGTCGCTTGCGATTGTTCACTACAACGCCTCGGTGCTCCGCCAAAAGGGCGCGCCAGTAACTACTTTTGACGCAGAGCTGACCAAGCTCGCCGCCGATATGGTGAAAACCATGCATGAGGCGCGCGGCATCGGCCTGGCCGCCCAGCAGATCGGCCGCGCCCTCCAACTGTGCGTGGTCGACCTGCGCGAGACCGATCGGGATTTTTCATGGGAGCTCGACGGCGCCCAGTCGCCCCTTGAGCTGATCATGCCGATGGTGATCGCAAACCCCAAGGTGGAGCCGCTCCCCTCCGCCAAAACCAGCTACGAGGAAGGTTGCCTGTCTTTCCCGGATATCCGTGGCGACGTTTCCCGGCCGGATCTTATCCGTGTCACCTTTCAGGATGCGCAAGGCACGCCGCATACGTTGGTTTGCAACGGCCTGTTCGGTCGCTGCATCCAACACGAAGTCGACCATCTCAACGGCACGCTTTTCATCGACCGCATGGACAAGGCCGCGCGCCGCCCCATCGAGCGCGCGATCAAGGCGCTCGCGGAAAAAACCAAGTCGGCCGGCGCCTGATCCGTTTTGGAGGAAGCCGTCTCCGGCCTCCGCGCCCGCTTCAACGGCAGGTTATCCAACTGGTTGATCGTCGCCTCCCTTGGCGCGGCCGACTCCCCGTTTCAGCCTTTCGGCGCTTCGTTTCAGGCGACTAGCTCCCTGCTACACCGCGCACTCCCATGAGCCAAAAATCCGACGGCATGAACTACGCCCCCCAGGGCAAACCCAATCCCGTGGTGAAGCCCGGCGAGTTCGTCTTTGCCGCCGCGCACCTGGACCACGGTCACATTTTTGGCCAATGCAACGGCCTCGTCGAAGCCGGCGCCGTGCTGAAATGGGTCTACGACCCCGACACCGCCAAGGCCGAGGACCTCGCCGCACGCCACCCCGGCGCCAAGGTCGCCCGCTCGCTCGACCAGATCCTCGACGACCCCGAGATCAAACTGGTCGCCGCCGCGGCAATCCCGAATCAGCGCGGCTCCATCGGCTGCCGCGTGATGGAGGCCGGCAAGGACTACTTCACCGACAAGACGCCCTTCACCACCCTCGACCAACTCGACGCCGCCAAGGCCGTCGTGGCCCGCACCGGCCGCAAATACGCCTGCTATTTCAGCGAGCGCCTGCACGTCGAGTCGGCCATGTATGCCACCGACCTCGTGCAACAGGGCGCCATCGGACGCGTTGTCCAGGTGATCGGCCTCGGCCCGCACCGACTCGGCACCGGCCGCCCGGATTGGTTTTTCAAGAAGGAGCAATACGGCGGCATCCTCTGCGACATCGGCAGCCACCAATTCGAACAGTTCCTCACCTTCAGCGGCGCGACGGACGCCACCGTCGCGCACTCGGCCGTCGGCAACTACGCCAACCCCGCGTATCCGGAATTTGAAGACTTCGGCGAGGCCAACCTCGTCGGCGACAACGGCGCCACCAACTATGTTCGCGTCGACTGGTTCACGCCGCCCGGCCTGAGCACCTGGGGCGACGGCCGCATGACCATCCTCGGGACGAAGGGATACATCGAGCTGCGCAAATACGTCGACGTCGCCCGCGACAAGACCGGCGACCACGTCTACCTCGTGGACGACAAGGGCGAGCACCACCTCGAAGTCGCCGGCAAAGTCGGCTTCCGCTATTTCGGCGAGCTGATCCTCGACTGCCTCAACGGCACCGAGAAGGCGATGACCCAGCGCCACGTCTTCAAATCCGCCGAGCTCTGCCTCCGCGCCCAGGCCGCCGCGCGGCGGCTGACGTAGGGCTTGCCGTGGACGGAGGCCGTCGCGCCCAGGCGCGCAAGCCCCGGCGTTCCGCGCCCGCGCTTGCCCGCCCCGCCGCACGCCGCCTTACCCGCCCAAAGGCGCGAGACGCCTTCCTCTGCCGATGGACTGCGGCGGCACGACGCCGCCTTCGACGACGAGCCTCGGCTCGTCGCGCCAGCCATACCGACGTCCAGCTCGGGATCGCACGCCCACAGCCGGCCCCGCCCGGGCTTTTCTTTTGCTGTCCCACGTTCCCGCAGCCACATAAGTTCCATCCATTCCGGGCCATCGTGCCCGCACCGCACCTCGATCCCGATGCCGCTTCTCGATCCCCTCGCCGCCCTCGGACGCTGGTTCGCCCGGGGGC
>CAMLQS010000413.1 GCA_946482165.1 uncultured Verrucomicrobiota bacterium | reverse complement strand
TCACCATCTCCGGGTAGCTGACCCAATAGGGCGCGGGGATGATGACCTCGTCGCCGGGCGAACAGGTGGCGAGAATGGCGAGGTAGCAGGAGAACTTTCCGCCGGGGGAGACGATGACCTGCGAAGGGGCGACCTTGAGCCCGTAATCGGAAGCATATTTGTCGGCGATGGCCTGGCGGAGCGGCTCGATGCCGGGCGTGGGGGCATACTTGGTCTTGCCGGACTTCAGCGCCGCGATGCAGGCCTCCTTGATGTGCTCGGGCGTATCGAAATCCGGCTCGCCGGCGGCGAAACCGCAGACGTCCTCGCCGGCGGCGGCAAGCGCCTTGGCCTTGGCGTCGACGGCCAGCGTCGGTGACGGCGAGATATTGCGAGCCCAGGTGGAAAGAGGGGCGGGAGCGGAGGACATGGTGAAAAAAGGAGGGACAAAAAATGCAGGAACGAGGGATGTGGACAAAAAAATCCGCGGAGGAGGAACGGAGGTTCCCCGAACCGCGGACGGCAGGCTTTACGAAAAATTTCGAAGCGAAGCGGCGGTCGAGGCGGGCTTACTTCTTCGATTTCTTCTCGGGGAGGGACTCCACGGCGGCGCGGAGGATCTCGCCGAGGCTGGCCTTGGCCTTCTTGGCGGCCTTCACGAGGGCGGCCTTGTCGCTCGCGGGGAGGCGCACGGAAATCTGGCGGCGCTCCTCGGCGGAGGACTCGAACTTCGCGAGGTTGAACTCGGCGATCGCGTGGCGGACGACCTCGGAGGTCGAGGCGAGGCCGAGCTTCTTGCGCTGGGACTCGATTTTCTCGAGGAGCGAGACCGGGAGGTCGAAGGTCAGCGGGGAGGGAGCGGGAGCGGATTTCTTGGCCATGTGGGAAGGGAGGGAATCGGAGCTTTTGATGGAGGAACTGGAAGCGAAAGCGTCACGTATCCACGCCGGAACGACGCGGGCAACGCAAATCTTACGGCCCGGCGCCGAAGCCGGGCGGCGCTTCCCGTCGACGGGGCCCGGGCGCCCCCGATCATCGGCCCCCGCGCCACCGCCCGCCTCATGGCAAACGTCGTCATCTCCCGGCCTCGAATAGGCCTACCCGGATAAAAACGGCCCCGGCATCAAGGTCGTCCACGGCATTGACCTCGAAATCAAGGACCGGGAGTTCATGGTCCTGGTCGGGCCCTCCGGCTGCGGCAAGTCGCCCACCGCTTCGACGCCGCCACCGAGCAGGTGTTGAAGTAGCGCCACTCCGCCGCCCGAGCCCATCCCCTCCCCTTGCGGCAAGCCCCCGGCCCGCGCCTCGGCCAATCGGCTTCTTGCCGACCGACTTGCCAAGCTCGCCGCCCACGCCCACGTTTTCGCCCATTATGCACTTCGCCAATCTTCAGACCGGTCTCAAAGAGCCCCTCTTCCCTCGCGCCGACGACGATGACGACGACGATGACGACAAGAAGGCCGACGCGGAGGTCAAAAAGAACGCCGCTCCCCTTGCCGGTCGCATTCAAAACAAATTCATCGAGCAGCGGAAAATCTTCCTCTGGGGTCCCGTTACCGACGAGTCCGCCAAGGACCTCACCGAGAAACTTTTTTATCTCGAGGCCGAAGGCCCGGGCAAAGAGATCAATTTCTACATCAACACCCCTGGCGGCTCCATCACCGCGGGCATGGCCGTCTACGACACCATGCAGCTCATCACCTCGCCGATAAACGTAATCGTCACCGGCATGGCCGCCTCGATGGGCTCGATCCTCCTCAGCGGAGCGAAAAAGGGGCGCCGCTATCTCTTCCCGCACTCCCGCGTGATGATCCACCAACCGCTCATCAGCGGCCGCTTCATCGGACCCGCGACCGACATCAACATCCAGGCGCAGGAAATGGAGAAGATCCGCCTCGAGTTGAACGGCATCCTCGCCCGCGCCTCCGGCCAGCCGCTGGAACGGATCAACAAGGACACGGACCGCGATTTCTACCTCAACGCCCAAGAAACCATCGCCTACGGACTCGCGGACAAAGTGGTCGACAAGCTATAAACCGATTTCGTCGCCCGACAAAAACCCCGGCCCGATAAGGGCCGGGGTTTTTCATGCACATCGAACAGGCACATTGAACGCCCAAGGACGCCGGGCCCAGCCGGACGTCGTCAGCGGCTTGGCATCGACACACGAAATTCCGCGCAAACAACGAGGCGGGCACCCACGCCCTCGACATGCTCGCCCCCCCGAAAGCTCAACGCTCGAAACGGTAAGCGACGTTTTCCAACTGCGCCGAAACCGGCGTCTCGGCCCGGCTCCAAGCATTGATGGGCCGAGAATGGAAATGTGTCGGAGTTGCCGGCTGGGCCGCTGGCGCATTCCACGCCTGCATCGTTTCGCCGGCCGCGCTAGCTTCCTCGATCGTGGCGTAGACCGCCGTCTCGTCGGCTTGCAGAATCCAACGGGATGCAGCATCCGCGTTGGCCCCTTGCGAGCTAATGCCCAGCGCGGCGAAAGTGATCTGGTTCGGCATGCCAGTGCGGACGACGGAGCGCTCGCTCTCGGGGGAATCGGAAGTGAGCGCCAACACCGCGATATCGGATCCTGATTCTTGCCCGGACAATTGCACCGGAGCCTTCGCTGTCACCAAGGCTGGCTGGCTGAGACGGGCCACGACGAGAGCCACGCATGCGGCCAAGCCGCCGGTAAGTCCCCAGGTAGGCCAGCCCCAGGCGTCTTTGAGCGAGCGAGGGTGCTCCATGCGATTCTCCGCCTGCCGCAGCGCACGGCACAGGGCGGCGGAAGACGGAGCGCGGGTCGCGCTGCGGGCGAACAACGCGGCACAGGCGCTTTGCATCGCCTCGTAATCGCGCAGGGCCTTGCGCCGGGCGGGGTCCTCGCGGAGGGCGGACTCCAACTCCTCCGCTTCCACCGGCGACAGGCGGTGGTCGAGGTGCAAGTTGAGCAATTCTTTGAATCGAGCGTCTTTCATCACTGGTCGTCTCCTCCGATAATTTCTCGCAAACTGTCACGCGCCCGGGCTATGCGGCTTTTCACGGTGCCGACCGAGATGCCGAGGATCTGGGAGATCTCCTCGTAAGATAAGTTTTTCACATTGCGCAAGATCAGGATCTCTCGATGGCGGGCGCTGAGCTTTTCCATACCCACGGCGATGCGATCCACGAGTTCATGCGTCGATGTTTCCTCGTCGGGCTTCACCGCTTCGCCTGCAAATACTTCCGAAAGCGGCGTCTCGTTGTCCTCTCCTAGCGGCTGATCGAAGGACACGGTCCGGTCACGCTTGCGGCGCCACCAATACCAATAGCGGTTCCGCGCCAGATTCGTGGCTATCTGGTAGAGCCAGGTCGAAAACGCGGAGTCGCCGCGAAAATTCGCGAGGCCGCGGTGTGCGCGAATGAAGGCGTCCTGCGTCACCTCTTCAGCGTCCTGGGGGTTGCGGAGCAGCTGATGCACCATCGCGTAGATGCGGTCCCAGTGACGGGTGACCATCTCGTCGAAGGCGCTGGCGTCTCCGTTGCGAAAGCGATCAACCAGCAGGCGGTCGAGCGCGACCTCTTGAGCTTTAACAGACATGGTTTCTTCCGCCCTCCGACGCGTTTCCGTGGCGAAAGTTCCCTGCGTAGTCGCCGCAGGCGTGGCAGGCGTCGCACCCGATGCCGCTTCGGCACCCGCCTCCTGCGCGGGAGCCGAGGGCGGAACTGACCCGCGAGAGTGAACGGAGGCGCACATGCGTCGTCCTCAAAAGCGCTCCGAGCCGAAGACCTGTCAATCGCATGTGGTCTTTGCCGGGAAACCATTGCCCCCGCCCGAGCGGCATTTCGAGTTTAGGACCTCCCGAAGATCACACGGGCCCGCGGGCGGCGGAGGGCGGCGTGCGAGGTGTTTCGCGAGCCGCTGCGCTCATAAATTTTCGGAACCTCGCAGAGCCAGGGGGTGTGTCTGGGGAATAAACCGGGACAGCGTGAGCGAGAAAGGATGCTCGGCCAAGGCGACCGAGGCGGAGGCGGGCCTTCGGCCC
>CAMLQS010000412.1 GCA_946482165.1 uncultured Verrucomicrobiota bacterium | reverse complement strand
ACGATGCGGATATCCAGGCGAGGACGTCCCGTTCCGCGTCTGATCGAGCCGTATTTTTCGTGCGTGGCGTCATTCACCGGGTCTTGGTCGTGGATCGAGTAGCGAGCCATCCACGGCGAAGTGGGCGCGACCTCGGTGAGGTGCTTCATGCGTTTGCAGAGTTCTCCGGTGATGTCGTCCTCTTTGGCTCCAGTGAACTTGCTCGGGGAGAGCGCGCCGTAACCCGCGTGCAGTAGCTTATGAACATGCCCGAGAAACGCCTTTCGATACTCGGCCCGGTTGCCGCTGGCGATCGATGACAGGCGTTTGGGCGAGCGCATGAGGTCAGTCGGAGCCGGCCAGCGTTTCGGCTATGATCTCGCCGGCGTCGAGCATCGCGGCGCTTTCGGTCCAGTGGACGCGGTTCATGGGTTTGAAGACGTAGGTCTGGGTGCCACGGTAAACGCGCAGGTTGCGCTCGAAGTAAACCCACTGGGCGTGCTCGACGAGGAGCTTGGTGCGGGTGCCGCGGAATTTGGAGGCGAGTGTCGAAGTGGCGGCGAGCACGGCGGGCTTCGCGGACGCTTTTTTGTCGGAGCAGAAGTCCACCTCGATCATGGCGGAATCCGTCTCGTGGCAGACCGTGACGCGATGATGGCGCTCGGAGCTGTCGGCGACAAAATCATCAAGCTCTTGTTTCAGGCGGCGCGCATAGATCGCGAGTTCCTCGGACGTCGGCGGACGCATGGCCTCTTCGCCGCGCTTGCCGTCGTTGAGTGCGATGCGCACGCGCACGAGGTCGTGGACGAGGGCGCGTTCGCAGGCGTCGAGGCCGAGCGCCTCGGATGTCAATTCGTTGAGTCGCGCGAGGAGGCGAGAGCGAGTCGTTTCAGTCGAATCGGCGGCGGCCGGTGCGGTGAACAGATCGCGGCGGTCGGCGGCGGCGTCCTCGTCCGGCTTTTCGTTCAGTTCGCGGGGGGGCAGCTTCTCAAGCTCGGCGTGCAGGTCGGCCCAGGTTTGCAGCTCGGCGCGCGAAAGGCGGGCGAGTGGCACGGGGAGCTGGCGGAGGGCTTCGAGGGTGGCGCGGCCCATTTGCACCCCGAATTGCGTTGAACGGTAAAACTGATGATAAAACGCGAAGTCGGAGCTGAGGTATAGGGAGAGGGCCTTGAGGAAAACCGCGTCTTGGTTGGGGCTGACGATTCCGATTTGGCGCGGGGGAACTACGATAAACTCTTCAGAGTAGACGGCGAAGTTCCTAGCTGCACTCACGAGGACATGCGGGGGCCGCGAAACGCTGAGCGGTAGCTTCGAACGCCCCGCGCGGGCGTAGTAGCGGACTTTGCTTTCGAAGCGCAGAAGCGCGGGCTTCGGGAAAGTAAAAATGTCCCTGAGCCGCTTGGTGGCATCGACGTCTAAATAAAGTCTCCCGCGCACCTCCTCCACCTCCTCCACCTTTTCTTCCGTTCCTGCTGCTTCGCGGATTTCTAGCCCTTGAGACACGATGAGTAGCTTCTGCGATTCCAGCCTCCCCAGAGACTCCCATTTTGCCTCCATTCGTTTGATGAGCCTTTCGTCCCAAGGCGTGCCCCACATGGCGAGTTTCCACGGGAGTCCGCTCCCTGTAGCGATGTCGCGAAGGTCCAAGGTGCGGATCTCGCTGCCGTTGATGACGAGGCTCCAGAGCTTGCGGCGTTCGCCGGTGTCGGTCGGTCGGGTCGCCTCCTGATTCACGACGAAGGGGGAGTAAGTCGTGATGGCCTCGTCTCCTGACGGTGCCTCGTCGGCGGGGCGGCGACCGTAAAACAGCGCGGCGCATGGCACGCGGGCTTTCCCGTCGAAGAGCACTTCGGCGAGGTTGGCGAAGTTCGCGACGGTGTGGACTCGGAATGCGCGGAAAAATTCCTGACGGAATTCCTTCGAGGGATCCTCGAAGAGGCCCATCGCGGGAACGAGAAGGGCGCATTGCCCGTCGGAGGCGAGAAAGCGCGGCGCCTCCCAAGCGAAGGCTTGGGCGAGTTGATACATGCCGACCGGCTGCTCGGCGGAGTGGGTCTGCATCCACTGCCACGCCTGTTGGTCTTCGACGCTGACGTCGCTCGATTTCAACTGCTTCCAAGGCGGGTTGCCGACGATCCAGTCGAAGCCTTGGCGGCGGGTGATCGCCTCGAGCTTTTCGGCGGCGGCGAAGAAGTCTCCGTGGAGGATGTTCTGGCCGATGAGAGAGGGGAGTTTGAACGCGCTGCCGCGACCGGTGAGATCGGGCGGATCGATGTAATCGAGCAGCGTGAGCACGAGGCTCAGCTGGGTGACTTGGCAGGCGTCGGCATCGATATCGATGCCGTAGATGCTTTCCTGGAGCAGGCGCCGTAGTTCGGTCGGTTTGGGGCGTGGCGCTCCGGATGTGGCCGGATAGGCGGTTTCGACGAGACGGCGGAAGGATTGGACAAGGAAGATGCCGGAGCCGCAGGCCGGATCGCAGACTCGCATCCCGGGGCGGAGCGGATGCGATTCCTGTACCGTCGCCAACGTGAAGTTTACTAGGGGAAGCGGCGTGTAGTAGGCGCCGGCTTCGCGGCCTTTGTTTTTTCGGGTCTTAGGCGCCGCCTCCGATTCATCCTCCGCGTGCAGAAATTGCTCGTAGATGAGCGAGAGCGTTTCAATGGGAACGTAGGAGAAATCGTAGGCCTTGAAGCCGTGGGCGACGAGGGCGAGTTGGCCATCGGTTTCATCCCCGGCGAAGGCACCGGCTACGCGGCGGACATGGTCGCTCGATGGCGCGTCGTTGCCGCTCAGGCGAAGGGGAAAGATCGAACCGTTCAGCCACTCGTCGAGGTGTCCGCAGAGCCGGCCAAGGGCCGCTTTGGTGGCGTGCCGTGAAAAAATCTCATCCTCGGTGATGCCCCAGATCCCGGTGAGGCGCTCGTCGGAGAGAATGCCGCGGTCGCGAAGGTAGCGGAGGTAAACGTATTTCCCGATAAGCGCGTGCGAGACGTCTCTTTTTAACTTTCCCGGTCCTCTCAACCAGAGATCGAGGGTTCTCAGGTTAGCCAGAAGTCGGTGATAGACCCTTCCTTTAGTGTCGATTTGAAGGCTGGGATTTTTCCAGATGGCTCCATCGTCGATGGCAGGCGCGCCAAAGAGACGGGCGATGTCTTCGACTTGGCTAAAGTCGGTCAGCGCACGCAGGACGCCGCGTTCCGCGTCGCCCGCGGCCGTCATGTCGAAGCGAAAACCAGAATAAATCCGAATGCCCTTGGGCTCGTGGCAAATAACGTAGGGGACGGCGTCTTGGTTCCAGACAAGGCGGTGCAGATCCAGTGCGGCTGCGTGATCCGGCGCTTTGCAGACGTAAACGAGAGGGACGAAACGCGGAGATTCGGCCTGCGGATCGCGCAATCCATAGACGCCTTCCAGACGCCAGCGCTTGGTGGTGCCGTCCGACTCTGCACCGCGTCGGAAAATATGGCCAAATCCGGGCTCGGTTTCGAAGCGCGTGTCTCCGCGCCGCAGGAAATGCGGCGAGCCTTCGTAGCCGAGGGCGTGGATGAGCTCTTCGATGGTCATGGAAAACGAAGCCTGTTTTTGCGTAGAGAAGGGCCGCACTCGGAGCCAAGGGGAATCTAAATCCCGCGTAGCATAAGGGCTGGTTTCTGAAGCGCAGCATATGGCGACGTAGGATGCCACGGATGGCCGGAGTTCGGTATGCGGGGCGAAGTGCGGCGGGCGGCGGCGCGGAGTTAAAGCGCTTCCGGGCAGGCTGCGATGAATCGAGTGAGCTCACCCAGCCATGGGGGCGGCGTTATTCAATGGCTGGGGCGGCGCATTGAGAGAACGGACTCGGTCGCGAGGGATGCTCGACAAGCAACAGATTCATCCCGCATCAGCCCAGTTGGACGCGTTCCCCCCCCCCAAAAAAAAACTCTTCCACGGTTTTCGTCGGCTCGTGCATATCGAGCTTCAGGCCCGTGGCCTCGGCCCAGGGGCGTAGGGCCGTTGCGCTGGCGGCGGCGCGGAGCGTAGTCGGCGGGCACGGCTCG
>CAMLQS010000411.1 GCA_946482165.1 uncultured Verrucomicrobiota bacterium | reverse complement strand
ACGAGCAAAAGCGATGCGGCAAGCAGCGATGCGAGCAGCGGCCGAAGAGGGTAGGCGGGGAGGGGCACGACCGGGATAATAGGCGCCGTCCGCTCGGAAGAAAGGGCCGGATCGATATTTTTGCACGAGGGCTCCGCGCTTGCGCCGGCGGGCGTGCGGCGTGCAATTCGCTGCACGCCGCACCGATGACTCCCGTCGCTTCGACTCAAGCCGCCTCTCCCGTCCCGGCCGGGGGCGTGCGTCGGCTCCGCGGACCGCGGCTGCTGGAACTGGGTCTGGCGGGGTGGACGGCGGCGGTGTTTGTTTTTCTCTACCTGCCGATCCTCGTGTTGGTGGCGTATTCGTTCAACACCTCGAAGCTGAACATCGTCTGGGAAGGCTTCACGTTCCGCTGGTATGGGGAGCTTTTTCATCACACGCCGCTGATCCGGGCCTTGAAGAACAGTCTGATCATCGCGGTGGCGGCGACGGTCTTGAGCGTGGCGCTTGGCACGACCGGCGCGTGGTTGTTGCACCGCTATCGCTACCGCTTCGCGCGGGTGATGCATGCCCTGGTTTGCGTGCCGATGGTGATGCCGGAGATCGTGATGGGTATCAGTTTGTTGGTGTTTTTCGCCGTTGCGGGGATCGACGCCGGCCACCTCACGGTGATTCTGGCGCACACGACCTTTTGTTTTCCCTTCGTGCTGGTGGCGGTGCAGGCGCGTTTGCAAGGGCTGGACCCGGCGCTGGAAGAGGCGGCGCTCGATCTCGGTGCGACTCCGGCGCGGGCTTTTTGGCTCGTGATACTCCCCTGTCTAAAGCCGGCGGTGATCTCCGGCGCCTTGATGGCCTTCACGCTTTCGATGGACGAGCTGATCATCAGCGTCTTCACCGCGGGTCCCGATTCGCGCACATTGCCGATGCAGGTCTACGGCATGGCCAAGGTGGGGCTCAACCCGATGCTGAACGCGTTGTCCGCCCTCTTCGTCGTGACGACGATCGCCTTCGTGCTGTTCACCGAGCACCTGCGCAGAATGGCTGCGCGCTGACCCCCGACTCTTCCAACCCATGAAAACGCTACGCACACTGCTCGCTCTCGGACTGGCCGCGTTATGCGCGGTCGGCGCCTCCGCCGCGCCCAAGAAAAAGAAAGGGGAACTCAATCTCTTCGCCTGGTCGGAATATATTCCGCAGGCCGTGCTCGACGGCTTCACCGAAGAGACCGGCATCAAGGTCAACTACGAGACCTACGCCTCCGGGGAGGAGATGCTCGCCAAGCTCTCCGCAGGCCGTGCGCGTTACGATTTGATCCAGCCGCCCGATTACATCGCCGAGGCGATGATCAAGAACGGCCAGCTCGCCCCGATCGACCGGAGCAAGATCACGAACTACGGCAATCTGTTGCCCGAGTATCTCTCCATGCCGCACGATCCGGAGCAGAAATTCACCGTGCCCTACATGACCGGCACCGTCGGCATCGTGGTAAACACCGAGAAGGTGAAAGCGCCGGTGAAAGGTTACGCGGATCTTTTCGCGGCCAAGAACGCGGGGCGCATCGTTGTGCTCGACGACGGGCGCGAACTCGCGACGGGCGCCCTTTATGTGCTCGGGAAAAGCCTCAACGACTTCAGCGACGATAACCTGAAGGCGGTGAAGCCGCTTCTCTCCGAGTGGCTCCCGCGCGTGAAGCTTTACGACTCCGACAGCCCGAAGACCGCGTTGCTCAACGGCGACGTCGACCTCGGCCTCGTGTGGTGCGGCGAGGCCGCCCTGCTTTGGAAGGAGAACAAGAAGTTCAAGTATGTGCTGCCTGCGGAGGGAGCGCACATGTTTGTCGACCTGCTCGCGATTCCGAAGCGGGCCAAGAACGTCGAGAGCGCCCACCTTTTTATCGATTACATCCTGCGCCCCGAGGTGAGCAAACTGATCTCGGACGACTTCCCTTATACCAATCCGAACGGTGCAGCGCGAAAGCTTCTCAGCGAGGAGCAGCTCGCGAATCCGGCCAGCTATCCGAAGCTGGACCGCAAGCTCGATACCTTCCGCTACCTCGGCGACGAGGTGGGCGCGAAGATCGACGAGTTGATCACCGACTTGAAGAACGCGCGGTGAGCTTTTCCGGGGTGGGGCGGGCCGCCGGGCTCGCCGCGGGTGACGTTGGCATTCGCGAGCTTCACGGTGCGCTCAGCGGTCGCGCCCTACCTCAAGGCGAAAAATCGGAATACCTTTAGTGCACGGCCTGCCCGGCGGAGTTCAGGACAATCCCCATGCGCGCCATCCGCGCGTGTGGGGCTGGGTGCTGATCGCGCCGATGCTGGCGTGGCTGACTCTGTTCGTGGTGGCGCCGGCCTGCATTCTGGTCGCTTACAGTTTCGCCACGCGGGGCGCGTTGGGGGCGGTCGAGTTTGGTTTTTCCTGGGACAACTATGCGCGGGTTTTCGATCCCGTCTACCTGAAGGTTCTGGCGCGCTCGGTGGGCTACGCGGCGCTTACCACGGCGCTGTGCGTGCTGATCGGCTATCCGGCGGGATGGTTCATCGCGCGGTGTCGTCCGGTTTGGCGGGAACGGCTGCTGATGCTCGTGATGATTCCGTTTTGGACGAGCTTCCTGATCCGCACCTATGCGTGGATCGCGATCTTGAAGAGCGAAGGCTTGCTCAACGGCTTGCTCAAAGCCTCGGGCGCCGTTCCGCACGTTTTTGCGGAGCCGCTGGATATCCTCTATACGCCGACGGCGGTGGTGATCGGGTTGGTCTATGCCTATGTGCCCTTCGTGATCCTGCCAGTCTACGGCAGCGCGGAGAAACTCGATGGCGCGCTCATCGAGGCGGCGCACGACCTCGGCGCGGGCCCGTTGCGAGTGTTTCGCGAGGTGATCGTGCCGCTGACCTGGCCCGGGATCGCGGCGGGCATGCTGCTCGTGTTCGTTCCGGCCATAGGAATGTTCGCCATCACCGATCTGATGGGCGGGGCGCGGGTGCCCATGATCGGCAATGTCATTCAGAACCAATTCACGAAGGCGTTGAACTTCCCCTTCGGCGCGGCGCTCGGCGTGGTGTTCACGCTGCTGTTCATCGCGAGCTACGCGGCTCTGCAGTGGCGGGGAAATGGAACCGCTAGAGCTCGCTAAAGAGCGCTAAACCAAATCATGCATTTTTAGCGAGTTTTAGCGCTATTAAGCGGTTCAAAAACATGATCGAAATTCAGTCAGTCACGAAACGTTTCGGCAGCTTTACGGCGGTGGACGCCGTGAGTCTGAACGTGCGCGCCGGCGAGTTTCTCACGTTGCTCGGCCCCTCCGGCTGCGGAAAGACCACGCTGCTGCGAATGGTGTCCGGCTTCGAGACGCCGGACGCGGGCTCCATCCGCATCGAGGGCCGCGACGTGACCCATTTGCCGCCTTACCGGCGCAACGTGAACCAGGTTTTCCAGAGCTACGCGCTCTTTCCGCATCTCTCGGTGCGTGACAACATCGCGTTCGGTCTGCGCATGCAAAAGACGCCCAAAGACGAGACGAGACGGCGCGTGGCGGACGTGGTGGATCTTGTGGCGCTGGGCGGTTTCGAGGAGCGAATGCCGCACCAGCTGTCAGGCGGGCAGCGTCAACGCGTGGCCTTGGCGCGGGCGCTTGTGCCGAATCCGTCGGTCCTCCTGCTCGACGAGCCGCTTTCCGCCCTCGATGCCAAGCTGCGCCGGCAGATGCAGGTTGAGTTGAAGCGTCTGCAAAAACGCCTCGGAATGACCTTTGTCTTCGTGACGCACGACCAGGAGGAGGCGCTGACGATGAGTGATCGCGTGGTGGTTTTGGACCGCGGACGCATCGTGCAGACGGGGACGCCGACCGAGGTCTACCATCGCCCCGGAAGCGCGTTCGTGGCGGATTTCATCGGCGAGGCGAACTTGCTGGAGGTGGAGATGCTGGAGCGCGAAGGCGACGCCGGTCGCGTGCGCGCCGAAGGAGGTTTAGAGTTGCGGGTGCCGCTGGCGGCTTGGCCGTCCGGGGCGAGGAAAGCGCTTCTGCTGGTGCGTCCGGAGAAGATCTGCGTGTCAAAGCGCCCTG
>CAMLQS010000410.1 GCA_946482165.1 uncultured Verrucomicrobiota bacterium | reverse complement strand
AAGGAACGGTTTCATCAAGGTGTGGAAAAGGGAGGGGGGACGGGGAGGGGGCAGGCGGCGGGCGGGACTAGACGAGCTCGTCGAGAGCGCGAAGGCGTTCGGGGGTGGATTGGCCGAGTTGGGCGTCGTTGCTGACGGTCCACCAGGGCTGCCCGTCGCGCCGGACGACGCAGGACTCGCCCTCGATGGCGACGGTGAATCTGGCGCCGTCGGAGAGCGGGGCGTTTTCGTCGGCGGTGCCGTCGACCCAGCTCGCGAGCCAGAATTCCCCCGCCTGGTGCGCGCCGCGGAGGACGGGCATGGCGGAGAGCGAGGCGAGGAGATGGGTGTTGGCCCCAAGCTCGACGCACGCGGGGGAGCGGCCGCCGAGAAGTTCCTTCACGGTGGAGCAGCCGCGGGGCGAGCGCACGGCGGGGCCTGCGGGAAGATTTGGCTGCTGGCGGAGGTGGCTCTTGGCGAAGTAGGGGACGGCAAAGCCGGCCTCCATCGTCCAAAGCGCGCGGGCGGAGCGGATGTGGTGGATCCGCACGTGCCCTTCCGGCGCGGCTACGAGCCAGGTGCGCACCTCGACGTCGGGCCAGGGTTTCCACTGGGAGCAGGCGGCGCCCTCGCGGACCTCGGTCGGGTCGGCGAAATCGCGGCGCCGGTAGTAGCGTTGGTCGTCGCTGAGGGAAAGCTCGCCGTCGAGGCCGCCCTCGGCGGGGATGGAGGCGCCGGAGGTGACGGAGAAGCCGAATCGATTTCCGTAGGTAAACTTTGAATACTTGTGGGGCGCGTTGCGCGGCCAGTCGAGAACGCGCTGGCCGGGGGCGAGGGCGACGACGTCGCGGGATCGCGGATCGGTCGTGAGCACGAGACGGGCGCCGGGGCTGGTGAGGGTGGCGCGGCGCGGAGGGAGGGGCGCCTCCTCGGCGCGCCAGAAGGGATGCGACTCGGGCAGGGCGAGCGGGAGAAAGGCCTTGAGCGCCCAATAAGGCGAGCCGGGCGAGTTGTAGCTCTCGGCCATGAGCAGGTTGGGGTAGGCGTAGCCGATGGTGAGCAGTCCGGTCTCCGAAAAAATGGGTTGCCTCATCCACCAGCGAAGATGGCGCATGTAGAGGCCTTTGATCACGGGCCAGGGCAGCGCCTCGACGCCGGCGTAGGCGAGCGAGCCCCAGAATGCGCCTTGGGCGAAGCGGTAGCCGAGACTGCGACCGAAGGGGAGGGCGGAACCGTCGGCGGCGAAGTAGTGCTGGAACTCGCGGGCGAAGAGCCGGGCGCGCTCGACGATGCGGGCGGAGCGGGAGGGGTCGGCGGAGGAGGCGAGGCGCGCGTAGACGAGTCCGTAGAAATGGATCGCCATGGGGATGTAGTAGTCGCCCGTGCGTCCATCGCGCCAGGGGGCGCCCTCGGGACCGTCGAGAAACCAGCCGTCGCGGAGGTAGAACGACTCAAGTTGCGAGAGGTCGGAATCGAGCACCTTTTCGTCCCAGGTTTCGCCGACTTGGTGGAGGCCGAGCTGGACGAGGACGCGAAAGAACAGCCAGTTGCTGCGGACGAGCTTCACGTCGTGAATGCGTCGGAGCCAGGCGACGAGGTTGGCGCGTTGCGCGGTGGTGAGCGGCTTCCAGATCTGGTCGGGGGCGAGGGCGAGCGCGAAGCCGAAGGCGCCCTGCTCGACGCTGCGTTGATCGAAGTCGCCGGCCAGGCCCCAGTATTCCGGGTGCTTGGGGTCGGTGCCGTTGATGAGGCCTTCGCGCCAGAGATCCCACCGGGCGAACTGGCCGCCGCCGGCGGCGAGGGCGGCGAGGCCCCAGAGCGGTCGGCTGTAGCCTTCGAGCGCGCTGGCGGGATCGCCGTAACTGGCACGGTTGGCGGCAAGTTCGACGCGGGCGCGACCGGGGGAGAAGTGGCCGTAGAGCGGCTCGACCATGTCTTCGAGGAGACGGCGAAGGTCGTCGCGGCTATGGAGAGGGTTGTTTTTGAGGCGGTCGTTGACGGTCACGGGAGTAGGGGGCGGGGGGAGTTGCAGAGCGTGGGGCGCGGGCGCGGAGGGGGCGAGCTTGAGCGGAGCTAGAGGCCGATGTCGTCGATCTCGAGAGTGACGACGGAGCGAGGCGGGAATTTCCAGGTGTTGGCAACGGCGAGGCGTTCGTCGGGAAGGCGACGATAGCGAGACTGGCCGAGAGGCTCGGTGAGCCAACGGCGGACGCGGGTGTCGCCGGCGCCGGCTTTGAAAGCGGACAAATCGAAGCGGACGGGGACGGCATGCTTCGCGTCGTTGAACACGGTGACGACAAGGCGGCGGGCGGGCGCGTCATGGGCCGCGGCGACGCGCCAGTCGCCGGTGGCGAGCAGCGTCATGCCCGGGCGGATGTGACGGCTGTAGTGGGCGAGGATGAAATACTTGGGGTTGGCCCGGCCGATGGTGCCGCGCTCGAGGTCGGCGGGAAGCAGGCCCCAGCCGCCGTTGGCGCCGCCGTCGAGAGGTTGCCAGTAGCACCACGCGGAGGGGCGCAGCCAGTGAAGATCGAGTTGGAGGTTGGCGGCGAGTTCAAGGCCGTCGGCGTGCTCGTCGCCGTATTCGGAGTTCCAGAGGCGTTTGCCGGCCTGGCGCACGACAAGATCGTGGAGAAAATCGCGGCGACCGTTGCGACCCTGGTAGCCGTGGACGTTTACCTGCGCGATGAGATCGCGAGTCTCGGGCGCGAAAGATTGCCAGGTGTCGACCGCGTGGTCGTAGGAGGTTTCGTCGGAGGCGGAGATCGACAGAGAGGAGAGTCCCTGCCGGTCGAGCGCGGTGCGGAGAAGGGGGAGGAAGGCGGCTTGCGAGGAGCGGGCGAAGAAGCAGCCCTCCTGCTTGCCGTTGGCGGACCAGTAATGGGCGCTGGGTTCGTTGAACGGATCGACCGTGGTGAAGGAGACGCCCCACTGGTCGCGGGCGCGGCGGGCGACGGCGGCGAGGTAGTGGGCGAAATGCGCGAACTGCGCGGGCGGCAGGTTTTCCTGGTCGGCTTTGGCGGCGCCGGAGGGGTTGCGGTTGGCGCACATCCACCAAGGCGGAGAGTTGGAGAACAACTCGAAGCGGTCGGCGCCGCGATCGCGGGCCTTGAGAAGCATGGCGCGCTGGTTGGCGTCGGCGTTCCAGTTCCAGCTTGAGGAGGCGGGATCGGCGTTTTTGCCGTCGAGCCAGAAGGAGTCGATCTGGCGGAACGGGCGGATGGTTTTCGAGACGACCATGCGTCGGCCGTCGACTTCGGCGGAGCTGCAGGCGCCGGCGTTGTAGCGGGCGACCGTAAACCCCAGGCCGGGCAGGGCCTCGTTGCCGAGCTTCACTTCGCGGGTGGTGAAGAAAAGGTCGGCGAGGTCGTCGCGCTGGCCGAAGATTTTGGCCCACCAGCAAAGAGATGTGCCCCAGCCTTCCCATGTCCGGGGTGTTTCGGCGGGTGTGGGGTCGATTTCCAAGGCGCGGACGGTCGCGGATCCGGGCGCGCCGACGAGGGGCGCCACGACTATCAGGGCGAGGGCGAGCAGGCAGTGGAATCGGGGGCGGGACATTTCGCGAGGACGGCCGGGCGTCGGAGGGAGGGACGGTGAATACGACGCCGTTTCGCGAAGTTACGAGGTCAGACGCGGTCCGGGCGCGAGCGTCAAATCGCGATGTGGGTTTTTATCGTAAACCTGCCGGGGGCCGCCGACGGGCTGGCACCTCCGGCGATATGGGTTCGGAACGGACCGGGAGACGAAGCCGGATCGGCGCCTCGTCGTGCGTGACAAGCACCCTCGCAAAGTATCGTTCCGATTACCGTGCTTCTCCTCGTCGATCATCGCGACGGAAGGTGGACGTTAAACCGAGGGGCAGATTGCGAAGGTATGCGCGTGGAGCCACCGTTCCGTTGATCGCCAATCCTCCCGGTTGCTTGCCGGATTCTCCTTTGTTTCCAGACACCCCCTTCCCGAATGGCTCCGGAGCCGGCCCGGGTCGCTTACAGACCACACCTTTTTTCCTTATGCACCTACCCCGCCACACCCATGCGCTTTTGGCCGCCCTTGCCTTGGGCGCCGCCTCCCAAGCCCGCGCCG
>CAMLQS010000409.1 GCA_946482165.1 uncultured Verrucomicrobiota bacterium | reverse complement strand
ACGTTCCAGAACGCGGCGATGTAGTCGGGACGGCGGTTCTGGTAGTTGAGGTAGTAGGCGTGCTCCCAGACATCCAGACCGATGACCGGTTTGCCTTCGATGCCGGCGACGGCCTTGCCCATGATCGGGCTGTCCTGATTGGCGGTCGAGCCGACCGCGAGCTTCTTGTCGGCGGTGACGTAGAGCCAGGCCCAGCCGGAGCCGAAACGGGTGGTGGCGGCCTTGGTGAAGTCTTCCTTGAACTTGGCGAAGCCGCCGAGCTCGGCCTCGATGGCGGCGGCGAGCTTGCCCTTCGGGGCGCCTCCCTTGCCGGGGCCGATGATCTTCCAGAAGAAGGCGTGGTTGGCGTGGCCGCCACCGTTGTTGCGGACGGCGCCGCGGATGGACTCGGGGAGCTTGGAAAGATCGGAGATGAGCTCGCACACGCACTCGGGGGCGGCGACGCCGGCGTCCGCAAGGGCCTTGTTCACGTTGGTGATGTAGGCTTGGTGATGCTTCGAGTGGTGGATCTCCATCGTCTTGGCATCGATGTGCGGGACGAGGGCGTCGTAAGCGTAGGCGAGTTGAGGCAGTTCGTAGGCCATGGTTATGATGGGTTGTCGGGTTGGGAAAGGGGAACCGCGCGCAACGTGCGTATCCGCTTCGGCGGCGTCAACTGCGCGAGCGTGGATTTACCCGCGCAAGTTATTCCCTCGGAGGCAAAAAACGGGCGCCTCTTGGAGACGACGAATCAGGCGTCGGCCTCGCTTGCGGCCCGCTTCAGACGGAAAAACGCCTGCAGCAACTCGCGGCATTCGGGCTCGAGCACGCCGCCGGCGCCTATCTCGACTCGGTGATTCACCCGCGCGAGTTCGCTGAGATTGGTCGCGCCGCCGAGGCATCCCATTTTTGGGTCGGGCACGGCGTAGCACACGCGTTTCAGCCGCGACATCAGAGTGGCGCCGCTGCACATCGGGCAGGGCTCCTTTGTCACGTAGAGCGTGCAGTTCTCCAGTCGCCAGTCGCCTATCGCGGCGGCCGCCTGCGTGATGGCGAGCATTTCGGCGTGGGCGGTCGGATCGTGCGCGGCCTCCACGGTATTGTGCGCCATGGCCAGGATCTCGCCGTCGCGCTCGATCACGCAGCCGATGGGCACCTCGTCGCGCCGCCACGCGTCGATCGCCTGGTTATAGGCGAGCGACATGAAAAACACGTCGTCGCGCACGAGCTGCGAGGGGAAGCGTTTCTCGAAAGGACAGGGAGGAGGCGTGGGCGTGGGCAAAACCATGCGGGCGGCAAGGGAGGAAAGCCTTGACTAGGGGGGCGGCCATCGGGCTTACAAGTGTCCTTTACGAACCGCACACGCATGATCCTATTCTCTCTCCTTGGCCGCTGAGCCGCGCATTATGGCAACAGACGAAAAATCCGACGGCAAATCGATCGAGGTGGAGGGCAAGATTGTCACGGTGCTCCCCGGCACGATGTTCAAGGTGGCTTTGGCCAACGGCCACGTGGTTCTGGCCCATATCTCGGGCAAGCTGCGCAAGAACTTCATCCGCATCTCGACGGGCGACCGCGTGAAGATGGAGATGAGCCCCTACGATCTCGAAAAGGCCCGCATCACCTACCGTGTGCGTGAGCAGAACCCGAATCATGTCCCCGGCCCGCGCCGGCGCTACTGAGCGGTTCTCGCGGCCATTGTTTTCTAGACGCCCCGCTTCACGGGGCGTTTTTTGTGTCCGAATGGCGAAGCCTGTCACCGCGCCCAAGCGCGTTTCCCCGAAAACTCCCGCCAAGCGGCCACGGGGCGGCTCCCGCGTCGGGCCTCGAGCCGCGGCCGGCTTGGAGACCCCGGCGATCCCCGACGCGATGCGCGCGACGATCGAGGACTTCGGCAACGTGCTGACCTTGGAGCGCGGGCGCTCCGACCACACGCTCGCCGGCTACGAAAGCGACCTGCGGCAATGCGCGGCGTGGTTGGCGGGCAGCAAGGGCGTCAAGGACTGGAAAGAGGTGGGCCCCTCCCACGCGATGGACTGGCTGTATTCACTCAGCGGCGACGGAGTCGCGGTGGCGAGCCTCGCCCGAAAGCTCTCGGCCTTGCGCGGCCTTGCCCGGCATCTCGTGCGGGAAGAGGTGCGGGCGGACGACTTCACCGTGCTGTTGCAAGGGCCGAAGCGGGTGCGGCGCGTGCCGGGCATGCTCTCCGCGGCGGAGGTGGATAAACTCTTGTCCGCGCCGCAGGGGGGCGACGCCTTTGCGCTGCGCGACCGCGCGCTGCTGGAGTTGTTCTACGCGTCGGGCTTGCGCGTGTCGGAGCTGGCCGGGCTGACGCTGCAACAGCTCGACCTCGAGAACGGCTATTTGCGCGTCTTCGGCAAAGGCTCGAAGGAACGCGTGGTGCCGGTGGGCGGCAAAGCGGTGGACGCCCTCCGTCTTTATCTGGAGGCGGGGCGGCCGGCCTTCGTCAAAACCAAAACGGGCAGCGCGCTTTTCCTCAGCGAGCGCGGCGGCGGACTCTCGCGAAAAACGCTCTGGTTCATTGTTCAGAAATACGCCGAAAAAGCGGGCATCGCGCGCGGCGTGAAGCCCCACCAGCTGCGTCACAGCTTCGCCTCGCACCTTCTTGGCGGCGGCGCCGATCTCCGGGCAATCCAGGAGATGCTCGGCCACGCCAATCTTGCGACCACCCAGATCTACACGGCGGTGGAGGAAAAACGCCTCGTCGAGCAGCACGGGCGTTTTCATCCGCGCAACCGAGACGCCTAGGCGCTGCCTTCGAAATAACTTTCCCTGTTTGCGAAGGCCGGATGCCGCATGCGCGCGTGGCTGCTTTGCGAGGCGCGCCCTGCCAGCTTCAGGCCCGACGCGCGCCAATTCCCGCCTCCCGCGCGGGAGGGAAATCCGTGTTCCGGAGTGGCCAAGGCGTGAGATTTGCGTCCCGATCCTGTCTAAACCTCGTGCCACTCCCACACGCCAAGCTTTCCGTGCTCTATCGTCAGCTGGCCCAGCAATTGTCGGCGGGGCTGACCCTCGCCGAAGCCTTGCGCGCGCCCTCGCCGGCGCCTTCGCGCGACAGCTTCCGACTCGCGGCCATGGCCGAAGGCGGCAGCGGCGTGGCGCAGATCATGGGCGCGGCGGGAGCCTGGTTGCCGACGGGGGACCGGCCTTTTTTGATCGCGGGAGCGGATTCGGGACGCTTGCCGCTCGTGCTGGCCAACCTGGCTGATCGCCACGCGCAAATGGCGTCGACCAATCGACGCGTGTTTTTCGCCTCCATCTACCCCTTGGTCATATTTCATCTGGGTGCGCTGCTGCTGCCGTTTCTCCGAATGATCGATTTCGAGAAAGGGCTATCCTGGAGCGCGCCGGCCTATGTCGGCGGACTCCTGGCCATCCTCGTGCCCGTATGGGGAGGGGCGGCCCTGCTTTTTGCGCTCGTGCGTCGGGGCAACCCGGTCGCGAACGGCTTGCTCGATATGCTGCCGGCCATCGGCGGCTATCGGCGTCACCAATCGCTCGCGGACTTTTCCTTCGCACTCGGCAACCTGCTGGAGGCCGGCACGCCGATCGACAAAGCCTGGTTCGACGCCGGCGTGATCGCCCGCGCCCCGAGGCTGCGTCGTGCCGCGAAGCGGGTGCTGGCTCAGATCGAGCGCGGCGAGGCGCCTGGGGCGCACCTCGGGGCGACCGGAGCGTTTCCCGACGATTTCGTGGCCCGTTACCAAACCGGAGAGCGCGCCGGCGCCCTGGAAGGGTCGCTTCTGGCGCTGGCCGCCGAACACCAGGAGCGCGCCAATGGACGGCTCGCGGCGGCTTCGATGCTTTACCCGGGCCTGCTCTTCGCGGCCGTGGCCGCGATGATCGCCTACATCGTGCTCGGATTTGTGCTGAAATACGTCAACACGCTCAACGGCCTGATGGAAGGCCTTTGAGGCTCCGCGCGCCGCACCTCTTTTTCGCCATGGACCAATCCACCCGCGACCCTCTGCACGGCAAAACACTCGAGCATATCGTCACCGCGCTCGTGGAGCGCTACGGCTGGGCCGAGCTGGGGCAACGCATCGAGATCCGTTGCTTCACCCATGATCC
>CAMLQS010000408.1 GCA_946482165.1 uncultured Verrucomicrobiota bacterium | reverse complement strand
TCAAACTGATCTTGATTCCAAACAGACAATGCCCCGATTAAAAATGCGTTCACATCCATAGGAACTACTGCTTTAAATTCGCAAACGGTCCCGCGCGAAGCTTCATGTAATTTGTTATCTCATATTCCGATAAATCCCCGCCCCCATGAAGCCTGTCATTCTGCATCTTCTGGGCCTTTATTATGGAATCGACTGCGGCAGAGATTCCGGTCACAGCGCCCTCCAGCTCGGACGCGAGATTAATAATCTCCTTCACATCACCCGCGGGCGTCAGATCAACAAGGATCTCCGTGACCTCAAGCTCGTCCGCACAGTCTGCAGAAAACTCGATCTCCGCTTCCAACTCCGCAGCCTCAGCCTCAGGCAAGAACCCAACCGCCACTGCGACCGACAGCAAGACTCCGCCAGCCCCAGTGTATTGATTACTTATATGGGGCGTATTACTTGTCTTAGGGACTCCCCCCGAAGATATCCCGGTCTGAGGATGATAGTGGGCTGGATGCCCGGCCGCATCCTTAGCGTGATACGTTGCCTTTCCTGTCTTCGACGCGGATTCGGCCAGTTCCCGGGGCGCATCCGTTTGCACGAAAGTCACCTTGTTTACCTTGGCATTTTTTGCAACACGCCGCTTTAATAGTCTCTTGGCCATTTCCGTTTCCATCTTCAGGACCTTGGTTATCCTATTGCCCACCTTGTATATAATCTTAACCTTGCTCAATCCCCACGGGTCGATATAATTCAATGCGTCATTATCGTTCGTGCCATACAGATTCAACCCGCCTTGCTCCTCGATTGGGTCCCTGCTGAGCCACCGCCCGGTGCTAGGGTTGTAGTATCTGAAGCCGTAGTAATAGAGACCAGTCTCATCCTCCGGCTTCGTGCTGAAGCGGTAGGCATTGGCTTGCGCCATCGATCCGATGCTTTGGAGCAGCTCACCGAAAGCGCCGTAGTCATAGCGGGCGGCGAGGGTGCCGTCAGCCGCATTAGCGAGGCCGGTCACGTTACCGTTGCCATCGTAAGCATAGAGATAGGCGCCCGCAAGGGCGGGGGCGGCGGTTGTCTGAGCCAAGAGTCCGCCCACGCCACCCGCCCCTTGCATCGAGCCTGAAAGATCGAGGCCCCAGACGTAGGAGGTAGCGAGATCGCGCGCAGCGCCGTTCAATGCGAGCTGGGCCACGCAGTTCCAGCCATCGTAAACGAAGCGCACATCTTTGCCGGGCACCCAATCGTTGCTCGCGGTGCTCCACGTCGAAACCCGCTTCTGGAGGCGGCGTCCCTGCGCATCGTAGACGAACTCCATTTTTAGGCGGCGCTCGATCGGCAATACGCCCGCAGGCAGCGCGCGGTCGGCGCGCGTCTCGACCGCGATCAGCCGGTTCTCCGCGTTCCAAGTGTAAGTCCAGCGGTCATCCGAGGTCAGGTTGCCGTCGGCATCGTAGGTGAACAGCTCGGGCGTCTTTGCGACGTAGAACGTATCCACCTGGCCCACCGGCGCGGCGCCTGTCTTCGTGGCGCGGATACGGCTGGTGCCGTGAACCGGCTCCGTCGCGTTGTCGGCCAGAAACTCGGCCGCGAAGAACCTTTGTTCACCCGGGGCGCCTTGGCGGACAACGGGAGCGACGGGGAGTTCGTCCACGGTTATGTCCACGACCGCATCGGGATCCGCTTCGCCGGTGAAGATCATCGAGCCGGGGGTGGTTCGCTGATCATACTGATTCAACGCGTTGGACGTGTAGACGGTTTGACGCAGGTTCGCGCCCGACGCATCGCCGCCGGAACCGGCGATGGTGCGGTTGCCGATCGTATCGTAGGCGTAGCTCGCCTGCCAACCGCTCAGCCATTCGCCGCCTTCCTCGACAGGGAAGCGCTTGCGCGAAGAGGAGACTTCGCCGCGGAGATTGTAGTCGTAGGCCCACTCCTTGCCGTCCTCGCGGCGCACGGTCCTGCGGCGGTCCAAGGCATCAAATTCGGTGTAACCGTGGCTGAAGAGCGTGACGCCGGTCCCGTTGGCGAAGCTCGTGCCGGTCAAGCGCCCGCTCGAGTCGTAGGCGCGCATCGAGGTGGCCACAGTCGCTCCGGCACGCGTGGCGGTGACGGTCTCCCAACGCCCGGTGCCAGGGGTGTAGGCATAGCTGAAAGTCAGAGGTCCGCCCGCGGCCGTTTGATGCGTGATCGAGCGGAGACGGGCGTAGTCGTCGTAGTCGTAGCCGTAGGCGGTCACCGTCGCGGCGGCATCCGTCACCGTGAGAGCTTCGGGGCGATTCGCGGTGTCGAAGCCGCGGGCAAGAACCACGCCATCCAACAAGCCGGTGCCGTAGGTCTCGGTCTTGAGCTGGTCAAAATCGGTGTAGGCCAAGGTGCGGGCGCCCGCACCGTCGTTGATGGTCTCGATGCGGCCGCCGCGGTCGTAGGCGTAGGTCACGTTTGGCGTGCCCGAGCCCATCGGATAGCTGATGGTGGAGAGCCGCCCATCGTCGTCATAGCCATAGGTCGTGACTTGGTTACGGCCGTTGGTGCGCTGGTAGAGGCGGAGGGAAGAGTCGTAGGCGTAATTGACCGCGCCGCCATCGGCGTAGGTCTTCTTGGAAAGCAGGTCGGTCCAGTATTCAAAAGTCCACTGCGTGAAATCTCCGGTCACGCCGACGAGCGCGGGCCAGGTTGGCTGCGTCCAATCGACCGCCGTGTCGCTTGTCCGGAAGGTCCTCAATCCGACCAGTCGTCCTTCGGTGTCGTAGGAATACTCGGTCGGGTAGGTCTCCGCGCCCCATTGCCGGTGGATCTGGTTGCGCAGGGTATAGGCGAATCGCGCGACTTGTCCGGCGGCGTTTTCCTTCGTGGCCACCTGCCCCGCACCTGCCACGCCGTTGGGATAATAGGTAAACCGGGTCGTGCGCTGAAGGTTGTCCGTGCTGGTTTCGAGGCGGCCCTGCGCGTCAAAGCCATAGGCAACCGATCCCGTGACCGGATCGCTGACGCCGACAAGGCGGTCGAGGCCATCGTAGGAATAACTGGTGTCCGCGGTCGCGCCGGGCCGACGAACGGTGCGCAACAGACCGCCCACCTCGGTCCGCGTCTCGGGCGAGGTCTCGGGTGCGGCCGCGAGATCGCGCATGGTGGTGATGCGCGTCCGAGTGTCGCGGTCGAGGCTGACGGTTTCACGAACGCGGCCACCGGCGCCGCCGAAGAGGGTGCGGTCGGCGACGAGCCCTGCCTCAAATCCGCCGAGCCTTGTTTTCACTTCGGAGCTGAGGACTGGGGCGATGGAGCCAGGCGCAAGATAACGATACTCCTGAGCAAAAGAGAACCAAGCCAAGGGGGAGCCATCGCTCACGAATCCTGCGGCATGCGTGGTGATCGAGTCATTGCCGGCGCGTTCAAGCGCGTTGATGCCATCGAGATCGAGCCCTTCGGCGGAGAGGCGGCCAAACTCGTCGTATTCGAACAAGACGGGGGCCTGCCCGGCGCTTTCGATTCGCGACAACAAGCCTCGCACGGACCCGTTTGCGCCGGCGCCTCCGCCGAAGGTATAGAGCCGGTGGACGACGCCCGCGCCGCCGACGGTGCGGCGTGTTTCCTGGCGAACATTGCCCACCCAGTCGCTTGCCTCAAACAACACGGGAATGGTGTCGGAGAGCTGCTTGACGCGGTAGCGCAGCGAGTAGCCGCTGTAAGTGTCGTAGGAGTATGTCCAGATCTCCGGGGCCGCGCCCGTGCCTTGCCGACGGAAGAGCGAACGGTCGCGATAATACTCCGTGATGCTGGTGGCACCGGAGGGCGCGGTAACCGTGATCTCGCGACGCACGGGAGCGCCGTTGGCATCGACGTAGCGGAGCTCGTTAGTGATCTCCTCCAACCCGTCGGGCGTGATGACGCGAGTGCGGCGACCGGCGAGATCGTAGCGGTATTCCGTCGTGCGGCTTAGGCCGGCAGCGGAGATCGTTTCGAAGCGAATACGGCCGGCCGCGTCATATTGATAGGTGGTGGTTTGGTCGGGAGAGAGCGGACCGCGCCGGAGCACGGTTTGAAAAACGCGCCCGAGATCATCGCCTGCGACGCGATGATCGTCGCCATGGTCGCCA
>CAMLQS010000407.1 GCA_946482165.1 uncultured Verrucomicrobiota bacterium | reverse complement strand
ACGTGGGTGGCGGGCTGGGCGGCGTCGGGAGCGAGGGCGAGGGTCGGCGCGGGGCCGAGTTTGAAGTCGAGCCAACGCAGGACCTCTTCGCGGGCGAGGCGGCGGGCTTTCTGGTCGGGGCTTTCGTTGGCGGTGTCCCAGTCGGCCTCGGCGGCGATGGTGACGGAGCCAAGGTCGAAGGAATGTCCCACGCGGGCGGTGGCGGGCTCGTGGACGGCGGTGCGGTCGAGGACGTAGTGGCGGACGATGGGATTGGGCAGGCCGAGGGTCGCGGCCTGGGCGGCGGAGGCTAGGACCTGCTTGATGGGGAAAACGGTTCCGGAGACGGGCGTCGTAGTGTGATTCGTGATACCCATGAGCGAGTCGCCGGTGCCGTGAAAGAGAATGGCGGTGGTGCGGCGGTCCATCATGTAGCGGCCGGCGACGGCGGTGGATGCCTGGCCGTGGTAGCCGTAGTGGCTGCCGCCGCCGTAGTAGAAGGCGCAGAACCTCGGGACGGGCAGGTGCGCGGGGATGCGCACGGGCGAGGGCACGGTTTTTTTCACCGTCTTTTCGACGAACTGCCCGGGGTTGAGAGGGTCGTCGACGAGGTCGACATAATCGACGTCGTAAACGCCACGGTCGACGGACACGTCGACGAGGGAGTTCATGCCGGTCTGGGCGCCGTGGGAAAAGCCGACGAGGGCGACGCGCTCGCGGTCGATGTCGGCGCGGGAAACGAGATATTCGAGAGCGGCGACGACGTCTTTCGGGCGCTCATAGTTGGGCGAGCAAAGCGAGTCGTCCTCGGCGACGTCATGGTGCGGACGGCGGTCCCCGAAGTCGCCGGCGATGCCGCGAGGGTTGTAGCTGTCGGGGAAAAGCGCGGCGTAGCCGAGGTCGGCGAGAAGAACGCCCCAATCCCGAAACTGCGAGGAGATGGCGCTGTTCGTGGTGTTGGTGTCGATCGCGGCCGGGATGGTATCGCCGGACCAGAGGCCGCCGGAGCCGTGGAGGAAGACGACGACGGGATAGGGACCGGCGCCATGAATGGCGGGATCGGGCAGGTAGAGGCGGGCGATGAAGGTGAGCCGCGCGGGGTCGTCGGGGTAGCCGGGCACGGCGACGAGTTGCGCGCTGGGCGCGGGCATGACGGCCGGGAGAAGCTCGGCAGGCATGTCATAGAACACGGTTTGGATGCTCGACGTCGCGTTTAGGACGGAGGTGGCGGCGGCAAGAAGCGTGAAAACTAGAGTGCGAAGAGGCATAGCCATGGCGGCATCGGGACTGCGGGGGGCGGGGAGCGTGCTTATCGCGTCGGCGGAAGCTGTCGCGTGAGACCGCCGGGGAGAGGTGGCTACGGCGCCGCGCGGGTGTCGGCCTCGCGGCCCAGCAGCCATTCGAAGGCTATGTGCTGGTGCAGCGGAGGCGGCACCTGGTGGCCGCCCTCGAAGGCGAAGACGCCGACGGTGCCGCCGGCGCGTTTCAACACCTCGCCGTCGCGGTCCACCCAGCGGTTGGCGGCCGTGTCGAGGTTGCCATTTACCATCGCGACCCGGAGCGCGGGGAAGGGCATGTCGTAGTTTCTCGTTCCGCCGAGCCAGCCGCCGTTGGAATACACTCCCGACCAGGGGTGGGAAAAGTGCGCGGTGTAGTGGAAGGCGCGACTTGCGCCGCCGGAGGTGCCGCCGAGGAAAAGCCGCGCGGGGTCGAGCCGGACCCGGGCCAAAATCTGTGGAAACACTTCGGCGAAGCGTTCGCGAAAAGCGGCGGACAGGCCGAGGTCGCCGTCGGTGTTGCGGAACTGGCCGCAGCCCACGATCAGGAGGCCCGATTTTTCGGCGGCTTCCATGTGGCTCTTCACATAGCGGGCCGCCTTTCCTCCCGGATGGAAGAGGATCATCGCCGGGGGCGGGGGCGCGCCGGCGGCAAGGGCGGAAGAGGGCGTGTAGACGAACAGATCGGTGGGATGGAGGCCGGTGGTGACGAGGTGGGTGAGCGTTCCGCCGAGCTCCGCCACGGTGGCGTTGAGATCTTCCTCGATCTCGTTCCATTCCGCCAGCCAGGCGCGGTCCATCGTGCTGAATCGGTTCACCGCGAAGGCGCGTTCCTCCGAGAGTTGCTTGAAGCGCAGCGTCACCTGTCCGGCGGCTTCGTCGTAGCGCACGAGTTCGGCGCGGAAGGTCTCGCCGCCCTCGAGAATCCAGGTGCGTTCGTCGCTGTTGGCGTGGAGGCCCGCGCCGGCCGCAAACGCGAGGAGCAGGCCGAACAGAAACAGGCGGAGGGGGGCGGCCGGGAAGCGCGAAAGCATGGGAGCTCGCAGCGTGGCGAGGGCGAGTCCGACGGCAATAGCGGAGCGACTGGGCGCTGTCTTCGAAATAAACCTGCGCCCTATGGGTGAGACGGAAACCAAACTGGGCCGGCGTCGCCCTCGGCGGCACGGGCCTTCGGCCGCCTCCGCCTCGGTCGCCTTGGCCGAGCAGGGTTTCCGTCTCGCGAATCATCGGTTTATTTCGAAGACAGCGCCTCGGGCGTTGCGCCGCGCGGGCGATCTCTTCAGCCATGCGTTCATGACTACCCGTGAAATCACAAGCGGCAGACCGCTTGTCTGGATGTGGACGTGGCTGTTCGTTTCGATCATTGGCGGCATGCGTTTGGGGGCGGCCGAAGTCGTCGATTTACGGCAAGAAATCCTGGGCCCGTGGCGGCTGGTGCTTTCGCTTGATGTGTTTGGCAACCCGTATCCGGGAAGCGACGGGGCGGCCGAGCCGACATACTGGGTGTATTCGTCGGGCGGATTGCTCGAACGATTGTATTTCACCCGTGGCGGCACGGAACTCGGGAAATTGCGGACCGCCACGCGGAGCTACGAGCTCAAGGACGACGGCCGGATGCGGGACTGGGGCGGTTCGGGAACCGCGGAGCCGCGCGGGATCGAGATCAAGGGGGAGGTGTTGGTGAGCCGGCATGCGACCGGCGGCGTGATGTTTTTCCGGCGAGTGGACAAGGTGCCGAAGACCCTTGCGGATCGCGCGGTGCTCGAGGGCCAGCAAGACCTCGTTTCGAGTTTCCGCTACCAGGATTATTTCGCGCCGGAACGCTTCGCCAAGTTGACGCTGTCCGAAAAGGACGGCGCCGGGGCGGCGGTCGACGCGGCGCCGGAATGGCGGGAGATGCGGCCCAAAGGGGAGCGCCTGCATACGCACGAAGCGGGCGTCGAGGCGGCGTTGCCCGCTTGGGTGGAGACCGACGGAAGTCGAATGCGCGAGTGGTCCATGCCCGCGGAAAACGGAGACACCGCCCAGGTGTCGGTCAACGTCTCGGCGATCACGCTGCTGGACGCGCATCGGATAGCCGGCGGAGATGGCTATCGTTTGTTGAGCTGCGTGGAGACGCCGAATCCCGGGAAGAAGGCCCCTCGCTATTCGGCCGTGTGGGTGAAGGCCGCCTCGGTCGGGCGTTTTGAAGCCGAGCTAAAGAAGCTCGGCCTGACGAAAGCCGAGATCGAGGTGCCGGCGGAGCTGCGTTGGTGACCGATAGGCTGGCGGCCGTCTCCCGTCAGCGTTCCACGCGCGTGTCGGCTTCTCGGCCGAGCAGCCACTCGAAGGCGATGTGTTGGTGCAGCGGAGGGGGCACCTGATGGCCGCCCTCGAAAGCGAAGACGCCGACGGTGCCGCCGGCGCGCTTCAGGATGGCGCCATCGCGGTCGATCCACACGTTGCCGTCGGTGTCGAGGTTGCCGTTGACCATCGCCACGCGGAGCGCAGGGTAGGGCAGGTCGTAGTATTTTTTTCCGCCGAGCCAGCCCCCGTTGGCGTAGATGCCGGCCCAGGGGTGGGAAAACCAGGCGGCGTAATGGTAGGCGCGCCAGGCGCCGCCGGAGGTGCCGCCGAGGAAGAGTCGGGCGGGATCGAGGCGGATGCGGGAGAGGATTTGCGGAAACACCTCGCCGAAGCGTTCGCGCATTTCCGCTTCGAGGGAGTCGTCGTCGGCGGTGTTGCGGAACTGGGCGCAGGCGACGAGCAGCAGTCCGGATTTTTCGGCGGCCTCCATGTGGAGCTGCACAAAACGCGAGGCCTTGCCGGCCGGGCTGAAGAGGATGAGCGCGGGCGGGGCGGGGGCGTCGACGGCAATCGCGGCGGAAGGCGTGTAGACGTAGAGATCGGTCGGGTAGCGGC
>CAMLQS010000406.1 GCA_946482165.1 uncultured Verrucomicrobiota bacterium | reverse complement strand
AACGCGCGGTCAAGGACTCCGCCACCCACGCCGGCGCCCGCGACGTCATCACCATCCCCGAGCCCATGGCCGCCGCGATCGGCGTCGGCCTGCCCATCGACGAACCCGCCGCCAACATGATCGTCGACATCGGCGGCGGCACCACCGAGATCGCGATCATCTCCCTCTCCGGAATCGTATTCAGCAAATCGATACGAGTGGCCGGCGACGAGCTCGACAGCGCCATCGTCAACTACATGAAGCGCGCCTACAATCTCCTCATCGGCGAGCGCACCGCCGAGGAGATCAAGCTGCGCGTCGGCTCCGCCTACCCGCTCGACGAGGAGCTCACCATGGAGGTCAAGGGCCGCGACTCCGTGGCCGGCCTGCCCAAGACGATCCACATCACGTCGCAGGAGATTCGCGAGGCGCTCAGCGATCCCATCTCCTCCATCGTCGACGCCGTCCGCTCCACCCTCGAGCGCTGCCCGCCCGAACTCTCCGCCGATCTCGTCGATCGCGGCTTCGTCATGGCCGGCGGCGGCGCCCTCATTCGCGGCATCGACCGCCTCCTTTCCGAGAAAACCGGCCTCCCCGTCACCGTCGCCGACGATCCGCTCTCCGCCGTCGCCAACGGCACCGGCGCCGTCCTCGACGACCTCAACTGGGTGCTTCAAAATGTGTGATGACTGATGGCTGATGTTTGATGTTTGCCGCGGCCGCGCTCCGTGGCGCCGGGTCTTGCCGCATCATCCATCTCACCTCGCCCATCATACATCCCATGCGTCGTTTCGACCAGGCCCGCCCCTTCCTCACGCTGGGCATCCTCCTGCTCGCGTGGCTGTTCCTGCCCACCGTCTTCAAGCGTTTCGCGCGGCTGTCCTTCTACGAGTTCCAGGCGCCGATCGACGTGGCGGCCTCCTACGCGCGGGATCTGCAAGACTTCTGGGCTCAGCGCACGCGCTCCAACGCGGACCTCGTCGCCGCGGCTCGCGACCTCCAGCGCCTCAACGCATCCTATGAACTCCGCCTGAGGGAGGACGCCCGCCTGCGCTCCGAAATAGGCCGCCTCGAAGCCCTCCTGCGTCTGCCTTCATTCGCCGAATTTCGCTCCGAGCCCGCGCGCGTTGTCCGCCGCGATTTCACCGTCTGGTGGCAACGCCTCGTCATCCGCAAGGGCTCAAAACACGGCCTCCGCGTGGGATCGCCGGTGATCTATGTCGGCGGCCTCGCCGGCCGCGTTTCCGAGGTCCACGCCGGCACCGCCGTCGTGGAGCTGATCGGCAGCCCGGGCATGCGCCTCGCCGCCGTTTTTGAAGGCGACGAACGGCCGGTCAGTTTTCAAGGCGGCATCAACCCGCCCATGCGCCCGGCCGAGGCGGTGATCGAATTTGTGCCGCTCGACATCTTTGCCACTCCATCGGCGCCGCGGCGTCTGGTCACCTCCGGGATCGGGGGCGTCTACCCGCCCGGCCTCGCCGTCGGCGAGGTTTACCAGCTGGAGCCCAGCACCGACGGCCTTTTCAAAAGCGGACGCGCCCGGCTCGACCCGCGGCTCGGCCAGCTGACCGAGGTAACCGTCCTCGTTCCTCTCGATCCCTCCTTCGTCGCGCCGGAAAGCGGCGCGCCCGCTCCGTGAGCCGCCGCATCGAGACGCCCGCAGACCGACATGTTCCACTCGCTCCGCCAGATCCTCGCCCTGCTCGCCTCCGCGGCGGTGCTGTGCGCGGTGGTCGGCCAGTTGAACCACGCGGCCGCCTCCTGGGCGCTTAGCTTTTCCCTCCCGGGCTTGCTCGTCACGTATGCCGCCCTGCGCCTGCCTCCCGGCGCCGGCCTCGCCTCCGCCTTTGTCACCGGCCTCTGGCTCGACGCCGTCACTCCCCTGCCCTTTGGCCGCCAGGCTTTCATCCTCGCATTCGCTTTTTGCCTGGTGTTTCGGCTCCGCGATCGCTTTCCGCGCCAGGAAACAATCACCGCCGTCGTGGTCGCGCTCTTCGTCAACCTCGCGCTCTTCGTCGCCCTCGCCTTCTTCTCGCTCGGCGCCCTCCCCGACCCCGCCGCCGGCGGAGTCCGACTGCTCGGCGATCTTCTCGTCTCCCAGTTGCTCACCGCCCTTGTCGGACCTTGGTTTCTATCCCTGCAAGCCGAGGCCCTGCGTATGGTCGGCGCCAGCCCGGCGCAAACCGCCGACCGATACGCCTGAGCCATGGCCTCCCCCCCTTCGCCACCCGACCGCTCAGGCGGGCTCGTCGAGTCCCACCGCGGCTACGACCCGCGCCTTTGGCTCTTTCAAGGCATCCTCGCCGTTATGTTGCTCGTCCTGATGGCGGGCTTGGGCTACCAGCAACTCGGCCGCGCCGACACCCACCGCGACCGCGAAACCGTGCAAAGCCAGCGGCGCGTGGTGGTCCCCGGCCCGCGCGGCAATATTTTCGACCGCGAAGGCCGCCTTCTCGTCGGCAACCGCCCGCGTTTCGCCGTCACGCTCAATCTCGACGAGCTGCATGGCGAATTCTACAAGGAGTTTCTCCGCGTCCGCAGAAACTATCGGGAAAGCGGCGACAAGGACCTGCCTTCCGGCGACCAACTGAGGCAGATCGCGCGCATTGCCGTGGTTCAGCGCCATCTTCACGCGGTCAACCGCATCCTGCACACGCGTCATCGTGTCGACGCCAAGGCCCTCGAACGGCACTACAGGCAAAACCGCATCCTTCCCTACCTCCTCCTGGAGGACATCGCGCCCGAGCAATACGCCCGCCTGCTCGAGCAACTTCCCGTTCGCTCGCCTCTTCAGGTCTACACCGCCAGCACACGGTTTTATCCGCACGGCGCGCTCGCCGCCCACGTCTTGGGCTACACGGCGGTGGATGACGATATCGAGGTCGGCGACGCCTTGCCCGGCGCGGAGCTCACCACCTTCAAAATGCGCGGGGCGCGGGGGAAAAACGGCCTCGAGTTGCAACTGGACTCGCGACTCCAAGGTCAGGCCGGCGGCGCCATTTATCGCGTCAGCCCCGGCGGCTACCGCATTCTTCCTCCGCTTGAAAAACGCCGGCCGGTGCAGGGCGAAGACATCGTGGTCAGCCTTGACCTCGACCTCCAGCGCGCGGCCGACGAGCAAATGGTCCGGAACGTGGAAAACAGCGGGAAAGGCACCGCGGGCGCCGCGGTCGCGATCGATGTGACCACCGGCGAAGTTCTGGTTTTAGTCAGCAAGCCGGACTACGACCTCGAAGCGCTGACCCCGCGCATTCCCCCGGATATCTTCGCCGACATCAACGCCCGCGGCGCATGGGAGAATCGCGCCACCCGCGGAACATACGCCCCCGGCTCCACGTTCAAGCTCGTCACCGCGCTCGCAGGCCTGCGCACCGGTCACATCGCCCCGGACTCCTCGGTCGAATGCACCGGCGCCTACCGCGTCGGCGGCCGCACCTTCGTTTGCAACAACCACCAGGACCGAGGCACGATCACCCTCTCGCAGGCCCTTGAGAAAAGCTGCAACACCTTCTTCTACGAATACGGTATCAAGACGGGCATCGACGCCATCGCGGAGGAGGCGCGCCGGCATGGCCTGGCTGGGCCGACCGGCATCGAGCTACCCTACGAAACCCGCCGGATGAACGTGCCCGACCCGGCGTGGAAACAGGAAATTCACGGACAACGCTGGTTCCCCGGCGACACCGCAAATGTTTCCATCGGGCAAGGCGCCCTCGACCTCACTCCGCTCCAGATGGCGTGTTTCGCCGCGTCGCTCGCCCGAGGCGAAACCACCACGCGCCCCACCCTGCTGCATCGAGCCGACGCGCCCCGCCAACAGACCGAGCCCGACGGCTTGGCTCCAGCCCAACGCGCCGCGATTCTCGCCGGCATGGAAGCCGTGACCAACACCGGCACGGGACGCATTCTGCAAACCCCGCGCTTTAGGGTGGCCGGATTGCGCATCGCGGGGAAAACCGGCACCGCGCAAAAACGCAGCGAAGAGGGAACGATCAATTTCGCCTGGTTCGTGGGTTTCGTCCCCGCCGACGACCCGCAAATCGCGGTGGCGGTGATGATCGAAGGCGATGCCGGCGAGGAACTCGGCGGCGGGAAATACGCGGCGCCCGTGGCGGGGGCGATCTTCAAGGCATGGGCTGAGAAAACAGGCCGCTATGGCGTCTCCTCAAATCCACCCGCAAGCCGCTGATCGCTCCGTGATCAGCCTTCG
>CAMLQS010000405.1 GCA_946482165.1 uncultured Verrucomicrobiota bacterium | reverse complement strand
ACCAGGTGGAATGGCCCGGCAAAGGCCGCGACGACCTGCTTTACGGCTTCTGCCCGGACCTGTGAGAGTCTGGGCCGGGGCGATGAGGCGGCGCCTCGGATCGTTCATTATCCGCGGCGAGGCGCTCCCGACACCACTCTTCTACCGGCACCTAGCGCCCGTCTCGGGCCTTTTCGGGGTGGCTTCCTTGGCACGACAACAAAGGCTACGTCGGTCCATGCGTCCGTGCCTTTTGATTTTTGCCTGCTTCCTTTCCGGAGCGCTTTCCATCGTCCGAGCCGACATCGTAATTGCGCGTCTCGAGATGTCCGGCACGGCCCCGATCACCTCCGCGGGTTACGTCGCCTCAAGCAGCTCGATCCAATTGGAACTCGGTTTCGAACCCCAGCGACCGACCGAGCTGAAGGTGATCGACAACACGGGGCGTGAGTTCATCGAGGGCGCCTTTGCCAACCTGCCGGAGGGAGCCGCCGTCACTCTCGTTCATGGGGACGCATCACACCGCTTCGTCGCTTGGTATCACGGAGGCGACGGCAACGACCTCGTGCTGATCCCGAAGAGGACGGGTCTCGCGGGCTGGGGCACCAATACACACGGGCAGATCGGCGACGGCGCTCGCGCCAACTACTTTTCCTCCGGGGCGGTTGACCAGAGCGGCGCCCTTGCCGGCAAGACCCTCGTCCAGGTCGTCCGCGGCCTCGCCCACACGCTCGCTCTCGACAGCGACGGCGTCGTCTACTCCTGGGGCGGCAACGCCGAGGGTCAGCTCGGCGACGGCTCCGCCCGCTTGAGTCTCGTTCCCCTTCGCGTGGGCGGCGGCTTCTCGCATGCGCTCTCCGGTCGCTTCGTCGTCGCGCTGTCCGCCGGCGCCTTCCACTCCCTGGCGCTCTGCGCCGATGGCTCTGTCGTCGCCTGGGGCCGCAACACCGAGGGCCAGCTCGGCGACGGATCCAACGCCGCGCAGGCCCTGCCTGTGTTGATCAATGGTCCCTCCGCGTCGCACGCCCTCGCCGGCAAGCAAGTCGTCGCGCTCTCGGCGGGCCATGACCACTCTCTCGCGCTTTGCGCCGACGGCTCCGTCGCAGCATGGGGCGGCGGGAGCCACCATCAGCTTGGCGACGGCTTCAACAGCCCGAGCGCTTTGCCGGTGGCGGTAAGCCGCAGCGAGGGACTGAGCGCGCTCGCCGGCAAGGAAGTGAAAGCGATCTCGGCCGGAGGCTTTTTCTCCCTCGCGCTCTGCACCGACGGCACGCTCGTCAGCTGGGGAAAAAATCAAGACGGCCAGCTCGGCGACGGCTCCAACGAACCGCGCAGCCACCCCGTCGCGGTAGATGCGGGCGCCTCCAGCGCTCTCGCGGGAAAGACGGCCGTGGCCCTCTCCGCGGGCTACGACCACGCGCTCGTGCTCTGCGCCGACGGGACGCTCGCTGCATGGGGCCGCAATGCTTCGGGCGAACTGGGCGACAACTCCACCACCCCGCGCAACACCCCTGTCGCCGTGCTGCGCGACGGCTACGAATCCCTCCCCGACCAAGCGATCGTGGCCATCGCGGCCGGCCGGGACTTTTCAACCGCTCTCACAACCTACGGCTCAACGCTCGAGTGGGGCGTGGAGACGTGGGCGGATTCCGTCAACGAGCGGCTCAAGAGACGCGTCCCCGTCGAATCCCCTCCTTGGAGAGAGTCGGACAGGGGCCTCGGCCGGACTGCGGGTTCCTTGGCCGCGGGCGGCATGGCCAGCCATTCCATCGTGCGCTATTTTGGCCCCGGCGGCCTTGGCGAACTCGGATTCCGGCCGGTGGACTTCAATTTCCCGCCGGGGTCCTTTGACGGGTCCGTCTCGGGCACCATTCGTGCCTTTGAGCTTTCCTGCTACGGGGACACATTGCCGCTGCAGAAGCTGGCTATCGAGCTCACTGGCGAATCTCCCTCGGCGTTCAAGCTACTCGATTCGTTGCCCGCTTCGCTTTCCAACGGAGAATCCGTCGTCTTTCGTGTCGCGATGGTCGGGCCTGCCGAAGGCTGGCACTACGCGAACCTTCGTGTGACCAACGGGGAGGTGTCTTCACACGACATCCCTCTGTCGGGCTACATCTTTCCCTACATCGAATTTTTTCGTTCACCGAGTGCCCCTCCTTGGACCTTGGGTAATCCTCGGTTCAGTGCGTCCACGTTCTACCGCTATATCCCCCACTGGCGGTTGCCAGGACTTGACGTCGTGGCCGTCAATAACGTCGGCAACGGATTCATCGAACCCTTCCCCGACATCGCCAACGGCGCTACGGTATACCTCTCCGATGAAGAGGGCGCGGACCATCCCTTCACCGCTTGGTATCATGGCGGCAACGGCGACGACCTCGTCCTGCTCCAGCCGTTCCGAAGCCTGATGGGTTGGGGCGCGAACGACAGCGGCCAACTCGGCAACGGCTCGACCGCAAATCCATCCGAGGCGGTCGCCGTGGACCAGAGCCACGCTCTTCGGCGCAAGACCATCGTGCAAATCGTCCAAGGCTTCGCTCATAGCCTGGCCCTGAGCAGCGAGGGCAAAGTTTACGCCTGGGGAAGCAACGACAAGGGACAGCTCGGCCTCGGTTCGTCGAGCGGGATGGCATCGCTGCCGACACCCGTGTCAACCACCCCCGGCTCCAGCGCGCTCGCCGGAAAATTCGTGGTGCGCATCGCCGCGGGCCGCTCGCATTCGCTCGCCTATTGCTCCGACGGCACGCTCGCGGCCTGGGGAGACAACGCGTCCGGCGAACTCGGCGACGGCGGCACCGTGCTTCGCCGCGCCCCGGTGGCGGTTGACACCGGCCGCGGTGCGCTGGCGGGACGGTCCGTCACCATGATCGCGGCGGGAACGGCGGTCTCCTTCGCTCTCTGCGCCGACGGAGCGGTGGTGGCCTGGGGCTCGAATGAAAACGGGCGCCTGGGCAACGGCACGGACCTTCCCGAGACCGCCCCCGTGCTCGTCGCCCGCGGCGGCGGCGCCAGCGCGCTATTTGGACGCACCCCGATTGAGATTTCCGCCGGCGGCTCGCACGCGCTCGCGCTCTGCTCCGACAGCACTATCGTGGCCTGGGGCGGGAACGCCGCGGGGCAACTGGGCGACGGCACGACGCAGCGCCGCCTGGCACCCGTCGAGGTTCAGGGCGCCGCATCGCGGGAGATGAGGGAGATCTTACTGGACGGCGCGACCATCACGAAAATCAGCGCCGGCGGCGACCATTCCCTCGCCCTCCTTTCCAACGGCACCGTCCTCTCCTGGGGCGGCAACGAACACACCCAACTCGGAGGCGGCGCCGACACGCTACGTCCCCTCCCGGCGGTTGCACTATATGAAGCTTGGGAAGGACCCGTGACCGACGTGTCGGCAGGGCTAGGCTGGTCGACGGTTCTCTTTAGCAATGGGACTACGCGCAGCTGGGGAACAATGGCATTGGGAAGCGACCCCGGGCCGGCCGTCGCCCTTTCGTCCGGCGCGGGGGCCCACGGCTTTGTGGTCTATTCTTTGGCATCTCCCCCGCCCACTCCCTTCGAGCTTTGGCAGCAGACGGAGTTTGGAAGCGGTGCGGGAACCGACGGCATCGCGGCCCCCTTGGCCGATCCGGATAAAGACGGCCTCGTTAACCTGCTGGAGTATGCGTTCCGCTCCGATCCCCACACCGCCGATGCCGACGCCGGCGTCGCCTCGACGCCCCTGCAGGTGCGCCCGGACCCGACCTCCGCCTGTGTATTGAGCTTCCCCTACAGGGCCTCGGCTTCGGACCTAAGCTATCGGGTGCTTCGCAGCGCGGATCTAAGCGATTGGCAGGAAATCTATCGAGCCGACCTATCCGCCGGCACCACGTGGCAAGGCACGGGGATCGTCGGCGAGAAAAACGAGGCTACCGAGACCATCACAATTCGGGACCCGGCCACGGGTGCACGTCTGTTCTGGCGCATCGCAGTGGACGCCGTCCCGTAGTCCCCACGGCTTTTTGTGAGAAGCTCTGGTGACCGGCGCTAAACGAAAGAGCCGGAACCCGCGAGGCGCAGACTCGCAAACGTTATTCCTCGCGTTCCGTAGTCAAAAGAGCTCCGCCTCCCAAGGCACTTATTTTCACCCTTGATTAATTAAGTTTACACTTAATTATATCCGGCATGCAAAGCCTTGCCGCCATCGCCGATCCGACCCGCCGGCGCATCGTCGAGCTG
>CAMLQS010000404.1 GCA_946482165.1 uncultured Verrucomicrobiota bacterium | reverse complement strand
GCAGGAAGCGCTTGAGCGGGCGGGCGCCGAAGACCGGGTCGTAGCCCTTTTCGGCGATCCACGCTTTCACTTTGGCGTCGAGCGCCACGGTGACACGGCGCTTGGCAAGGACGCGGCGGTGCCTTGCTGTTGCCGGGCTTCACGTTGTCGCCAGCTTGGGCAGGCGATGCTTTCCAAGGATGCTCGCCTTCGTCTCTTTTTCGACGGACTCCGGAGCGCCATCCCTGCGGCCAACCATGACGAGGCGTTCGCCCTGATCGCCACTACGTTGAACGCGGTCGAAGGCGAGCACAGCGGAGTTCCGGCCAATCCATCCAACTGGCAGTCCGACGGGCGCATGTATCCGCCCCAGGCCGATATGGCGCCCGTCACCCGACCTTCCAGGCGTGACCGTCTATCGCAGCCGCGGACACCGCACGCTTATCGGCGCCAACGGCGCGTTCACCATCGCTGAAATCCACGGCGGCAAGGCGTTGATGGAAAAAGTGGGCGCAGACGGTCGCGGCCTCCCTCCGACCGTGCCGCCAAGGCGCTTGAACAATCATTCCACGCATGGAATATTACATGCATGGAATCTGTTCCCGCACCCGTTGAAACCTTCGTCGCGGCGCTCGCCGGGAAATTGCCCGACGTGCGGCCGCAGCTCGAACCCGGCGGCGAAAAGGCGGGCAACTGGTGGATCGACCTGCCCGGCCCAAGGCCGATCACGGTCGAATGGCGGCCCGACACGGGCTTCGGTTTTTCCGCCGAACCCGCCGGCTATGGCGAAGGCCCGGCGGAAATCTTTCGTGACCCAGAGCGCGCAGCGCACCGGGTCGCACAATTGCTCGACCCCGCGCCGACGTCCGCGCCCACCGGCCTGCGCGCGATTCGCGAACTTTATGGCGTCACCCAGAAACAGATCGCGACGAAGTTGAAGAAACAGCAGGCCGCCATCTCGCGGCTGGAAACCCGCGGCGATATCAAAATCGAAACCATCAGCCAGTTCGTGAGGGCGCTCGGCGGACACATGGAGGTCCGCGCCGTTTTCCCTGACGGCCAGCTGCCGATCTACACGACTCAAAAAAAGACCAAGACACATGGCGCGCCTAAATCTAGTCGTCCTGCGCGCGCATGATCCCGCGCGCCTCGCCGCCTTCTATTCCAGACTAGGGCTGAACTTCGTCCGTCATCGCCACGGCGCCGGGCCGGAACATTTCGCGAGCGAGGACGCGGGCGGTGTTTTTGAAATTTATCCCGCGCGCGAACCGGACGGCCCGAGCCGGCAGGTTCGCCTCGGCTTCGCTATCGTCGATGTGCGCCGGACAGTGGCCCAATTGTCCGCGATGGGCGTCGAAATCGTAAGCGCGCCTGCGGCCTCGCCATGGGGATTGCGCGCCGTCGTGGCAGATCCCGAAGGGCATCGGGTCGAGCTTACGGAAGCCGCGACATCAGCCACCGAATAAGCAACCGATGCCGTGCGGCGACCGCTCCGGAAAAAGCCGGCGATCCAATTCCTCATACGGCTTGTCCCGCATAAACCGCCACCATGCACCGAGTCCTTCTTTCATGTCTTCGAACTGCTCCGGATACCGCCGAACCTCCGTCGCTACCTGAAGCCAGAGGGTCCTTGGCCCCCCTGGCTTCATACGAAACAAAGAACCGAAAAAGGGGGCTCGACCGGTGCCTCCTCCCCCTGTTATCGCGGCGCCCCCATCAACCGAATCCTTCATAGCTCAGGTATTTTTCGAGGGCGGGCATTGTCGATCAATGCGTCGCTAATTCCAGCCATCCAATGAAGATCATCAGAAAAAGCATCTGAACCATCAGTCACTCGACGTTAAGCCAAGCGCATCGCGAGTAAATTCCACTCACCAACGCTTACAATCCGCAAGGAAGGATTGGAACACGCGAGTAGACATAGTTGGAGGAAGAGCTTTGTCCTACGCGCAAACGTCCGCGGTCCGCGCGACGCGAAGCGCGTCGGCGACGAAATCCCACTTCTGGAGAAGCCGGATGCAAGGGAGCTGGTATTCGTCGTATTTTTCGAGACGGACCAGCAAGGGCCACCCGAAGTCGATGTAGACCGGGCAACCGGACTCAAGCCAGGCTTGGCGGGGACGAACCCAGTCGAATTGATGATGGCCAATGTAAGACCGCTCCACCTCCTCCTGAATTTCATACATGAAGTGCATGATTCCGCGGAGCTCTTTGCTCTTGGTCGCACCGGAGTTTTCGGAAAGACGAGCGAAAATGCCGCGCGCGGCGCCCTTCAATTGACGGGTGCCTTTGATCCAGACGATGTCTCGGGCGAGAGCGGAGCTCGGATCCGGCAGTCGGTGAAGGATGTCGAAGTTTTTAGCGAAGTCGCGACCGTCGAGCACCCAGAGCATGTTGCCGTAGAATCTTTCCCGCGAGAGGCGCTCGACATCGGAGATGGCGGAATGCTGAAGCTCAAGGACTAGGCCGTGGGCCGTCTTGACGTCGGCACGGTGGATTTCGCCATCGGGTGCGACGTGGGCGACTTCACGCCACTCGGCGGGAAACAGATTCTTCCAGTCGCGGTGCCATTGGGTTTCGTTCTCCCACCACGGGTCGCAGTTTTGCTTGTGAGCGTGGGCCCAGTGGTGAATCACGCGGGGACCGCATTTGGCGACCATGCCGGCGCCGCACGTGGGGCACAGGCCTTTGCCCTGCGGGAAGGCTTCGCAGCGATTGGAATCTACGAGAGCGAACTGCATGCTGACGCCGTGGGTAATTAGATCTCGTTTATCCAATCGCCCGCAGCATCTCGGGCCGCGTCACGCTCGTAGCCGCATAGAGATGTGGCGGAAGATCGGCAGGGACGACAATGCGCTCGGCGCAGGGCATAAAGAGAGTCATCCGATCTCTGTCCCCGACGGAACGTAGGAGATACGAGTCGGGGCGGCGGTCGGATGGCAACCCGTTTAGGGATGAGGAGTGATGGCGACGATGGTAAGGGTCGGCATGCGCTTGTCACCAACGACTTCGTCGGGACCATAATGAAAAAATACACGGTAGGCTCCCGGGGTGTTATTCTGGGCATAGGCCTCCCAGACACGCTCCCCGTTGGCGCCCGTGAGCGAATCATATTCGTGTGTGTGCAAGCCCTTATGGCGCGTGTCCAGTTCGAGGTATTTAAGCGCTTTGCGCACCTGCTTGAGCGTGCCCGCCTCCGCGGAATTGTTCTCCAGCGCGGTCAACTGCGCGTCCGCCGTCGGGGTAAACAACAACTTACGGTTCACGTTCACGACAAGCCTCCTTGCCGACGGGCAACCGTCTTGCTCTTACCGACCCAGAAAGAGGAAATTATTCCTCCGCGGACTGGAATGAGCCGCGGTCGATGCGCTTGCCATCGGCCGATTCCTTCAGGCCCTGACGCACTGCTGCCAAAGCGGCTGGGTTCTCGTAGAGCCACGCCTCGTAGGCCGGAATCGGTTTCACCGGGTCGAGAATGATTTGCCCAAGACGGTTTTGATAGATTTGGTAGACGGCCTTGGAGGCAGCCGCCATACCAAGCACAATTCGCTTCTTCGCGTCCGGCCGGACGAATTCGCCAACCAACTCGAAGCCATCGTCCTTGACTATGCTGCTCATGGCTTACTTTCGCCACAAACCCACTTCGAGTCAAGTGGGATATCCCCACAATCCCGCTTGCGTTCACGGCAGACCAGAACAGGGTTCGCCCCATGCCTACGGTAGGGATTAGATGGGTTAAGTTAATCAACATGAGGCGAGTATCCACAAAATGAGGCCTAGAGTCAAGTAAAATCAAATACTTGAAGTGCTGAATTCAGCACTTGCCGTTCTGCCCAAACAAAGCTGATGTGACTTCTGTATGCCGGTCCCCACCAGACTAAACGACGTCACTGAGACGATTTTCGCCGGATTTCCTCCCCTATCCAAGGCGTCCCAAGAGCACGTCCCAGAGGCGTTGGAGCCCAACCCGAAAAGCGTGCAAGCGGTCGGGTTACGTGCGTTACATACGAGTGGAACCGTTCGCCTCCAAGAGCTCGAGCGTGTCATCCCTCCCGATAGTAAACGGGTTCCCCATTATCAGCTCCAGCCGGGCGATGTGCTTATGGCGGTCCGGGGCAGCTTGGAGAAATCTGCCATCGTCACGCTGGACTTTGAGGAGCCCGTATATGCCACCGCCAACATCGCGGTGCTTCGCCCCAAGCGGAGCATACTGGATCCCTTTTATC
>CAMLQS010000403.1 GCA_946482165.1 uncultured Verrucomicrobiota bacterium | reverse complement strand
AACTGGTGGTGGCGATGAACCTCTACTGCACGATGGAGTTTGGCCAATTCCATGCGCGGAACCCGGTCATCGTTGAGGTGGCGGCAAAGCTGGGCCGCAGCCCGAGCAGCCTGGCCATGAAGCTCTGCAACTTCGCGTCGCTCGATCCGTTCCATGCCGCCCGTGGCGTGAGCGGCCTAAGCGGCGCCAGCCAGCTGGATCGCGAGGTCTGGCAGGAGTTTCATCACGATTGGGAGAAGAGCGCCTACGAGAGCGAGGTGCTGCTGGCGAAAACCAAAGGGGTGCCGCTCGAAGCGGAGATCGGAATCGACGAAGCCGAGTTGCCCAAGGAAGGGCGCGAGCGTGAACGCGTCGTCCGTGTTCGGGTGAACCAACATTTCTTCCGGGCCTCGATTCTGGCGGCGTATGAGAGCGCCTGCTGCATCACCGGCCTTGATGCGCCCGAGCTGCTGGTCGCGAGCCATGTAGTGCCTTGGGCGAGGAACGTGCAGGCGCGTGTGAACCCGCGAAACGGGCTCTGCCTAAACGCGCTCCATGACCGTGCATTTGATCGTGGGCTGATAACCGTTTCGGAGGAGTTCCGCGTCGTGCTTTCGCCCCGTTTGCACCAACTGGCGGAGACGCCCGCGACCGGATGGCTTCAAAGCTACGGAGGCGCGCCGATCCGATTGCCGCAGCGGTTCAAGCCGGAGCCCGAGTTCCTGGCCTGGCACCGCGACCATGTGTTTCTGGCCGATTGAAATCTCCTCAGAGCGCTGCGCTGCGAAGGACGGCTTCGACGCTTGTTCCCAACGCCCGCGCCAAAGCAACGAGATCGCTCAATCTCGCGTCACGACGTGCCCCTTCGAGATCCGCAACCCGCAGCTCGTCCAAACCGGACGCGACGGCGAGTTCCTGAATCGTGAGCGACCGTTTGTGCCTCAGTTCCCGAAGGACTGTCGCGACGGCTTTGGTTTCTGCGCTGGCATCGGGCATGCGGCTACGTTTGGACGACCTCATGGCGTGTTCAAGGGCGACGCCATGTTTCGGGCGTAATCGTGGGCGTTTTTCATGAATTGAGATCGAGGGTGGCGACGAGGGCGGGGAACTGGTCGAAGGGGCTTTGCGAGGAGAGCCGGCGGCGGGCTTCCTCGGGCGCGTGGCCGGCGGCGAGGAACAGGCGATAGAGCTGGCGCATGGCCTCGATAATCTCCGCCTCCTGCGCGCTCTCGAAGGGCTCCGGTTGGGATGCCGGGTTCTCCGTCGCGGTGATGGCGATGTGTTGCAGCGGGATCGTCTCCTGGACGAGGGCGAGGAGGGCGCGCAGGGCGGGAACGTCCGTCGTGGTGGCGAGGGCGTGGCGCACCAACGGATGCTCGCGGTTGATCTGGTAGAACACCCGGTCGTGCCTGGCCACGGGCGCCCAGAGGTGGACGCGTTCGGAATTTTTTTGCGGCACGAGGCGGGCGCCGCGGTGGGTGTAAACTTTCTTCGCCTCCTCGCGGGTGCGCAGCGCGATGCGCCGGAGATCGTCGCGCAGGGCGGGAGGCGGGGTGGCGCGGGATTTGGTGACGTTGATCTGCCAGTCGTGGTCGAGCGCGTTGGGCAGCTCGATGGCGATGCGGGCGAGCTTGAGGTGCTCGTCCTTGGCCCAGCCGAAGCCGAGCCAGTCGCCGGCGACGAGGAGTCGGTCGCGGCGGTAAACGTAGAAGCCCTGGTGGGCGAGCCAGCCGCGCGGCCCCGCGCCTTGTTCGTGCTCGTCTTTGGTGAGCTTGGAAAAATGGGGCAGGACGTAGGGACGGACGGATACGGGCAGGCCGCGCAGCCGAAGCGGATCGGCGGGCAGGGGAAAGGTGGCGGGGTGTTCGGTGAAAAACGGGTCCCACGGCGCGACCTCGCGGTCGTTGACGTAGAGCCGCACGGCGTCGCGACCGACCATGAGGCGGTGGAACACCATGCCGAGGTGCCGGCGCACGCTTTCGACGCGTTCGAGGAAGCGGTCGTGGTGCTTGGGGTTGTCGGTGCGTTGATCGCGGGTGAGGCGGTCGAGGATTTGCCAGAGGATCGTGGTTCCGTGGGCGAGCGTGGCGAGTTTCGCGAAGTGCGGCTCGGCCGGGGCGTCGGCGGCGCGGAGAAGACGCCAGTCGTTGCGCAAGGCGATAAGGTCGAGGTCCCAACAGCGAGTTTCGAGCGGAGCGCCGGACCGGCGTGAGCGCACGGTCAGACGGCGGCACTGCGAGAGCGAGGCGGTCTTGAGCCCGAGGCCGAAGCGGCCGAGATCGTGGGGTTTTCTTTCGGCGAGGGGGCCGCCGCCGCCGAGGCGCATCGCCTCGACGAGTTCGGCGGCGTCCATGCCGTGGCCGTCGTCGGTGATGCTGACGACGGAGGCGGCGCCGTCCCATTCGAAGCGAAGCCAGACATGGCGCGCGCCGGCGGAGATGCTGTTGTCCACCACGTCGGCGACGGCGGTGGGAAGGTCGTAACCGAAGGCGCGGAGACTTTCGACGATGGCGGCGGCGTGGGGCGGCGTCGGATCGAAGGGCGCGTCGGTCATCGGCGTGGTGAGAGTTCAGGGATGCGCGAAAATACCAGGCCGCGCGCCGCGGTTCTCGGCGCTTTGCCCGGCTGCGACGACGATGCGACGGCGCGCCTCCATGCCGGCGCGCTGGGCCTCCACGCAGTAGAAGAGTTCGTCGGAAAATTCATCGGCCTCGAAGCGACGCCACGCCTCCTTGCCGAAGGGTTCGAGCATGACGGGCCAGCCGCTGCGCACGTAGCGCGGAGCGAGTTTGGGCAACTCCGGCACGGGCGAGGGTTCGTCGTGTTGTTCGTCGCCGTGCTCAACCGCGTTGTCGGGGTGGAGATGCGGGAAAAGCCAAAGCAGCGCGTGCCAGCCGCGGAGGAAATCACGGGGAGACATGGCGCGGAGGGCGCGGGCGTCGGCTTCGGTGAAGGGCTTGATGCGGATGGCGGCGTCGGCGTGGTCGGCGGGGATTTCGGCGACGAGTTCGTTGCGCTTGGGAGCGCGGGCGGGCGACGGAACCGCGGACTTCAGTGGTTCCACCTCGGGCGAGGCGCTTGTTTGCGGCGTTTGTTGCGCGGTGAAATAGCGAAGGATTCCAAGCCCCACCGCCTCGGCGATCAGCGGCGGCACGGCGTTGCCGATCACGCGGAAGGAGTGGGTGCGCGCCTCGGGGAAGACGAACCAGTCGGGGAAGGTCTGGACGCGGGCCGCCTCGCGCGGCGTGAAGGAGCGGTTTTGCGAGGGGTGGATGAACATCAGCCCGTCCTTGGCGAGGTGGGCGACGATCGTGGAGCAGGCGCGTTCGGGGTGCTGGCGGGTGTAGCGGTCCTTGAACGATGTCTTGTCGTAGGGGAATTCGAACTCGACGCCCTTGCGCATCATGTAGGCGGAGGAGCGGCCGGGCGGGATTTTTTTGAAGTCGCGCAAGTCGCGTTCGCTGTGGGGGCGGGCGACATGGTTGCGGAGGCGCTCGGCGCGGGTGATCTCGGCGACGCGGAACAGGAAAGATTGGCCGCGTTTCTCCCGCTTCCGAAAGAAGCGTTTCCGATGCTCGAAATCGTAGGGGCGGTCGTCTTCGCCGTCTCCGGCGGCGAGCCGGGGGAGATCGAGGATGGCGTCGCCCAGCGTGGCGCCTTTTACGGCGCGCGGGGCGGGTTCGAGGCGCGGGTTGAAGTAGCCGACGAGGTCGTCGCGCACGCCGACGATAAGCTGGCGGCGTCGTTTTTGCGGAGATCCGAGGTCTTCGCCGCGTTCGATCTGGGGGTGGACGCGGTAGCCGGGCCGGCCGGAATCGCGGCCGAGGATGCGCGCCTCGTATTGCACGGCGGTGAAGTAGCGGCCGCCGGCGGCGTTGCGCAGGCCGAGGACGTTTTCGATGACGAAGACCTTGGGCTGGAAGAATTCGACGAAATCGAGGAAGTTGCGGAAGAGGTGGCGGCGCGGGTCGTCCTTGAGCCGTTCGGTGCCGTGGTTTGATCCGTCGCGTTGGCGAGCGGTGGAGAAGCCCTGGCAGGGGGGGCCTCCGACGATGACGTCGAGTTGTTTGGTGCCGATGAGTTCGGCGAGTTCGGCGGGCTTGAAGGCGGTGAGGTCGCGCTTGAGGGCTTGGAGGACGGGAGCGAAGCCGGGGTGTTCTTTGTCGGCGAGGTTGGCCTTCAGGGTGGCGACGGCCTGCTCGTTGAAGTCGATGGCGGCGAGGCAGTCGAAGCCG
>CAMLQS010000402.1 GCA_946482165.1 uncultured Verrucomicrobiota bacterium | reverse complement strand
TGCAGAGTCGCGGCGTTAGCGCCTAATCCCGCCGGTTTGTTCGGCGGCGGTCACTCCGGTGGCCGCCGCTTTCTTTGTGCTATGATGAACGGTGCCGCGCCTGTCCTTTTCGACTAAGCTGACGCGCTCGCTTTCGGGAATTATCGCGTGTTTAAGATTGGCGGATATTGGTCGTTTCGACCGTCCAAAGACAATGAGCCAACCTAAAAAGAAGCGGCAGCACTTCGTGCCGAAATTCTATCTTCGACATTTCTCGTTCGATGGCGGCGACCGTCTACACCTGATTCATACCGGCAAACTTCGAGCAATTTCTGGGATTGGCCTCAAAGGGCAGTGCTACGATGACTATTTTTACGGCAAAGAGCCTGTCGTCGAGAGCGCGCTTCAGGATATGGAAGGCGTCACCGCCGATGTCTTTCGCAGGATCATCGCAAATCAGAGGCTGCCGGACCGCGGCACGCCGGATGATTTTGTCTTTCGCACCTTCCTTTGTCTGCAATGGGGCCGGACCAAATCCCACGCAGAGATGTCCGAGGCCATGTTCAACAAGATGCTGAAAACGGCCTACGGCCCGGAGTGGCGCGCCAACGGAATTACCCAAGAACAGATCGACGAGGTCCATTTCGGCACCGCCTATCCGGGGCTATTCTCGCTCGGTATGGCCAGCGAAATGGTGCCCTTCATGGGCGACCTTGAATCGAAGCTCGTCTTGGCAAACGCCCATGGGGAGTTTGTTACGAGCGACGCGCCGGTGGCCCTCTACAATCCTTATCTGCTCGACCGCTATCCCGGCGGCGTCACGGGCTTAAACGTTCGCGGGCTGGTGATTTTTTATCCCATTTCGCCCGACCTTCTGGCCGTGTTTTACGACCGCGCCTGTTACCGGGTCGGGCCGCCCCACGCCCGCGTCGTGCCTCTCAGCAGTCGAGGCCAACTCATCGCTTTGAATAATTTTCAGTTTCTCCACGCGGACGACGCCGTCTATTTCCGCAACGAGACGCTGGCGGTCGATCATGTGCGAGAATTCAGCAAAGTCGCGGGGATGCGGCGCGACGACCGCAACGTGGTCCAAGAGGCCCAGTCAACCGAACCGGGCGATCATTCTTCGCTGCTCATTTCCTATCGAGCAGAGTTTCCCTACCGTCCACCATTCTCGTTTCTCACGCTGCTCCGCAAACGCCGTGGTGAAACCGGTGCCGTCAGCCAGATCGAGGAGCGAAATCCTGAAATCTTAGCCCTGTTCGGCCAATATCAATCTGACCTCAATGCCGGGCGCAGCAAGCGCGGCTTCCTCGACTACTATTTGGTTCATACCTTGCGCAAAGCTGGTGTTCCGCTGCCGGATTTCCTCCGCGATCCGCACCGTTGAAGGTTGAAGGCGCTACAGGGCTGCCACGTAGGCCGTCGCAGCGTCCATGTCTCCCATCCCGAATACCTGCCGGCCCGGCAACACCTGATGCAGGCCCGCCTGCCGAACAAAGCTGGCCATGGCATTGTCGCAAAACACGGCTTGTGCATCTGCGAAGGCGACGGCAATCCGCAGGATGTCGAGCAGATCGTTCGACCTCGTCCGACGATTATTCCGTAGTCCGTCCTGTTCGACCGCCGCCCACAGCCGCGTAAAGGCGGTTAGGTCGGCGGATTGATGCCATCCGCCGCATTCCACCCACTCGCGGAAACGGGCCAAGTCAGACACGGTCACGCCGATTTGCCGCAGACGAGCGCCAATTGCCACGGCATACTCCCAGGTTGCCGGCGGAGTCGGCAGGGGCTGGTTGTGCTCAAGGGCACGGATCACACGCAGCATGGACTGGTTGTGATGCCATGTGAGATCCGCGAGGATTCGCGCAAAGGACTGGGTTCGCACGGGCTCGGAAGGAACCACGGCATCGAGCCTTTGCTGGTATTCGTTTCGCCCCGTCCGGTTGGCGCCACTCAACGCCTCTACTTCGACATCGGGCGGGTTGAAGGGCCGCGGCCAAATCACTGGCAGCGTTCGATCCAGCAAAAAGCAGGTTACCTCCCGCTGCACCCGTTCCCCAAAGGAATGAAAGCAGAAGCCTTCGGCCAAGGAGCGCTGGAGGTCGAAAACGCGGCGGCGCAAATCCGGCCGGACCAACGACGACTCAAAGACACTTTCTTCCGGGTGAATCGGGCACAGCGCGCGCCCCCGCCGCACTGCGGCTTGCAGCGCGTCTCGCAACGCGACCGCCGCTGGCGCTTCCTCCACCATGTCCAGCAGGAAGCATTGGTCGACGCTCACCCGCGCGCGACTGCTCATGGCCGCGACGCGGGCCTCGGTCTCGGTCAGGAATGTCAGAGCGCGGGTTGGGTCTGGACAGTTCGGAGGCATGCACATGGCTTTCAGGCGCGATCGTCCGCATGTTCGTCCATGTGGCGTGCATCGGCTTCATAGCCCGTTGCGAGCTGGCGCAGTGTTGCTGCCACGCGCGGCCAGCGCATCTGGCAGGCATCAGCATAGTCGTGATACTGCTTCGCCAGCGCCCGTTCCTGCTCGCCGCCGTCGTGGATGCCCCGGCTGGTGCCAGCCCGCCCGTTGAAAATTCCCGAATGGAACGAATCGAGTGCAATGTCGCCGGGAATTGATTCCAGCACGTTGCGCACTGCGATGCACGGCCAAGAGCCGTCGGCCTCCTTGGGTGAAGAGGCCAGCAGCTTGCCGATTTCATGGTCGCAGGAGTTCACCCGGCCCGAGGCGGTGCAGCGGCAGCGCACGTCGTCGACCCATGCCCGCAAGGCCGCCTCATCGAGCCCACCTTCGGCCAGCAGGGCCGGATGGGTGGACCAAGTGTCCAGCAAGTTATGGGCGAGTTTCGCTTTGGCCATCACCTCTTCCGTTTTGTCCGCCGGATTGTCGTCCGGCACGTCCTTGCGCCAGATCAGCTCGATACATTGCGCAAAGAACGCCGGATCGCGGCCGAGCTCTCGTTGCAGGAATTTTGGCGAAGCGTTGCCGTGCCGCATGAGCGGCAGATAGGTCCATTCCAAGTGCGCCACCTGGGTTGGGTCATTATCCGGCGCGTCCTGCAGGTGGCCGAGCGCTTCCTCGAGTTCGTGAATCAGATGCGAGACGTCCCGGCTCGTTGCTGCTTCGTTCAATGCTGGCACGCACTTTTCCAGCGTTTCGACGAGCAATGCCGCCGGCACGCTCAGTCGATTATGATAGACAAGGCCGAGGTAGTCCACGGCCTCCAATGGCCGGTTGTGTTGAAGCAGGCGTTCCAACGCCTGGGTGGCTTGGGCCGACGTGAGCCCGCGAGGGAACGGCCGGACCTGGGACCAATAGGCGGTCTCTACTTCCGGTCCTAGGGAATGCGCGAGATCCCACGCGCGCGGGATGAAGGGCAAGACGAACAATAGCTCCGTTGCTGCTGGGATGCTCCATTCCGCCAGCGGCAGGGTTTCGACCCAGCCCCAATCCCGCTGGCTAAAAATCACGTAAGCGTAGCCCCTGCCAAAAACCGCTGTGTTCGGATTGGCGTCGTCCAGATACCGCGGCAGGAGCTGCAAGGGGTCAGGGCAAAGCGGAGTTTGCGCGAGGACGTTGCCGACCAGTCCCGGATACGGCAGATCCACCGCGAACTCCGCTACGGCCGGGAGGCCTCCGGCCGCGAAGATTTCAGTCAGTAGGTTTTTCCGCTCGGCCAACACCAATTCCTCCTGCGCCTCGTGAGAGGTTTCTCGGTGCGTCCCCATGTAGAGATGATGCTGGGCGAAGAGCCAGCGCCCCCGTTCGGCCGGCGCTTCGGGGCGGAGATGGGACTCGATGCCTTTCAATACTCCCAAGCGTCCATTCCCCATATGCCAGTCGGCGGTATTGAAAAATTCGTGCCGCCTAATCAGCTCATGCAGGCAGTTCCAGAGTGCGAGCCGCTCCGCCGCGGGCAGAACCTTGAGGTCAAGGCCGGCGAGGTGCGCCGCCAAGGCACGAAATTCCTTTTCCGGGAGATGATTGATTTCTCCGGTCAATTCGAGAAGTCGAGCCGGCACCGGCACCGCAAGCTTGAGCAGCCGCTCAGCGGTCCAGCTCCGCTGCTCGTGGCGCTCCCCACGAGTCACGCGCGGTTTTTTCGCCGAGGGCCATTCCCGCCAGCGCGGGGGATAGGTTCCACTGGCATGGTCATGTCCCTTGGGCAGCATTTCCATGAGAAGCTTCCAGCTCTGGACCGGCTCGCGTTCGACCAATAAGTCAATGACCTC
>CAMLQS010000401.1 GCA_946482165.1 uncultured Verrucomicrobiota bacterium | reverse complement strand
CGCCGGCCCAGCGTCTTTTCTCGTTTCACTCGTAGAGCCTTGGCGATGCTCCGGTTCATTTACCAGACACACCCTGGCTGGCTCCCGGCCGGAACGAACGGGATCAGACTGTGACGACAAAGGTCCATCGGGGATTCGCCCGGTCGACACGTCGGGATTAATCCTCGGACAACCCACGGGGGGACTATGGTCCTTATGATCTGTAAGCATCTTTTTGTTAGCATGTTTTGCGTTTTCATGGTGTCTCTAATGAAGTGCGTTGCGCCCAAAACACACGCTTGGACGGAGGGGATTCCCCGATGGTCGGCTCCGCGTTGGCCGGATCTGTTTCCGCGGCGCGGGTGCCGGGATACGCCGCGTGGTTCTTTGCGACCGCTGCCGTGACTTTCGCGCAGAGCTCGGCGGTTCCGGATTACAAACGGTTAAGCCTGTCCGAGCTGATGGATCTCGAGGTCGTCTCGGTGTCGCGCCGGCCGGAAAAGTTTTCCCAGGCGGCGTCCGCCATCCAGGTCATCACCAATGACGACATTCGCCGCTCCGGAGCGACGAATCTGCCCGAGGCGCTTCGCTTGGCGAGCAACCTCAACGTAGCGCAAAAAGGTTCGCAGGGCTGGGCGGTCAGCGCGCGCGGATTCAACACCGAGCTCGGAAACAAAATGCTCGTGATGATCGATGGGCGCACGGTGTATTCGCCGCTGTTCTCGGGCGTTTTTTGGGACGTCCAGGATTACGTCCTCGCGGATATCGAACGCATTGAAGTGGTCAGCGGACCGGGCGCGACGCTGTGGGGATCCAACGCGGTCAACGGCGTGATCAACATCATCACCAAAAGCGCCGAGGACACGACCGGCCTGTATGCCGAATCGGCGGTCGGCACCGAACTGGAAAATCTCACCTCCCTGCGCTACGGAACAAAATTGAGTCCGAACGTGAATTTGCGGCTTTACGGCAAGTTCGTCGAACGCGACGGCGGAGCCTTTCCCGACGGCTCGGACGCGCCGACGGATTGGCAGTCGCGCCGCGGCGGTTTCCGCCTCGATGCCACGCCCAATCCGGGCAACTCGCTCACCTTTCAGGGCGACATCTACGACAACCACCAAGATACGGCGAGCGGCGAGCCGACCTTTTACAGCGGCGGCAATTTACTCGGACGGTGGACGCATGCGTTCGAGGACGAGTCGGAGATGGTCCTTCAATTTTACTACGACCGGGCGAATGTTTCCCAACATATCCGGAGCTCCTTCGCGCCGGCAGGCCGGTTCCGGGAGCGTCTCGACACCTACGATTTCGACTTCCAGCACCGCCTGCGCTCCGGAGAGCGCCACCAAATCGTGTGGGGCTTCGGCTACCGGCGCATACACGACGTCGTGGACAACGCTCCGGGACTCGCCTTCCTCCCCGCGGAGGTCGAACAAGATCTCTACAGCGGGTTCCTCCAGGACGAGATCCTCCTCCGCGCAGGCTGGTCGGTCACCCTCGGGACAAAGTTCGCGCACAACGACTACACCGGCCTCGAGTTTGAACCGAGCGTCCGCACCGAATGGGAGATCACGCCTCGGCACTCCGTGTGGGCCGCGATCTCGCGCGCCGTTCGCATGCCTTCGCGCATCGACCGCGATCTTCGCGTGCCCATCTCGCCGCCCTTCCTCGACGGGGGGCCTCGCTTCGAGTCCGAAACGGTGATCGCCTATGAGGCGGGTTACCGCGCCCGGATCGGTCCGCGGATGCTGGTTTCGCTGGCCGCGTTTTTCAACCGTTACGACAAGATCCGGAGCGTCGGGCCGGCTTCCGCGGCGCCTGCCCCGCTCCATATCCAGAACAACGTCGAGGGGCACACGCACGGCATGGAGATTGATACCACCTACGAGGTCGGTCCGGGCTGGCGCCTGCGCGCGGGCTACGCGCTTCTGGCGGAGAGTATTCGAGTGAAGCCGGGACGCGTCGATCTCAACAACGGCTTGAGCGAGGTCGCGGACCCGCGAAACCAGTTTTCGCTGCGCTCCTCCTGGGATCTTCCGAAGCGCTTCGAACTCGACGCCGGCGTGCGGTGGGTGGACGAGCTGCGAGTCAACGGCGGAGGCGCGCCGGCCTACGTCCCCGCGTATTGGGAAATGGACGTCCGGCTCGCTTGGCGACCGGCGGAGAAACTGGAACTTTCCTTGGTCGGGCAAAATCTCCTGCACGATCGGCATCGCGAATACGGCGCACCCTCGCCGACCCGCGAAGAGATCGAGCGCAGCGTATACGCGAAAGTGGCATGGCGATTCTAGGCTCAATCGCACACGCGACCCAACGGACAATCCGGCCCGGGGCTTCCCGGCGCTGGATCGCGATGTGGGGACTCGCCTTCCTCCTTCTCGGCCCCGCGATGGGCGCGCTCTCCGCCGCTCCGGTTCCTTCGCGCGAGTATCAGATCAAGGCGGTTTTCCTCTACAATTTCGTCCAGTTTGTCGAATGGCCCGACGCCGCGTTTACCGACCCCGCGGAGCCTTTGAAAATCGGCGTGCTCGGCGACGACCCCTTCGGCGCGGCCCTTGACGAGGCGGTGCGCGGAGAAACGGTTCGCTCTCGCGGACTCGTCGTGAAACGCGCGCAGCGCCTTGCGGAGCTCGCCGATTGCCAACTGGTTTTTTTCGCGAAAGAGGAAGCGTGGCAGGTGTCGACCCACTTGGAGAAATTGAGCGGGCGTCCATTGCTCACGGTAGGCGACACCCCGGACTTCGCGCGACGCGGCGGCGTCATCGCGTTCTACTCCGAAGGGAAGAAAATCCGCTTTGAGCTCAACGCGGGGCTCGCCCGAAAGCTCGGGCTAAAGATCAGCTCGGAGCTGCTGGAACTCGGAAAAATAGTCGGCGAGGAGCCGGCTCGCGGAGGAACCTGAGATGCACCTGCTCCAGAATCTCCCGGTTCGGCGAAAGCTCACTGTGGTCATTCTCGCCGTTTGCACGGTCGTGCTGCTGCTCGCCTGCACCGTGCTCGCGGCTTTCGAATTGATCGAGTTTCGCCGGGCGATCGTGCGGGACAGCACGGTCATGGCGGACGTGCTCGGCAAAAACACCCGCGCCGCGGTCGCGTTTCAGGACGAGGATGCGGCGACCGAGTTCCTGGCGGCCTTGCAATCTGCTCCGCACGTTATGGCGGCGACGCTTTACAACCGGGAAGGGACGCCGTTCGCGCGTTATACGCGTCATGAGGCGGCGGTTTCGGCGCCGGACAGGGCGGGCCCGGACGGTCATGAATTCCACGAACGATGCCTGGCGGTTTATCGGCCGCTGAAGCTCAACGGCAATCGGATCGGCACGATCGGCCTGCTGGTCGACATCGAGGCGATTTATGTTCGGCTCAGGTTGTTTGGCGCTATCGCGGCGGTGACGCTCGTCGGCTCGCTGTTGCTGGCCTTTGCGTTGTCGTCCTGGCTCCAGCGGCCCATTTCGGAGCCGATCCTGTCGCTCGCGGCGACGGCGAAGTCGATCGCCGCGCGCAAAGACTATTCGGTGCGGGCGGAGCGACACGGCGATCATGAGATCGGCGAGCTGACGGACGCATTCAATCAGATGGTGGCCGGCATCGAGGAGCGCGAGCGGGCCTTGCGCTCGGAAATCGCCGAACGCCGGCAGGCGGAGGCCCGCGTGCAGGCGCAGCTCGCCCGGCTTGCGCAGCTCCACCAGATCACGCGCGCCACGGGCGAGCGGCAGGACCTTTCGAGCATTTTTCAAGTCGTCGTCCACAGTTTGGAGGACCATTTGCCGGCTGATCTCTGCTGCATCTGTCTTTACGAACAGACGGCCCAGACCCTCCTTGTTTCGGGAGTCGGTTCCCGCGGAGAACCGCTGGCCGAAAAGCTCGATCTGCGAGTGGGCGCTACGATCCCCATCGATCGCAACGGACTCGCTCGCTGCGTGCAGGGCCACTTGGTCTACGAGGCGGACACGGCCGCGATCGAGTTTCCATTTCCGCAACGCCTCGCCGGCGCGGGCCTCCGCTCGCTTGTCGCCGCTCCGCTTTTGGTGGAGAGCACCGTGTTCGGCGCGCTTCTCGTGGCCCGCCATGATGCGGATGCCTTTATCAGCGGGGACTGCGAGTTTCTCCGGCAACTCAGCGAGCACGTCGCTCTCGCCGCGCACCAGGCCCAGCTCCACCAGGCCTTGCAGCGGGCCTACGACGACCTCCGCCTGAGCCAGCAGACAATCTTGCAACAGGAGCGGCTTCGCGCGCTCGGCCAGATGGCCAGCGGCATCGCGCACGACATCAACAACGCCATCTCGCC
>CAMLQS010000400.1 GCA_946482165.1 uncultured Verrucomicrobiota bacterium | reverse complement strand
GAGAGGGCCGAGAGCACCGACATGAACAAGGGCTCGCCGACGGCGCCGGGCTCCTTGGTGCGGTCGAGAACGCCGAGGGTGCGGACCGTCGGGGGCAGGGCGGCGAGGAAGGCGGCGATGGGGAAGGGCTGGAAGAGACGGATGGAGATCACGCCGACGCGCTGGCCGGCGGCGTTGAGATGGTCGGCGGCGGCCTCGAGGGCCTCGATGCCGGAGCCCATGCAGACGACGACGCGTTCGGCCTGCGGGTGGCCGTGGTAGTCGACCAGCGAATACCGGCGTCCGGTGAGGTCGGCGAGCTGGTCCATGCACGCGGAGACGACGCCGGGGAAGGCGTCGACGAAGGTGTTCACCGTTTCGCGTCCCTGGAAGTAGACGTCGGGGTTCTGCGCGGTGCCGTGGATCTTCGGGCGGTCGGGCGAGAGGGCGCGCTGGCGGAAGGCGGACAGGGCCTCCTCGTCGATCATGGCGCGGAGGACGTCGTTGGAGAGCGGGCGAATCTTGGCGATCTCGTGCGAGGTGCGGAAGCCGTCGAAGAAGTGGATGACGGGCAGGCGGCCCTTGAGCGTGGCGGCGTGGGCGACGAGGGCGAGGTCCTGGGCTTCCTGGGGGTTGTTGGAGCACAGGAGGGCGCAGCCGGTCTGGCGGCAGGCCATGACGTCCTGGTGGTCGCCGAAGATGGAAAGGCCCTGGGCGGCGAGGGCGCGGGCGGTGACGTGGAGGGCGAAGGGGAGGAGTTCGCCGGCGATCTTGTAGAGGTTGGGCACCATCAGCAGGAGGCCCTGCGAGGCGGTGAACGTGGTGGTGAGCGCGCCGCCGAGGAGGCCGCCGTGGACGGCGCCGGCGACGCCGCCTTCGGACTGGAGCTGAACGACTTTGGGGACTTCTCCCCAGATGTTGGTTTTGCCGGCGGCGGACCACTCGTCGCAGGATTCGGCCATCGGGGAGGACGGCGTGATCGGGTAGATGGCGATGAACTCGCTGAGCCGATGGGCGACGGAGGCGACGGCCTCGTTGGCGTCGCAGGTCACGTATTCGGGATTGGCGCGGGCGGTGAGCTTGGCGGCGTCGGCGGCGAGCGGGGCGGAAGGGGCGGCGATGGGCATGGTCGTGGATGCCGTCCGGCCGGCCGTTGAGGTCGACGAAAGGCAACGCGCACTGTGCCAAAATATGCGCGGGACGGCTGCGCGCGGGTTGGCGGGGGGGGCGCGGAAATTGGTGCAAGGAGTGCGCAAACGCATGCGCAACCGTTTTCACGTTTTCCCCCTTGTGGACGGCCGCGGCCCGATCCCGGGGCGCAAAAAAGCGCCGGAGCGACGACACAGGGTCGCGTCCGGCGCGGAGAAGAAAATACGGGATGTCGGGCTGGGTGGCGGCTTACGCGATGGTGAGCGTTACGGGGATGTTGCCCTTCGTGGCGTGGGAGTAGGGGCAGACGACGTGGGCCTGGTTGACGAGGTCCTCGAGTTGGGCGCGGTCGAGGCCGGGGGCGGAGACGGTGAGGGCGACCTCGATCCCGAAGCCCGCGCCGTCGTCGCGCGGACCGATGCCGACCCGGGCGGTGACGTTGGCGTCGTCGGGGATGCGGACCTGGGCCTTGCCGGCGACGAATTTGAGGGCGCCGAGGAAGCAGGCGGAGTAGCCGGCGGCGAAGAGTTGCTCGGGGTTGGTGCCGGGACCGCCGGCGCCGCCGAGTTCCTTCGGAGTGGAGAGGGTGACGGCGAGAACGCCGTCGGCGCTGCGGGAGGCGCCTTCGCGCCCGCCGGTGGAGGTGGCCTGGGTGGTGTAGAGGGTCTTCATGTTGGTGTGGGTTGGGAGAAAAGGGGGGCGGAGGCGGAAAGATTGCGCGGAAGACGCGGATTTCAAACGCATGGCAACCAAAGCAGGCCGACAACGAAGCGGCTTGTGCGCCGGGCGGCGGAACGCCTTGGATGAAGACAACGTGAGCAACGACACGCAGTTGAACCGACGCCCTTTGCAGACGCGTTCGAAAAAGTGGGCGCAGGCCTTGGCCGCGTGGATGGCGCGCGCGGGATTTTCACCGAACGGGGTGTCGATGCTTGGACTCGGGTTCGCGGTAGTCGGGGCGGCCGCGATGCTGGCAAGCTGGTGGTGGGTCGCGGCCGTGTGCGTGCAGCTTCGTCTGCTTTGCAACATGCTCGACGGGCTGATCGCGGTGGAGCACGGCAAGGGCGACAAGCTGGGAGGATTTTTCAACGAGGTGCCGGATCGCGTGGAGGACGTGTTGCTGTTGCTCGCGGCGGGTTATGCGGCGGGCGGCGAGTGGGGTGCGACGGCGGGTTGGGCGGCGGCGGTGCTCGCGGTGGGCACTGCCTACATCCGCCAGGCGGGCGGGGCGATGGGGTTGCCCCAGGATTTTTGCGGACCGATGGCGAAGCAGCACCGGATGTTCGTGCTGACGCTGGCATTGCTGGTCGCGGGTGGCGTGTCTGCCGCCCAACACGCCGCGTGCGAGGGGCCGCTGCATTATTCGCAACCCGCTTTGCGGATTGGATTGGCGGTCATCATCGTCGGCGCGGCGATAACGCTCGCGCGAAGGACCGTGCGTCTCGCGGAGGCGTTGAAAGCGCGATGATCGCCTCGGCCATCGCCGCGGGATTGCGGCTGTTCACCGGCGCCCGCGCGCGTGGCGCGGCGGCGGCCTGGGCGGGCGACGGGCCGCGGGTGTTTTTCGCGAACCATACGAGCAACCTCGATTTCGTGGCGCTGTGGGCGGTGTTGCCGCCGGAATTGCGACGCCGCACGCGACCGGCGGCGGCGCGCGATTACTGGCTCGGCGGACCGCTGCGGCGCTGGTTGGCGGAGCGGGTGTTTCGCGCGGTGTTGATCGAGCGCAAGCAGGTGACACGCGCGAACAATCCGCTCGAGCAGATGCTGCCGGTGCTCGAGGCGGGCGAATGCCTGATCATTTTTCCGGAAGGCGGCCGGTTCGACGGCGCGGAGCTAGCGCCGTTCAAAAGCGGGCTGTTTCATCTCGCCCAACGCTGCCCGGCGGCCCGCTTGGTGCCGGTCTATATCGAGAACCTGAACCGCGTGCTGCCGAAGGGCGAGGTGTTGGCCGTGCCGGTGTTGTGCGCGGTGAATTTCGGCGAGCCGGTGCGACTCGCCGAGGGCGAGACGCGCGAGGCGTTTTTGCAGCGTGCGCGCGAAGCGGTGCGCGCCCTCGGACCCAAGACGGAGGACGCGACTTCATGAACTCGGCATGGTTTCAGGATCCGGAATGGCGCTGGCTGCTGGGCGGCCTGCTCGGCGTGCTCCTAGCCGCGTCGGCGGCGGGCGCGGCGTTGACGCGCGCGGTGCGAGGCGAGAAGGGAAAGGCGGTGGTGGAGAACCTGAACGCCCGGGTGCGCGCGTGGTGGGTGATGGCGGCGTTCTTCAGCGGGGCGGTGTTTCTCGGGCGCGGCGGCGCGGTCGTGTTGTTCGCGTTGATGTCGTTTCTGGCCTTGCGGGAGTTTATCACGCTCACGCCGACGCACCGGGCGGATCATCGCACGCTGTTCTGGGTGTTCTTCGTCATCACGCCGCTGAACTACTGGTTCGTGTGGACCGAGTGGTATGGGCTCTACAGCATTTTCATCCCGGTCTACGCGTGCCTCTGGCTGCCGATGCGGAACGCGTTGGCGGGCGAGACAAAGGATTTTCTGGCTCGAACGGCGAAGGCGCAGTGGGCGCTGATGGTGTGCGTCTATTTCCTCTGCCACGCGCCGGCCTTGCTCACGCTGTCCTTGCCGGGTGGCGAGGCGGACGGGGCGAAGTTGCTCTTCTTCCTCGTGGTGGTGGCGCAGATGAGCGACGTGCTCCAATACTGCTGGGGCAAGACGCTCGGGCGGCGGCCGATCGCGCCTAAGCTGAGTCCGAACAAAACCTGGGAGGGCTTCGTCGGCGGCGTGGTTTCGGCGAGCGCGTTGGGCGCGGGCCTGTGGTGGCTCACCCCGTTCTCCCCGCCGGTGGCGGGGTTGATGGCGTTCGCGATCTGCGTGATGGGCTTTTTCGGCGGACTGGTGATGTCGGCGATCAAGCGGGACCGGGGCGTGAAGGATTTTGGCGCGATGATCGAAGGGCACGGCGGCATGCTCGACCGGATCGATTCGCTGTGTTTCGCGGCGCCGCTGTTTTTCCACCTCGTGCGCTTTCTTAAAACCTGAGCGGTCGCGGTAGTGCGTTACGCTACGGCAGGGCGGGGATTCGTTCGCGCAGCCAGGCGCGGGCCTCCGCTTCGTCGCGATGGCGGCCGGTCTCGACGAGCCA
>CAMLQS010000399.1 GCA_946482165.1 uncultured Verrucomicrobiota bacterium | reverse complement strand
GCGTCGATGACGTGGTGCGGCGCCGGCGTGGCGGAGATGCCGAGGAGTTCGAGAAGGGCGGGGGTGGGCTTGTTGAGGTCGAAGCACTCGGTGAGGGCGCGGCGGAGGGGGAGTTCGCCGGACTTGGTGGGGACGGCTTCCTCGCCGTCGGCGCCGAGCGCGGCGAGGACCTCGGAAACGAGTTCGGGGCAATTTTGCGGGATCACGCCGAGGGCGTCGCCGGCTTCGTAGCCGAGCGCGGCGCCGGCGGCGGTGAGGTCGAACTCGACGTGGTTGACCTCCTTGGCGGAGCCGGGGGCGTTGAGGTTGCGGACGGCGAGGACCGGAGCGAGGAATGGGTTGCTCTTCGAGTAACCCGTTTCGGAGGGCGGAGAGCTGAGACCTGAGACCTGAGGTTCGGCAGTGGAGGCGGACGCGGGGGCGGAGCCGAATGCGCCGAGGGCGGCGTGAAGCCAGGCGTCGAAGGGCTTCTCGTAGTCGACGTCGCACTCGGCGCGGGGGAGGACGCGGGTGGCGCCGCGTTTTTCGAGGTAGGTGTCGAAGTCTTTTCCGGCCTGGCAGAAGAGCGTGTAGTTGGTGTCGCCGAGGGCGCAGACGGAGAACTTGACCGTGGCGAGGGCCGGGGCGGCGTCGGCGGCGAGGGCGGCGTGGAGGGCCTTGGCGCTGTCGGGCGGCTCGCCGTCGCCATAGGTGCTCGTGATGAAGAGCAGGTTGGAATGCGCCTGTAACGACTCGGCGGATACGGCTCCGGCGTCGAGGATGGCGGGGGCGAAGCCGCGTTTGCCGGCTTCCTTGGCGGCTTTCTTTGCGAGCGACTCGGCGGTGCCCGTCTGGGAGGCGTAGAGGATGGTGAGCGGCGTAAGCGCGGCGGAGGCGGGCGCGGCGGAAGCGGCGGCTCCGGGCTGGCGGCTGAAGAGGCCGGCGAGGAAGCCGTTGAGCCAGGCGCGCTGCTCGGGGCTGAAGGGAGCGGTCTCGGGAAGGGAGGGGACGGCGGACATGGTGAAAATGACGAATGACTAATGACGAATGCCGAATGATTGGATTGCGCTTAGCTGAGGAGTTCCTGGAGCTGTTTGACCTCGTGGCGGCGGGTCCACTCGACGAAGGTCTCGCCGGAGCGGCGGTGTTTTTTCCAGGTGCCGAGGACCTTCACGACGACGTCGAGGATTTCGTTGTCGCGGACGCCTTTGAAAACCTCGCGGGCGATGCCCTGTTCCTGGTCCATGCCGCCGCCGAGGACCATGTGGTATCCGGCTCCGCCGTCGGCGAGCTTGGTGGAGATGAAGCCGATGTCTCCGGCGTAGTGCTGGGCGCAGGAGTTGGCGCAGCCGGTGACGTGGATGTTGACGGGCAGGTCGATCTCGATGCGCGAGGGGAGATCCTTGATGAGCTTGAGCGCGGTGGCCTTGGTGTCGGCGGAGGCGTATTTGCAGCCCCAGCTGCCGGTGCAGGCGATGATGCCGCCGGTGGCGAGGTGGGCTTCGTGATAGAGGCCCATGCCCACGACGGCGCGCTCGACGGTGGCCAGGAACGCGTCGGGGATGTGCGGGATGATCACGTTCTGCCAAGCGGTGAGGCGGAGCTCGGACTTGCCGTAGTTGGCGGCGAGGTCGGCGAGGCGGTGCATCTGCTTCGGCGTGAGGCGGCCGACGGGGCAGCCGACGCCGAGGGAGTTCAGGCCGGGCTGGGCCTGGCGGCGGGCGCCGAGCCAGCCGTGTTTTTCGGCGGGGCGGCGGGGCTCGCAGGCCTCGGGCGGGACGCGAAGGACGGGGAAGTTGACGCGCTTGAACGACTCGGCGAGGAACCACTCCACGCCTTTGGCTTCGAGGAGGTATTTGAGGCGGGCTTTTTTGCGGTTGGTGCGATCGCCGTGGTCGATGAACACTCGCATCATGGCGATGGCGACGGGGACGGCCTGGTCGGGGTGGAGGAGTATGCCGGTGTCGCGGGCGAAGTCCTTGTGGCCGGTGATGCCGCCGAGGTGCAGGCGGAAGTAGACGCCGGGGGCGACGCCGCTGATGGCGGGCGCCGCGGCGAGGGATTTTTCGGTGACGCGGGTGGCGAAGAAGCCGATGTCGTTGGTGTCGGCCGCGACGGAAAGGGAGCCGCCGTTGTCGAAGGCGATGTTGAACTTGCGGGGAAGTTCGAGGAGATCGCGATGATTGAGGACGTAGTGGTGGAGGGCGTTGGCGTAGGGGCGGACGTCGAGCAACTCGTCGGGGCCGAAGCCGGAATCGGGCGAGGCGGTGATGTTGCGCAGGTTGTCGGCGCCGGAGCCGCGGGAGCTGAGGCCGAGCTCGGCGAGGCGCATGAGGACCTTGACGGTATCCTTGGGCTTGATCTCGCGGAGCTGGAGGTTTCCGCGGGTGGTGACGTGGGCGTAGTTGCCGCAAAGTTCCTTGGCGAGATCGGCGAGACCGTGGAGCTGGTGGCTCGTCACGCTGCAGCCCGGCATGCGCAGGCGGAGCATGAAGCTCTCCTGGGCGGGCGCGACGTGGAAGAGACCGTGCCAACGGAAGCGAAAGTTGTGCTCGGCGTCAGGGTGCTTGTCGGCGGATGCGTGGGCGAGAAGACGGTCCCAGCCGTCGAGCGGGTGCTCGGCGTGTTTCCATTTCTCCTGCTGGCAGAGGTCTTCGAGCGGGGTGTTGTGGAAGAGGGCGGAGGAAGACGGCTGAGGGCTGAGACCTGAGGCCTGAGGAGAAGCGGAGCCGGACACGGCCGCGGCAGCGGGGGAGATGGCGCCGAGCTGACCGGTGGTGGCCAAGGCGGCGAAGAAGCCCTGAAGATACTCCTTCTGATCGGGGCGGAAGGGGGCGGAGTCGCCGGGAAGGGCGGGAGGCAGGGGGAGGGCGGGTGGTTGTGCGGCGCTCACTGGAAAATATTTGCTGAAGCGTGACTCAGCACCGGCGGTGCCACCCGGAGCACCTTCTTGCATGAAGGCGCTGAATAAATTTCAGGCCAACCATGAGCGAATCTTGTGGATTAGCGCTGGCCCATCCGGAGCCAGAGTTGGATCAGATTGATCAACACAAGCACGCCGCAGAGAACCTTCCAAAAAGTCAGCGGAGCGCGTTCGAGCAAAGAGGCGCCGGCGGGGTGGAACGGTTTTACGTCCAGCGGGTTACCCAGATCGTGCGCGAACTCGGAATAGAGCGCGTAGCGTTCTTCCGGGAGAGGGGCGAGGCAGCGGAGCAGGACGGAGTCCAGCCAGCCGGGGACGGCGGGATTGTGTTGCGAGGGAGGCTTGGGAGGGCCGGAAAAGGTGGGCGTTTGAAAGCGCTCGATCTCGCCCTGAGGCAGCCGGCCGGCGAGACATTCGTAGAGAGTGGCGCCGATGGCATAGATTTCCGTGCGCTCGCTGAGCGGGGCGGAGGAGAATCGTTCGGGCGCGAGGTAGCTGGCGGTGCCGGCGCGCGGGGCGACCGAGTAGAGCTCGGCTGCGATGCCGAGATCGATCAGGCGAAAATCCCAGGGAGGCGAGGAGCCGAGCTGGAGCTCGGCGTTTCCGGAAGCGCGGAGGACGAGGATGTTTTCGGGTTTGATGTCGCCGTGGGCGAGGTCGAGGCGGGACAGGTGTTGGGCGGCTTTCGCGAGGAAGGCGCCGAGTTCGAGGGCGCGTTCGACCGGGAGCGGTCCGTCGCGGAGGACGGCGCGGAGAGTGGGCGCGTCGACGTAATCCTGCACATAGTAGCGAAGGACGGGCGTGGTGGGGACGCGGGCGCGGACGAAACCGGGAAAATTCAGGCGAGCAGCCTGCCACGCCTCGCGGAGAAAGCCGTCGGAGCGGGCCTCGTCGTTGGCGGCGTCGGCGGGTGGAAATTTCAGGACGACGTGTCCGCCGGGGGAGGCGTCGCCGGCGGAAGACGTGGCGGCGAGCCACACGCGGCGGGAGTCGTCCAGCGGGCGGACCAAGGTGCCGTCGGGGAATACGTCGCCGGTGTTGAGCGCCGAGACGATTTCGAGCGTCTGCCCGGGGCTGGCGGAATCGTCGCGGCCGGTGACCTCGAGAACGAGCGCGGTGGCGTCGTCGGGGTGGGAGCGTTCAAGGTTGGCGGGCAGTTCGGGATCGTGCGCGGTGCTGACGATGGCGCGGGCGGCGGAGGAACGCGCGAGGAGTTGGGCAAGACGTTCGTCCCCGAGCGGCACGGCGACGCCGTCGGTGCAGAGAAGCAGCGTGTCGCCGGGCGCGAGATCGAGTTCGTGGAAGAAGGGGGATGCTTCGGCCGCGAGACCAAGGGCCTGGGTGAGGGCGCCCTCCTGGCCGGGAAGAGACGAGAGATGGAGCTCGGA
>CAMLQS010000398.1 GCA_946482165.1 uncultured Verrucomicrobiota bacterium | reverse complement strand
CTCATCGCCTACCTCCAAAAACTCGGCAAGTCCGAGCCCGTCGCCAAGGCGGTCGCCTCCACCAAATAGCTCCAATCCATCAACGCAGAGACGCGGAGGCGCAGAGAGATAAGATCCACGCCAAATTTTCTCCGGCGATTTTCTCCGCGTCTCTGCGTCTCTGCGTTAAAAATAAATCCACTCCCATGTTCCGCCGCCTCATTCTCGAAAACTGGATGGCCGTCTTCACCCTGACGGCCTTCGCCACCGCCCTCTCCGTCTACCTGAGCATCACTTGGCGCGCCCTGCGCATGAAGCCCGTCCAAAGCGAGCGCTTCGCCCGCCTGCCTCTCGACGATTGACCGAGCCAGCCGCCCCTATTCCGGCTCCCTGCTCCTCGCTCCAAGCTCCCCGCTCCAAGCTCCCTGCTCCAATGTCCGACCACGTCCCCCAACCTCCGCAAAAGCCCGGCGAAGATCCAATCCGCCCGCACGTCTTTGATGGCATCCAGGAATACGATAAGCGCCTGCCCAACTGGTGGCTCATGACGCTCTACGCCAGCATCGCCTTCGCCATCGTCTACTGGATGATGACGCAGCACTTCCGCCACGAGGACGACGGCAAGCGCGTCGCCCAGACCGTGCAGGATATGCGCGCCGCCAAGCTCGCCGAGGCCGGCGCCTTCGACGATGCCACGCTCTGGACCATGAGCCGCTCCGATGCGATTGTCGCCGCCGGCGAAGCCTCCTACAAAACCACCTGTCTTTCCTGCCATGGCGACAAGCTCCAGGGCGGCATCGGCTTCAATCTCGCCGACGCCACGTGGGTGCACGGTGGCAAGCCCACCGAGATCATGAAGACGGTCAGCGACGGCGTGCTCGTGAAGGGAATGCCGCCCTGGGGCCCCGTCCTTGGCCCGAAGAAAACCGCCGAGGTCGTGGCGTTTATTCTCAGCAAGCACCCTGCTCCGTGAAGGTGGGCGGGCACGTCCCTGTGCCCGCTGTGCGCCACGTAGCCACGGGCGGAGAGACCCGCCCGTCCACCTAGACAGCCATCCCGAATGTCCGCCCTCGCTAAACCGCCCATCCGTCCCAATCGCGACGCCGTCACCACGATCCGCGACGACGGCTCCCGCCGGTTCCTGCATCCGGCGGACGCCCGGGGATTCTGGACGCGTGCGCGCCGCGTTTCCTCGGCGTTTCTGATCGCCGTCTATCTCCTCCTGCCGTGGATACCGGTCGGCGGGCATCCGGCGGTGTTTCTCGATATCGCCGGACGCCGCTTCCACCTCTTCGGCTTCACGTTGGCCTTTCAGGACGCGTGGCTGCTTTTCTTCGCCATCTCCGGGCTCGGCTTCGGGCTGTTTTTGATCACCGCTCTGCTCGGGCGTGTATGGTGCGGCTGGGCCTGCCCACAGACGGTGTTTCTCGATCATGTGTTCCGTCGCGTGGAGCGCTGGCTCGAGGGTGACGCGGTGGCGCGTCGCAAGCTCGACGCCGCGCCGTGGGGCGCCGCCAAGGTCGTGCGCCGCGTCATCAAGCAGACGGTGTTTCTTCTGCTTTCGGCCGCGATCACGCACCTCTTTCTCGCCTACTTCGTTTCGCTTCCGGAGCTCTGGCACATGATGGGCCAGTCCCCTCGCGAGCACTGGAGCGCCTTCCTCTTCGTCGCGATCGCGACCGGCCTTCTTTATTTCAACTTCGCGTGGTTTCGTGAGCAGCTCTGCCTCGTGATCTGCCCCTACGGCCGCCTGCAATCGGTGCTGATCGACGACCATTCGCTGGTGATCGGCTACGACGCAAAACGCGGCGAACCTCGCGGCAAAATCGGCACCTTCGACGCGGGCGCGTGCATCGATTGCAACCGCTGCGTCCAGGTTTGCCCGACCGGCATCGACATCCGCCAAGGCCTTCAGATCGAGTGCATCGCCTGCGCCGCGTGCATCGACGCGTGCGACGAGGTGATGACGAAGGTGAATCGTCCCACCGGCCTCATTCGCTACGATTCCACCGCCGGTTTCAACGGCGGCCGCACCCGCTGGCTCCGCCCGCGTTTGTGGCTTTACGGGATACTCCTCGCTGCCGGGGCCTTCGCCGCCACGTGGGCTCTCTCGACCGTCCGTCCCGCATCGCTTGGGGTAACGCGCCTTGGCGGGGCGCCCTACTTCGTCGACGCCGAGATCGTGCGCAACCAGTTCCTGGTGCGGCTCGTGAACAAACGCGATGTGCCGGCATCGTTTCGCGTGGTCGCCGAGGGCGAGGGCCTCAAGCAGTTCGGTTTCGAGGAGAGCGTGACCTTGGCTCCGCTCGCCGAGGAAGTGCGTCCGCTGATTGTCAGCGTGCCGCGCGAGAAATATTCCGGACCCTTCCACTTCGTGGTCGTGGCGCGCCCCGAGGACGGGGCTTACGAACTGCGGAGCAAGGCCGATTTCACCGGTCCCGACGCCGAGCTTCTGAGGGAGGAAACCAAATGAAAACTTCACGTGCGATGTGGGCCGGGGTGATCGGTGTGTTTGCCCTGATGGCCTGTGCCTGGACAGCGATGTTCTTCTTCGCCGGCAAGGCGGAGGTCCGCTCGGTGCCGCTCGTTTCAGAAGTTAGGGCGGGACCGCCGGGCCCGCCGTCGAAGTCGGCGGAGCCAAAAACGAAAACCGGCGGTCCCGGCGGTCCCGCCCTACCTCAGATGGAGACCCGCTGATGGAGCTCGCGGCGGTCAACACTCCCGCGGCCGCCTTTGTCGCGGGCCTGGTGACGAGCCTGCATTGCGCCGGCATGTGCGGTCCGCTCGCCTGCCTGATCACCCCGGCCAAAGGTGAACGCGTGGACGCCTCGCTGGTGCATTCCGCCTATCACGGTGCACGACTCGCGTCTTATGGTCTCCTCGGCGCGGTCGCCGGGGCGGCGGGAGCGGCGCCCGCGGCGTTTTTCGACGCCCCGCTCATGCGCGTGCTGCCGTGGGAGAAGGAGGTCTATTTTGTGTTAGTTGCCTTCAAACACGGCCACCGCCTGCCGCGCCTCGCGCTGCTCGGGCGCGTGCAACTCGCGGTTCGCGGCTGGGTGCGCGGACGTCCCGCCACACACGTCGCCGCGACGATGGGCGCCGCGACTCCACTGCTGCCCTGCGGCCCTTTGTATTTCCTTGTCGCGATGGCGGGTTTCGCCGGCTCGGCGGCGCGAGGCGCGGAGCTGCTGCTCGCCTTTGGCCTCGGCACGGTGCCGCTGCTCTGGCTCGCGCAGGCCAACGTCGGCTGGATACGCGCGCGCCTGACGCCTGTCGCCCTCGGGCGAGCGCGCACCAGTCTGGCGCTGGCGGCGGCGTTGGTGATCGTGTGGCGGCTGAGGGGTGACTTCGGCTACATCGGACCAAGTTTGGAGAATTGGATATGTCAGTAGAGCGACAGATATTCGAATCGGGAGCAGGATGCTCCCGCTACTCTGGCGACGTAGGGGGAGCATCCTGCTCCCCATCACCCCCGGCCGCGGCACCGCGCCGCCGCGCCGCTCCGAGCTGCTCTCACTGCGGCGCGCCGACCGCCGAGGGCGAGGAGTTCTGCTGTGGCGGCTGCGCTTTCGTGAGCCGGCTGATCCGCGACGAGGGGCTGGAGAATTTCTATGCGCTCAAGGACAAGGTTATTCCGCCCGCGGACGCGGTGATGGAGACGGCGCGCGATTATGCCTGGCTGACGGAGGCCGCGCTGGCGGCGGAAATGGAGGCGGCGAAGAGCGGCCGCGCGGCGGAACTCGAACTCGGCGTGCAAGGTATGTCCTGCGCCGCCTGCGGATGGCTGATCGAACGGCTCTATTCGCGCTGTCCCGGAGCGGGCGAGATCGAGGCCTCGGCCGAGACCGGGCGTCTGCGCATGCGTTGGGCGCCGGAGGCGGGCTTCGACGCGGCCGAGTTCGCGCGGGAGTTGCAACGTTTCGGCTATCTCCTCGGGCCGTCCGACGTCGGAGCAAGTTCCGAGTCGGAGAGTCGCGGGCTCGCCCGCAAGGCCGGCCTTGCCGCCGCGCTCGCAATGAACGCGATGATGGCCGCGCTGCCCTACTACTTCGGGATGTCGGCGGATTTCGAATACGCCCGGCTCTTCGAGGCGGCGGGGCTGCTGTTCGCGACGTTGAGCGTGCTCGCCTGCGGCACCTATTTCCTGGGGCGCGCGGCGGAGTCGCTGCGCGCGCGGATGCTGCATCTGGATCTGCCGATCGCGCTGGGAATCGTCGGCGCCTACCTCGGATCGACCTGGGGCTGGCTGACCGCGAATCCCGAGTGCCAATACTTCGATTTCGTGACCGGCTTCATCGCGCTCATGCTCACCGG
>CAMLQS010000397.1 GCA_946482165.1 uncultured Verrucomicrobiota bacterium | reverse complement strand
AGGAAAGGCTAGTCCACTCTTTGTAAGCAGCTTGATGATGGGGCGGAACGGGATAATGGATCACTGTGCCCACTCCGCGATCTTGGAGATAGCTGACAAACCGATCACGATCCGGGACCCGGACTACGAAGAGGTGCCAGACATGGGCGTCCTCGCCATAAGCAACGACCGGCAGGGAAACTTTCGAATGCTTGATACCAGCAATGTAACGGCGGGCGATCTCACGACGCCGCTGCGTTTCTCGGTCCAGATGAGGGAGCTTTACTCGCAAAAATGCCGCCTGTATCTCGTCCAGTCGAGAATTGGGGCCTTGGAGGATATTTTTGTATTTTACTAGTGAGCCATAATTACGGAGAGCGCGCACCGTTTTAGCCAATTCGGCATCTGACGTGGTGACAGCCCCACCATCCCCTAGGGCACCCAGATTCTTTCCCGGATAAAAACTGTGACCCGCTGCGTCTCCCCACGCGCCAGCACGAACCCCATTTATGCTGGCGCCGTGAGCTTGAGCGCAATCCTCCAACACAAGAAGACTATACCGCCTCGCGAAAGCCATGATCTCCGCCATCGGAGCCAATTGGCCATAAAGGTGAACCGGGAGAATAGCTCGCGTCTTAGCCGTTAGCACCGCCTCAAGTCGATTTGGATCGATATTATAGGTCGCTGGATCAGGCTCAACCAAGATTGGCACCAGCCGGTTTTCCGTGATAGCCAAGATCGACGCGATATAAGTATTTGCGGGAACAAGGATTTCGTCGCCATCCGCCAGCCGCCCCATTTCCTTCCAAGCCCTCAGCACCAGAGTCAGAGCATCCAAACCATTCGCGACCCCTGCGCAATCAGCAGCGCCACAGTAGTCGGCATACTCCCGCTCAAACGCCTCGTGCTCGCGCCCATGCACATACCATCCTCCGTCAATAACACGTATGGCCGCAGCGACAAGCTCTTCGCGGTGCGGGCCATTAACGTCCTTCAGGCTCAGAAATGGAATCGAAGAAGACATATAAAATCAATGGTTAAGAAACATTCACGGGGCTGCGAGTCATTCAAGTTACCTGCCGAACATAACGCGCAGGATTCCCGCGAACCAAAACCCCGGGAGGCACGTCTTTGGTGACCACGCTCCCCGCGCCCACCATTGCACCCTCACCGATTTTTATCCCGGGGAGAATCGTAGAATTTGCCCCTATCGACGCCCCTTTACCTAACACCGTGATCGCTGCGGGCTTATACTGTTTTGACCGGGGAAACACATCATTTGTAAACGTTACGTTAGGTCCGATAAATACCCCGTCTTCGACCCGCACGCCATCCCAAAGCTGGACACCCGATTTCACCGTTACGTCGTCACCAACGATCACATCACTTTCGATCAAACAATGCGCACATATATTGCAATTCCTGCCAATCACAGCACCGCCCAAAATGACGCAGAACTGCCAAATACGAGTGCCAGCGCCTATAGTTTCCGCACGGACGTCGGCCGAAGGATGAATGACAGCGTGAGTAGGCATTGGATGTCAATGAGAGCCTGGAAGACCGGCACAAAATTTTGCGAACGTCGCATAGTCCCGTATGTAATCGCTCTCTTCGTAATAATCCGATGCCAAAACCAAAAGCAGGCAATCCGCCGAGAATTCATCCATTTCGTGCCAGACTAAGGGCTCTATCAGGAGTCCTTCTGTTCGCGAGGCCAAAGTGATTAACTTTTTTTCACGACCATCGTCCATGAGAAAGCGGCAACTGCCCTGAAGGCAGATTGCCAATTGCCTAAGCTTGTGATGCGCATGAAACCCGCGGCGGCAGTTTGTAGCGGTGCCGTATATATAATACACGCGTCTCACGGGAAAGGGCACGTTCCGCTCGAACTCGAGCGGCGTGAGATACCCCTTGGAATCACCCAGCTGTCTAAATTGAAGAATATCCAGATGCATGAAGCGGCCTTTTGACGTATGTTGAAGCCTATATAGCGGCGCACAAGGTAGAAAGATATCTCCCGTATTCCGATTTCCCGTGGCTCTTGATTACAAGCCGCAACGCCTCTTCGCCCAACCACCCGTTTCGGTAGCCGATCTCCTCCAGGCACGCAACTTTGTAGCCTTGATGGCTTTCTATAGTCCGCACGAACTGCGAAGCCTCCATCAGGCTTTCATGCGTGCCAGTATCCAGCCAAGTGTGCCCTCGCCCAAGAACTTCCACATGTAAGTCACCTCGCTCCAAATAGGCCTGATTCACACTCGTGATTTCAAATTCCCCCCTAGCGGACGGGCGCACAGAACGGGCTATATCTACAACGTCCGAGTCATAAAAATAGAGCCCCGTCACCGCGAAATGCGATTTCGGCCGAACCGGTTTCTCTTCGATAGAGATCGCTTGGCCGTTATGATCAAATTCAACGACACCAAACCGTTCTGGATCTTTAACCTCGTAGCCAAACACACTTGCACCGCGTGTCCGCTCGGCCGCCGCGTGCAAACGTGGCGAAAAGCCCTGCCCGTAAAAGATGTTATCACCAAGCACAAGCGCTGAAGAATCCCCACGGGCCAAAAAACCGATGTCGGCGGCGATGGTGAATGCCTGCGCAAGACCGTCCGGACGGGGCTGCTCCGCAAAAGACAATGCCAGACCGAAACGCGAACCGTCACCCAATAGTCTCTTGAACAGCGGCAAATCCTCCGGAGTGGATATGATCAGAATCTCGCGAATACCCGCGAGCATGAGCACCGACATCGGATAATACACCATGGGCTTGTCGTAAATCGGGAGAAGCTGCTTACTCACACCCATGGTCAACGGATACAAACGAGTGCCGGAACCACCGGCGAGAACGATACCTTTGCGAGTTGAAGTGATCATAGTTATGCTTGGGAATCCACACCAAGGCGTTGGAGTTTATATGAACCGTTTAGAATATTCTGGATCCATCCGTTATTATCCAAATACCACTGCACCGTCTTACGAAAGCCCGAGACGTGATCCTGTTTCGGCGCCCACCCAAGCTCGCGGTGAATCCTAGAGGCGTCGATTGCGTATCTTAGGTCGTGACCCGGACGGTCTTTCACAAAATCGATCTGCTCACAATAAGCCTTGCCGTCGGCACGAGGACGCAATTCGTCAAGGAGCCCGCACAATAGACGCACCAGATCTATATTCTTCCATTCGTTGTTTCCGCCGATGTTATAAGTCTGGCCCACGCTCCCGGACATGATCACGGAATGGAGGGCCTCGGCGTGGTCGGCTACATACAGCCAATCACGGATATTCTCGCCTTTCCCATAGACTGGGATAGGATCGCCGTGCAGCGCCTTGAGAATGACCACCGGAATCAGTTTCTCCGGAAATTGATAAGGTCCATAGTTATTGGAGCAGTTGGTCACAAGCACAGGCAGACCATAGGTATCGTGCCAAGCGCGGACGAGGTGATCGCTGGCCGCCTTGCTCGCGGAATAGGGAGAATGCGGGTTGTATGGCGTCTCCTCCGTGAATAATCCTGAACTTCCAAGGGAGCCATAAACTTCATCGGTGGAGACGTGCAGAAAGCGGAAGCGATCACGAACAGATCCTGCGAGCCGTTCATAATACGAGCGCGCCGCCTGCAGCAATATAAAAGTGCCAACCACATTCGTCTGGATAAACGCCCCTGGGCCATCAATCGAACGATCCACGTGGCTCTCCGCAGCGAGATGCATTACCCAATCTGGAGCAAATTCAGAAAAGAGACGATTCAGCGCATTAGAATCAGTAATATCGGCTTGGACAAATGAGAATTCCGGGACGCTTCGCAAGTCTGCCAGCGAATCTAAATTGCCTGCATACGTGAGTGAATCCACCACCAATACAGTGTGGCTATGCTGAAGGAGAAGCGTGCGAACTAGATTGGAGCCGATGAACCCGGCTCCGCCGGTGACGAGGATGCGCATATTAATTGGGGCCAACGATGAGAATCAGGAACCGGATGGCGGGGAGGCAATCAAACAAAATTATTCCACAGTAACCGACTTCGCGAGATTTCGGGGCTTGTCCACGTCGCAGCCCCGGGAGAGGGCGATGTGGTAGCTGAGAAGCTGCACCGGGATGGTGGCGAGAATGGGCAGGACAGCTTCATGACAGTCGGGGATAACAATAATGTCGTCGGCGAGACCATCGGGCAGCTCGACGCTCTCAGGTGCGATAGCAATGATGGGGCCCTTGCGCGCCTTGATCTCCTGCATTGAGGACACCACTTTATTGAAGAGCTCTCCCTTGGGCACAAAGAATACGCTTGGACACTGGTCGCTGATGAGGGCGATGGGGCCATGCTTCA
>CAMLQS010000396.1 GCA_946482165.1 uncultured Verrucomicrobiota bacterium | reverse complement strand
CGTCTGATTACTTCAATCGCAGGCGAGTGGCGAGAATCGTCTTTGCTGACACGAAAGTTTAACCGTCCGCTTATGCCATGCAGGGAGGCGGTAAGTAGCCTGGCGTTTTTTGGAGACGGCGGCTGAGGGTGATTCCGGCTCGCCATGCCGATACGCGGCGGGAGATTTCCCGGATGGTTCAGAAAACGCGGAGTTGGCGGCGGGCTTTGCTGCGCTGGGTGCTTGTGGCGGCGACAAGTTACCTCGCGGTTTGCGGCGTCGTGGCCTGGCAAAAAGAGGCGATCCTCTTCCCGATGCATGGGCGGGAGCGGGCGGCGGGCAAACTCGCCCCGTCCGGCTACGAGACGTGGTGGCATGCGATGCGGGATGGGACGCGGGTGGAGGGCTGGTGGCTGCCGGCGCACGGTGCCTCGGCCGAAAAACCGGCGCCGGCCGTGATCGTCTTTCATGGCAATGGCGAGCTGATCGACGATTCGCGGGACTTCGCCGAGGTCTGGCACGAGCTCGGCGTGAACGTGTTGCTCGCCGAGTATCGCGGCTATGGCCGCTCGGAGGGCGCGCCGGGCATAACGAGTTGCAAAGGCGATTCCACGGAGTGGTTCGATCTCGTGGCGGCGAGACCCGAGGTGAGGCGCGAGACCATACTCGCGCACGGGTTTTCGCTCGGTGGTATTTTCGCGGCGGAGCTTGCGGCCGAGCGCCCGGTGGCCGGGCTCGCGTTGGAAGGCACGGTGGCGAGCCTGCGCGATGCGGCGCGTGATCGGCACGTGTGGATCTTGCTCACGCGCGAACGCTTCGACGCCACCGCGGTGCTGCGGCGGCTCGACCCCCGCGTGCCGGTGCTCCTGACCCATGGCCGGCCGGACGGGGTGGTGGGTTTTCGGCACCATCTGCTGCTCGCCGCGGCGCGACCGGGGGCGCGGGCGGTGGCGGGCGACCACGACCATTATCCGCTTTCGACGCAGGAGCGTCCGGATCTTTTGCGCGAGTTGCTGGCGCGTGTGGGTGATGGGCGCGCCTTGGAAATCGCCAAAGGAGGCGGGCAATGAAGCTACGTCGCCTGGTGCTATGGCTGGGCGGGCTGGCCTTGGCCGGCTATGTAACGTTTTGCGCGCTCGTGGTGCGGAACGTGGAGACGGTGCTTTATCCGCGGGACGGCCGCGAGAGGGCGCAGGGGCGGACCGCTCCCGTCGGTTACGAGTCGTGGTGGCGCGAGCTTCCGCAGGGCGGACGCGTGGAGGCGTGGTGGCGGGCGGCGGAAGGCGCCTCGGCGGAAAACCCCGCGCCCGTGGTGATCTATTTCCACGGCAACGCGGAGCTGATCGATGATCAGCGGCAAACGGTCGAGACGTGGCACCAGCTCGGCGTTTCGGTGCTCGTCTGCGAGCACGTCGGCTATGGGCGTTCGGATGGGCGTCCGGCCTTGGAGAATGACATCGCGAACGGCGCGGCCTGGTTCGATGTCGTGGCGGCGCGGCCGGAGGTGCGGCGCGACGCGATCATCGCGCATGGATTTTCGCTCGGCGGAGCGTTCGCCGCCCAGCTCGCCGCGCGGCGATCGGTGGCGGGGCTGGTCTTGGAAAGCACGTTCGCGAGCCTGCCGAGCATGGGCCGGCGGATGGGCGTTTGGCTGTATTTCGGCGGCGAGCGGCTGGATACCGGACGAGTGTTGCGGGAGCTCCCTGCGACGACCTCCGTGCTGCTCACGCACGGGCGTGGCGACACCGTGATTCCGGTCGGGGAGGGCCGCAAACTCGCGTCCGCCCGGCCGGGGGCGATCTATGCCGAGGGCGACTACCCGCACGTTCCGTGGGCGCAGAACGAGCCGGGACACGCGATGTTGCGCCAGTTCCTCGCGGTTTCGCTCGGCGGAGCCGGGCGGGGGACGGAAACCGCGCTTGCCTCGCCTGCGGGCGGCTCGGCACCCTGACCCCTTACGTAATAGCCATGAAACAACGCACGCTCGCCCGCGAGGTCACTATTTCCGGCCAGGCCCTCCACACCGGCGAAACGGTCACGCTCACGCTGAAACCCGCCGCCCCCGACGCGGGTTACCTGTTCCGGCGCATCGACCTCAACGGCGCTCCCGAGCTCAAGCCGCGCGCCGAACTCGTCGGCGACCTCGTGCGCCAGACCACGATCCAGGAAGGCCATGCCAAGGTCCACACGGTGGAGCACGTGCTCAGCGCCCTTCATGGCTGCGGCATCGACAACTGCGTCATCGAGATGAACGCCTCCGAGCCGCCCATCCTCGACGGCTCCGCCAAGCCCTACGTCGACCTCGTCATGCAGGGCGACCCGGTCGAGCAGGACAAGGATCGCGAATACTTCGTCCTCGAGGAGCCGGTCTCCATCCAGAAAGGCAACTCGTCGATCATCGCGCTGCCCCACGACGGCTTCAAAATTTCCTGCACGTCGGCCGATGATCGCGGCATCCACGCGCAGTTTCTCTCCCTCAACATCGATCCCGACGTCTACATGACGCAGATCGCCGCCGCGCGCACCTTCACCGTCTACGAGGACATCGAGGCGCTCATCAAGATGGGCAAGATCAAGGGCGGCTCGCTCGATTGCGCCGTCGTGATCAAGGGCGACAAGATCCTCTCCAAGGAAGGCCTGCGCTTCAAAGACGAGTTCGTCCGCCACAAGATGCTTGATATCATCGGCGACATCACGCTGCTCGGCCTGCCGATCAAGGCGCACATCATCGCCACCCGTCCCGGACACGCGATCAACGCCGACCTCACCAAGGCCCTCGCCGAGAAGCTCGCCGAGAAAAAGAAGGGCCCCAAAAAGAAGCCGCGCCCCGCGATGGTGCTGCCCACCGAGACCGAGCTCGATATCCGCCGCATCCTCGACACGCTGCCGCACCGCTATCCGTTCCTGATGGTCGACCGCGTGGTCGAATTTATCGGCGACGACGCGCTCGTCGCGATCAAGAATGTCTCGATCAACGAGCCGTTTTTCCAAGGTCACTTTCCCGGCAATCCCGTGATGCCCGGCGTGCTTCAGCTCGAGGCGATGGCGCAGGCGGCCGGCATCCTCATGCTCCGCCGCGGCAGCAGCGAGGGGAAGACCTCGCTCTTCATGAGCGCCGACAAGGTGAAGTTCCGCAAGCCCGTGCGCCCCGGCGACCAGCTCATCCTCAACGCCAAGCTCACCAAAACCCGCGGCACCAAGCTCGCGAGCGCCGAGGTGACCTGCACCGTCGACGGCCAGGTGGTCTCCTCCGCCGAACTGATGTTCGCCATCCTCGACAGCAGCGAAGTCGAAGGCTGAGTCCGGCCCGGCGGCCAAGCCCGCCGGGCGAGGGCGGAGAGCTGAAACCTGAGACCTGAAGCCAGCTCCCGTCCTCCCCCGGTTTTCTCTGTTCTTCAGGTTTCAGGTCTCATCCCTCATCCCTCGAAAATGCCGACCAACATTCATCCCACCGCCGTCGTGGATTCCGCCGCGCAACTCGGCGCCGATGTCGAAATCGGGCCGCTGTGCTACGTCGGCCCCGGCGTGCGTCTCGGGGACCGCACCCGCCTGCACCATCACGCCTCCGTCGAGGGCAACACCTGGCTTGGGGAGGCGTGCGAGATTTTCCCCTACGCCTGCATCGGCGGCAAGACGCAGGATATGAAGTTCAAGGGCGGCAACCCCGGCGTGCGCATCGGCTCGCGCAACGTCTTTCGGGAGTATTTCACCGTTCACTCGGCGACCAACGACGGCGACTTTACCACCGTCGGCGACGACAACACGTTCCTCGCCTCCGGCCACATCGCGCACGACTGCGTGGTGGGCAATCATGTGGTGGCGAGCAACGGCATGGTGCTCGCGGGCCATGTCACGGTCGAGGACCACGTGGTCATCGGCGGCTACGGCGGGGTGCATCAGTTTTGTCGCATCGGCGCGCACGCGATGCTCTCGGCCACGGCCAAGCTCGTGCACGACCTGCCGCCTTATTTCATCGCGGATGGCGCGCCCGCTATCGTGCGAGCCTACAACAAGGTCGGCCTCGAGCGCCGCGGCCACACCCCGGAGCAACTCGAGCGCGTGCGCCGCGCGTTTCGCATCCTCTATCGCGACGGACTGAATCGTTCGCAGGCGCTGGAGCGACTCGCCGCCCATCCCGACGCGTCCACCCCTGAGTTCGCCCGCATCCTGACCTTCGCCGCCGCCAGCGAGCGCGGCCTCGCGCCCGGCGCGTGAACGTCAGGGCGGGGTGAGATCCGGCCGTTTTGGCCCGCGTCCGTCCGCCGCGGATTTGCCTCGCCGACCGTGCCAGACCCCGGGGAGGAGATGCCGGCGCCCCCAGCGCAGCTCCCCCG
>CAMLQS010000395.1 GCA_946482165.1 uncultured Verrucomicrobiota bacterium | reverse complement strand
GGACCAGAGGTCCGTGCCACCTCGGGCAACGCAGGCCCAGCGTGATTTCCCTCTCCCCCGCAGGGCGTCAGCAGAGCGTAGGTTTATTTCGAAGACAGCGCCTAGGTGCGAAAGGTGTGCGCCGGTGCTCAGCGGCCTGCGCGCGCATATTCGGGATAGAGTTCCGCCGGCGGAGTGAGGTGCCCCATGCCAGACGCGGCGGTGTGGCTCCATCCCCAGTCCTTTAGCGTCCATCCCTCCACGTCAGGCTCGAGAAAGTGAACCCCGGCATTGTCGCTGTTGTAGATCCAGAGCCGGTTGTTCACATCCCAGCGCCAATAGATCTGAAGATGCGGCATGAAGGATGTTTCTTCCTTCCACTTGTTGCCGGTCGCCGTGTCGACGACGACGATGTCCCAGCCCGGAGAGGGGGAGCTGAAGCGCGCCTCATAGCGTCCATCGGGAGAGGGCGCGGGATTGAGATGATTTGGTTTTTGCGGCCCTTTCGGCAGCAATGTCCCTGCGAGCAAAAGCAAGAGGATCGGGCTCAGGTAGGCAAGGGTCCGTGGAACAGGTTTCAAACAACGGTTTCGTTCGGCGAAGCGGTGGACCAAGGTCTGAGGCAGGGCCGAAAACAGCATGAATATCGCCGTCGTTGGCACATGAAAGAGGATGCCGAGCGTGTGGTTTCCCACGGCGCCGAACGCAAAAAAGATCAGCCCGTTGATGAGCACCAGAAAGGCGATGGACGGCCGCGCAGCTTTCGCTTTGCCACCGGAGGAGACCTCGCCCGACGAGGTATTGAACCGGGAAACGAATCGACGCATGAGAGGGTGCGGGGCGGATCAGCCAGCCAAAAGGCGGAGTGTGGCGGAGTCGGCTTCGCCCGCGTAGAACTGGTCGAGGGCGTCTTGCCAGAGGGAATCGTCCGGCGCCGCGACGGCGCGGAAGAGCGTAAGGCAGGAGCGGAACTTCGCGTCATCGGGGGACCCAAGCATGGCGCGGGCGCTTTTGTCTTTGCGGGCGACGATGGCCGCGACGCATTCACGCAGGCGGGCGCCGAGAACGGGGTGGGCGAGGTAGGCCGCCGCTTCCGCCGCGTTTTCCAAACCGTAATAGGTGGCGTTGTGGCTGTGGCCGAGGCCGCGGAGCTGGGGCAGGACAAACCAAATCCAATGCGTTTGCTTGTGGCCGGCTTGAAGCTCGGCAAGCGCGGTGGGGTAGAGGGGAGCTTGGGCGTCGAGGAATCGGGAGAGGTTCATGGGAGGATTGGCCGCAAAGAGGCGCAGAAGGCGCAAAAAAAGAAAGCTGCGGAACGCGGATAGAATTCAATTCGGCCTCTCGCTCATGCGGTCGGGCGTCCATCGCACCTTTAGTTCCTTTTCGTCGATTTCGACGAAGCCTGTCGCGGCGAGGTCGCGAAGGGCGCGGTGTAGAAGATTCCCTATGGGGTTGTTCGACCAAAAAATCCACTTGGCAGAGGCCATAGCGGGGCAGTCAGGACCTAGGACTCCCAAGCAGCGCGCCAAGTGGAACTGAGCGACGTCGATATCGACCCAATCTTGGAGATGGTGTTTCAGCGGCGCGTAGGCGGAAAGGGCCGGAGCCTCCGTCGGCGCCGCAGGCGGCGGGCTTCCGGGGACGATGATGAAGCCGCCTTCGGGGTCGCCGTAGGCCTTGAACTTTCCCAGCAGGAAACCAAGCGCGGTCAGGGCGCAGAGTAGCGCATCGAGTTCGTCGGTGCTTTCCTTGCCGCTCAAGGCGATGCCGGCGCGTTGGAGCAGTTCTCGGCGGACCACGCGTTTCTCCTTGGGCTTTGCGGAGACGATTTTGCCGGCGAGGGCGCAGGCCACCGCTTGCGGAAAGGTTTCGATGGCGACGGGACCGGCGACGGCTCCGCCGAGATAGAGCGGAAAGCGGTTGGCCAAGGCGCGGTAGAGTTCCGCGCCGGGCAGCATCCACTGATAAAAGGCGTGCTCGCGGGCCCGCTGCTCGGTCGGGGCATAGTAGCAGGAGATGCCTTCCGCGGCCAATTCACGCTCGGCGGCGCGGGCGAGATCGGGACCGCGCCAGCGGCAGGGCGCATCAACCGCCACGACTTTGGCTTTCTGTTCTGCGCACCAATCCGCCAAGTGGGTGGCGTCCGCCCCCTGCCAACGGGCGATGATAACCAGGCCTTCCAGCGCCACGGCGTGGAAGCCTTTCGTCGGACCTCCCACGTCGATGCCGATGACGCGAAGAGAGGGCGATTCGCACGCTGGCCTCATTGAAGTGGCCGCGCTCCAAGCTCTTTTCCGACGATCATCTGGTATTTGTGCCAGACGTTGTCCTCCTCCCCGTTGGCAAGACGCTTGAGGCACCAGGCTACGGGGAAGCTGTCGTGGCCTTTCCAATGCAGGGGCATGGACCCTTCGCCCGCGACGGGGTGGTCCTGTTTCCAATGGCCTTCGCCTGCCTGCTTGCGGATGACCTCACCGATGTAAACGCCGAAGGCCAGGGCTAGGCCGCGTTGTCCCTCGGTGGTGTTTCGCTTTTTGTATTCGTCATGGAGCCTGCCGAGAATCGCCTCGACCTGCTCCACGGAAGCGGGGCTGTAATCGAGAGTGATGCCGTGGCGATCCCTTGCGATGGCCACCGCTTCCTTGGGCAGAAATTCGACGAGCTGATCGAATGGCATTTCCGCCGACACAGGCTTTCTGCGGGTCACGAGCACGAGTGCCATACCAAAGGCGGCCATGACCAAGATGATGGCGAGGGGCTTCATTCTAGTGTTTCCGGGCAGGGCTATAGGCCACCAAAGACACAAAGAAGGCTTTATTTCGCGGTCGCGGCGGGGATGCGACCACGGACCGCGGTGACGAAGGACTCGAGGTCGCCGTCGAGAAGCGGCCGTTTGCGAGGGACCAGATGCGCCATGTGGTCGGTGATGAAGATAAAATAATAGCTCGAGGTGGCCCAGACCGGGGGCATGGCGGACCACCGGTTCACGGAGCGGTTGTAGGCCGTGCTTTCTTCCAATCCCTCGTCCAAGATCGTGAGCGTGTGCTCGCCCAGCACGCCTTTTCCTTTGAAAAGCAGGACGTTCAAGGCGGTCACCGCCATTCCGCCGACCGCGCTCGCGCCCAACACGAAGACGAGATAGAGCAGAGCGTAGGTGATCTTGTAGCCGGTCGTTTTGTCCTGAACGCCCGAGTAGGTGAAGCTGGAGTAGAGGATAAAGGCGGCGACGGGCAGAAGGAAAATGCGCAGGGCTCGGTTGCGGCGAAAAAGATGCCATTGTGCGGCGATCAGATCGCGGCGCGTGTTGGTGAAGCGGATTGTCATGTGGGTTAAACGAGGGGCGAATGAGTGTCAGAGGTTTCGCACGCCGCGGCAGGTCGGGTAGGTTGAGCAGCCCCAAAATTCATTGCCGGCGTTGGCGCCTTTGCGGGCGGTGCGACGAATCATGGGTGCGTTGCACTGTGGGCAGGCGGGTGCGGTGACTGGAGCCGGAGCGGCGGAACGCGCGGAGCCAGCAGACACACCGTCGGATGGCGTGCGGACCTGAACCGACTTCACCAAGGCGAGCAGCCGGGGGCCGCCGATCAACTCGAGCGTCTTTCCTTCCGCGAAGGAGCGGGCCTCGCGGGTGAAGCGACCGGAGGTGATGACCATGGCGCCGTTGGCCCGATGATGGGCGACGAGACCGAAGATCTCGCGGATGACTGGTGCGCCCACGGCCTGCGTTCGCCACTGCTTGCATTGCACGAGCCAGCTGCCGCCGTTCTTGCGTAGGATTAAATCGACGCCGCCATCCGCGCCGCCGCCGAGGAACTCCTCCACCGCGTATCCCTGCCGGCGATACGCTTCTCCCACCAGCCACTCGAATTCCTTCCAGCTTAGGTTGCGAAGCGACCCCGTGCCGGACTGCTCGTCGACGAGTGCTCGTTTCCGTTTCGCCAAGATCGCCGAGAGAACGGCAAGGATGCCGAGGACGAGCGTCGGCAGCCACGCAAGATTGGCGAGCGCGGGTATGAGGACCTTGAGGAGAGCGTTTTCGGTCTGAACCGCCGGCAAGATCCAGCGGAGGCCGATGTAGACCGCTACGGCGAGACTGGCGCTCACCCACCACGGCAATTGGACGAGGATTTCTCCGGGCAAAGGATTGCGGCGAGACATAAGTATTCGGAACCAATGAAGGACGCGTGGTTATGTCATCTATGTGATGCGAGTTCGAAGCACGTAGTTCTTTTGCGGAGACAGAAATACCTCATACCAGGGTTCTGCGTCCATGAAGGTCCATAGCATCAGGCGCATCTCTCGTGGCGTATAAAAATCGTCGTCCGGCCACAGGTTGTGCCAGCCGCCCACCCGC
>CAMLQS010000394.1 GCA_946482165.1 uncultured Verrucomicrobiota bacterium | reverse complement strand
TGTCCTTGCCCCAGGCGATCATGCCGAGGCCGGGGATGAGGACGACGGTCGGGTTCGGGTCGCGCATCGCGGGCGAGTTGGCGCGGCGGCAGACGTTGTAATAGCCGGTGTAGTCGACGCGGTATTGGTCGAGGGCGGCGGCGAGCTTGAGCTTGAGGGAAGCCTGGTCCTCGGTCTGGGGATTCCAGTCGACGTAGAGGGGCTTGATCTTGGTGCGGAGGAAGTGGTCGGGGCAGGAGGTGCCGAGGGCGGCGAGGCGCGGGGCGTCGGCGGAGTTGACGAAGCGGAGGATCTTCTCGTCGTCCTGGATGGTGCCGATGAAACGCTTCTGCTGGGAGACTTGGCCGCGGAGCCAGGGGAGGATGGAGGCGAGGGTGGCGCGGCGCTTTTCCTCGGGGAGGGTCTGATATTTTTGGCCGCCGAAGGCTTTGGCGTCGCCGCCCTTCGCGGCGTATTTCGCCTCGATGTAGGCGGAGGCCTTTTCGATGCAGTCGAGGGTCCAGGTGTAGCAGGCCTTCTCGTCGTCGGCCCAGGAGATGAAGCCGTGCTGGCCCATCATGATGGCACGGACGGAGGGTTGCTCGCGGGAGATCTTTTGCATGGCGAGGCCGAGCTCGAAGCCGGGGCGCATCCAGGGGACATAGGCCATCTGGCCGCCGAAGATTTCCTGGGTGAGCTCCTGGCAACGAGCGGACGCCGCGATGGCGATGATCGCGTTGGGGTGCATGTGATCGACGAACTTGCCCGGCAGGAAGCTGTGCAGGGGGGTGTCGATCGAGGAGGCGCGGGGGTTGAGGTTGAAGGTCGCGTGGGCCTGCATGCCGACCATGTCGTCCTCGGCCTGGGTCTTGAGGCCCTTGTCGGGCCGGGCGTTGTAGACGCCCTGGAGGGCGAGGAGTTTTTCCTGGTAGAGGGAGGAGAAGAATTCGCGGCCGGCGGTGCGGAGATCGCCGCCGGAGCCCTTGACCCAGAGGACCTCGACGGGCTGGCCGCTGATGGGGTCCTTTTCCGTCAGCTTGGAGGAGGTGTTGCCGCCGCCGGTGTTGGTGATGCGCTGGTCGGACCCCAGGATGTTGGAGCGGTAGACGAGGCGACCGACGGGATCGAGGGACGCGGCTTTGGCGTCGTCCCAGGCGTAGTTGACGTATTGATACATAGTGGGAAAGGGGAAGACTCGGAGGGCGGTTTTGGGCCACAAAAAGCGCAAAAAATCGGAGCGCGGATGTGGCGGGAGAGGCGCCTATAGGCGCGCGGGAGGCTTTGGATTTAGGAAAAGAGGCAAGAAACGCGGAGGTCCGCGCTGAGGTTCTTCGCCGGAGGGTTAGCCGCTCTAATGGCGAGGGGGCTGAAGAAGCCGCCCTCGATGAGGAGGGCGGCGGGTTAGTTCAGCTTTTTGCGCCTCGTTGTGCTTTTTGTGGCCAATCCTTCCGAGGCTTGCGGTTTAGCGCTTGGAGAGGACGGTCTTCTCGTAGGCGGCGATCTCGGTCATGAAGCCGAGGCCGGCGGGGGTGTTGTTGCGGTTGCAGAACTCGTCCCAGACCGGGCCGAGCGGGAGGGCGCGGCTTTCCTCGAACAGGGCGAGGCGGAGGGCGTGGTTGCCGGCTTTCTCGGCGGCACGGAGTTGCGCGGCGGGTTCGAGGAGGGCGGCGAGGAGGGACTTCTGCGCGGCGCGAGTGCCGATGACCCAGGCGGCGATGCGGTTGATGGAGGCGTCGAAGTAGTCGAGGCCGATGGCGGTGCGGCCGAGGAAGTTTCCGCGGACGAGTTCCTCGAAGATGGCGCGGGTGGGGTCGTCGGAGATGACGACGTGGTCGGAGTCCCAGCGCACGCCGCGGCTCACGTGGAGGAGGAGGGCGGGGGCGAACTGGAGGACGGAGGAGATCTTGTCGGCGAGCGACTCGGTGGGGTGGAAGTGGCCGGCGTCGAGGCAGTAGGCGACGTCGCCGCGCTTGAGCGCGTAGCCGAGGTAGAACTCGTGCGAGCCGACGGTGTAGGATTCGGCGCCGATGCCGAAGAGCTTGGACTCGACGGCGTCGAGGTGGTGCTTGGCGTTGAGTTTCTCGGCGAAGACCTTGTCGAGGGAGTCGGCGAGGCGGGCGCGGGGGGCGGCGCGGTCGAAGGGGGTGTCCTTGGAGCCGTCGGGTATCCAAACGTTGGTGACGGTGCGGGTGCCGAGCTTTTTGCCGAAGGAGGCGCCGATGCGGCGGGAGGCGGCGCAGTGGGCGATCCAGAAGTCGCGGATGGCCTTGTCGGGGTGGGAGAGGGTGGCCTCGGCGGACTTGGGGTGGGAGAAGTTGGAGGGGTTGAAGTCGAGGCCGTGGAGCTTGCGTTCCTGCGCCCAGTCGACCCAGGAGGCGAAGTGCTTCGGCTCGATGGCGTCGCGGTCCACGGGTTTGCCGGCGAAGTCGGCGTAGATGGCGTGGAGGTTCAGGCGATGGCGGCCGGGAAGGAGTTTTAGGACGAGGTCGAGGTCTTGGCGAAGCTGGTCGAGGGTGCGGGCCTTGCCCGGGTAGTTGCCCGTGGTCTGGATGCCGCCGCCGGAGAGCGTGGCATCGGCTTTCTCGAAGCCGCCGACGTCGTCGCCCTGCCAGCAGTGAAGGGAGATGGGGGTGGCGGCGAGCGTCGCGAGAGCGGCCTCGACGTCGACGCCGAGGGCGGCGTAGGTCTCTCGCGCGGCGGCGAAGGCGACGGAGTTGGAAGCGGGTTTCTTGCTGCGGGGGGAGGCGGACATGGAGAAAGAGAGCGGAGGTTGTTTGGGAGATTTTGATAGATTTCGAGCAATTTGTGGCAGAAAGTGATGCCGGGCGGGAAACCCTCAAAATCGCGACGCGGCGGGCGCCGTGGCCGTGGTGGATCGGGCCGGTTCGGATTCCGAGGCAGGGCGGGCTCGCTGCGGACATTTATGGGTGATCGCAAATCCCACGCGGCGCGCCCGGCGGTCGCGCCCCACCCTCGATCAGCCGAGGAAGTCGAGGCGTTCGTGGCGCGCGCCCAGGATGCTGTCGGCGGGAGTCTCGAGCCAGCGGTCGAGGACGGTGGCGTAGACGGAGCGAAAGTCGGTCGAGAAGGTCAGGTCGGCGTTTTTCTCCACTTCGAGGCTCGGGGCGCTGCCGTGGAGCGAGCCGTGGATCTGGCGACCCATGACGAAGAGCGGCGCGGCGGTGCCGTGGTCGGTGCCGGCGGATTGGTTTTCGTTGGGGCGGCGGCCGAACTCGGAGAAGGTCATGGTGAGGACCTGGTCGTCGAGTTTGCGGGCGCTCAGGTCCTTCTGGAAAGCGGCGAGCCCCTCGGACAGCTGGCGGAGCAGGTTGGCGTGGGCGTTCAACTGGCCGGCGTGGGTGTCGAAGCCGCCGAGGCTCACAAAATAAACACGCGTGGAAAGCCCGGCGGCGATGAGCCCGGCGATGTTGCGCAGGGACTGGGCGAAGTTGCCGCCGGGATAGGCGGCCTCGGGTTTGTTGGAGTCGATGATGGCCTGTATCCGCTTTTCGGCGACGAGCGAGTCCATGAGGGTGGCGCGCAGGAAGGCGTGGTTGGCGTGCTCGTCGTGGGCGTCGGGACGGGCGGAGAGGCCCGCGCCGGGGCGCGAGGCGATGCGCTCGAGGAGGGCGACCTCGTCGCGGCCGGCGCGGCCGGAGCGGGCGCCGAGGGTAAGGCCGTAGGTGTTGTGCGGAACTGCGCCGCCAAAGGACTGGGGAACCTCGGCGTTGATGTGGATCGCGTCGGGCTCCTTGTCGGTGGCGAAGGCGGGCAGATCGGGGCCGGCGCAGGCGTTGTCGAGGAAGCGGCCGATCCAGCCGGAGGAGACGGACTCGTCGGCGGCGGAGGCGGTCTCCCAGATCTCGGTGGAGCGGAAGTGGGAGCGGTTGGGGTTGGGGTAGCCGACGTTTTGGACGATGCCGAGGCGGCCTTCCTGCAGCAGCGCGTGGACGCCGGTCAGCGAGGGGTGGAGGCCAAGACGGTCGTCGAGGCGGAGGATGTCCTTTTCCTTGAGCGCGAGGGTGGGGCGGAGCGCGCGATAGGCGGGATCGGCGTAGGGGACGACGGTGTTGAGCCCGTCGTTTCCTCCGGCGAGCTGCACGAGAACCAGGATGCGCCGGTCCTTTTCCGGCGCGGGCGCGGCGAGGGTGCTCTGGACGAGGAACTGCGGGGCAAAACGGCTGAAGGCGAGGAGACCGACGCCCTTGGCGCCGAGGCGGAGGAATTCGCGGCGGGTGGAGGGAAGAAGGGGGGGCATGGAAGGAATGACCAATGACGAATGTCCAATGACCAATGGCGGCGGGGTGGGGCGGCGGCGGACGGACTGTTATGGGGCGGGTGTATCAGCAGAGTTGATA